>NZ_BOMA01000010.1:0-265437 GCF_016861935.1 Pseudomonas sp. 008 | reverse complement strand
TTGGTTTTGGGGTTACAGCAGGCTGATCGGATAGCTGACGATCAGCCGGTTCTCATCGAACTCGTTGTTGCTGAAGTCGCGGCGGATGGTGGAGTTGCGCCATTTGACGTTGAGGTCTTTGAGTGCGCCGCTTTGCACGGTATAACCCAGTTCGCTTTCGCGGCCCCATTCCTTGCCGTCGCTGGTGGTGGCGGTGTGGACGTTGTCGCCGCTGATGTAGCGGTTCATCAGGGTCAGGCCCGGCACGCCCAGAGCGGCGAAGTTGTAGTCGTGGCGCACTTGCCAGGATTTTTCCTTGGCGTTGTCATAGCTGGCGTTGTAACTGTCGTTGGCCAGGGTGCCGCCGCTGGTGCCGTTGACCCGCATCCAGGCGTTATCGCCGGTGAGTTTTTGCAGGCCGACGTAAAAGGTGTTGCCACCGTATTTGGCCGAGAACAGGCCCGACCAGGTTTTGTTGTCCAGCTCGCCCGCCCGGGCGCTGCCGTCATCCTTGCCGTAGAAGAACCCGAGGTTGGCGCCCAGGGTCCAGTCGCCCAGCGGTTGGGTGTGGATCAGGTTGACGTATTGCTGGCTGTAGATGTCTTTGAGTTCAGCATTCCACAAGCCGATCTGAGTGCGCTTGTCGTTGAAGGCGTATTCGACGCCCTGGAAGTTGAAGCGGTCTGACTTGAAGGCCGCTTTGCCGGTCATCGACATGTCATTCATGCTGCTGTCGTCGCGCGGGCTGTTGGCGCGGAACTGGCCGCCGTAGAGCGTCAGGCCATCGATTTCCTTCGAAGTGATCTGGCCGCCACGGAAGGTTTGCGGCAGCGAGCGACCGTCGTCCGAACGCAGGATCGGCAGCACCGGCATCCATTCGCCGACCTTCACTTCGGTCTGGGACAGCTTCGCCTTGAACGCCACGTTGGTGCGACCGAAGTTGTCCGCCGGGCGACCATCGTGATCCAGCGGCAGCAACTGCGTCCCACCGGTGCCTTTACCGCCGTCGAGCTTGACCGAATACAACCCCAGCACGTCCATGCCGAACCCGACGGTGCCTTGGGTGAACCCGGATTTGGCGTCGAGGATAAAGCTTTGCGTCCACTCTTCAGCCTTGCCCTGGCTCTTGGTCGGATTGGTGAAGTTACGGTTGATGTAGAAGTTACGCAGGTTCAGGTTGACCTTGGCTCCTTCTACAAAGCCCGCTTCCTCGGCCAAGGCGGGCAGGGCCACGCCGGCCAATGCGATGGCGATCAGGCTGGGAAACAAATACTGCGTGGTGGAGGAAGTCATGGGCTCGGGTCTCTCTAATTGTCAGGGATAAGGCAGTACACAGCCGCAACCAAGGGGTCGCAGACAAAAAATCGAATTCGGATAAGGGGGCGGGCGAGATCAGCCGGAGCGCAGAGGGCGCGTAGTCATGGTGTCGGACCTTGTTGTTATTGATTTTTGCAGGTGCGGACAATGGTGCGAGGGATGGGCGGGGGGATTCAATTGGGGGGGATGGGGTTTTGGGCGATTAACGAACACTAATCGACGTCTGCCTGGGCGCGGACGATATGAGGCATTCTTAATAAAATCCCATAGTTATTCGGGTTGATAAGGTGCATCCGCAGGTGTGTTCTATTAATGGCGCCTTGTTGCTTTGTTGATGTTAGATGGAAGTGTTTATTGCTTTAGTTGTAAGACGTTTCCTACAGTGCTGGCTGTCATTAAAGGTAGATCAATAATCACCGGTTAAACTTAAGAATTGGTGTTGTCGGTTATCGTAAAAAGATTTAAAGAGAGCCATGGGCTTGGCTGGAAAAGAAAAGAGGCCTTGCTATATTCAAATTCCTCAGGCGGGCAAAAGAAATTCTCATGCTTCGTCAGGGGATGTTTTTCGTCATGCCGAAATAACAAGGAGAAGTACCATGGGTAATAAAGTCAATCAGGAACGTTTGGCCTCGGTTCTGGGACGGGCCGTGCTGGACGAAAAATTTGCCAGCGCCTTACACAGTGATCCGGCAGGGGCGGCTAAAAATATTGGCGTGCACTTAAGTACTGACGAGATCGCGGCGGTTAAAGGTATTGATGCTGCAAAACTGACGGCAGCTTCCTCCAGCATTCGGAGCAACCTGGGGATACGCGCGGTATTTGATACACAGAACCAGCAGCAACAAGCGCGCATGGATTAACGGTGGGTGATGCCATTTGGCGTGCCACGAAAGGTGGGCTTTACGGTGGTACGCCGAATGGCCTTATCAGACTCATGACCTGAAGCACTCGGGCACGGAGTGAATGACGCATGTCTGTCACCTTGGCTCCAATGAATGACGCGGACTTTGCTACGTTCGCCGACAGAGCGCTTGCTGAATATGGCGACGGGATGGTCGCCGCCGGCGAGTGGGGCCAGGAGGAGGCGTCGCAAAGGGCACGCAGCGTCTTCGAGCAATTGTTGCCGCAAGGGCGATTGACTGAAAAGAATCAACTCTGGGTAATCCAGGATCAAGCGCGGCGCATCGGTGAATTATGGGTTGCCGAACGACACGCTGGCGCCGGTCGGATCGCCTTCATTCTGGATATTTACATTGACCCCGGCGAACGCCGCCAGGGTTATGCAAAACAATCGCTGCTGGCCCTGGAGTCATGGGCGAGCCAGGCGGGATGCAAGGAAGTGCGGTTGCATGTCTTTGGTCGCAACGATGCGGCGCGTCGTCTTTATGAACAACTGGGTTATGGCATTGCCAGTCTGACAATGGCGAAGCCGTTGCCGCCAACCTAAGGGAAGGTTGAGAAATGGACATCGGTAACAGTGGTCAACGTGAGCTCTCGGTCGAGGATTTATTTCAGGGTACGACCTTCCTTGCGGATTCGGAGCCTTCGCGATTTGAAGTCTTGCTGGAGCGTGTCAGTCGAAATCGATACACCAGCTTTGTTGCGCTGTACACCGAACTTTTTCAGTTGTTTCCCAACGCTCCACATCTGGCAGAGTTTTTTGAACAGGCGTTTAATCTTATCGTTCCTCCAACCCGTGAACAGCGCTTGATTATTAATGATCCGGTGTTTCAAGTGTGGAATGTGCTGACGGCTCATTATGCCAATCTGGTCATCACGAAAAAGACCGAGGACAGGAGTGAGCTGGAAAAAATGCTGTTTGAATTTCCAGAGATGTTAGTGCGTGTCAAAGCATCCGATAGTTCCCGCGTGAATCATTATTGCCCCCCTGTGCATCGATTTGATGTCGATCCGCTGGTAGCGATAGTGATGCCGCCCAGCTATGAGTTTCCGGAGGATGAAGCCGTCCGCAAACAGTTGGAGCGTAGCGGTTACTCCGTACGGTTTTTTTGCGACGTGGTGAATATTGCCCTGTTGCGCATAGAGCACACATGGCCCGCCTGCCGTGAGCAAATCAAAAAACTGGTCAAGTCGATTTTTTATTTGCCCGATGGTTCATTTCGAAGCTGTTCGGCGTCCCGTTTCACCGGAATCATCCTGTTGTCGAGCCGGGATGATTCGATACTCGATCTGGAAGAGTCCCTGGTGCATGAGGCCACTCATCAGTTGCTCTATCACATTGTCGAGGCGTGCCCGGTCGTTAAGGAAGAGACCTCGCGGGAGCCTTTGTACACCTTGCCGTGGTCGGGACAGAAGCGTGACTTTTATGGCTACTTCCACGCGTTTTACGTGTACATCGCGTTGGTCAAATACCTGGGGCGGGTTCGTTCGCGTTCGACCGAAGAGCTGCAGAGGGCGCAAAACCGTCTGTTGTACATTCTGCGAGGCTTGATCAAGGCATTGCCGGACTTTGAGGCCAGCACTGAATTCACCCCACAAGGACGTCAACTTCTGGAAAACCTCGCCAAAGAGGTCAGAGCACAGGAAAACCAATATGCCGGGCTGTTGGCGATATCGGGGACTGATACTGAGCAACAACGCTTGCTGGGTCTGACCGCCTGAAGCCGGGGAGGCTCACATGGGGATGTTTGATGCCTCGTCCTATCCCGAGGCCGGCGTAGGGCTGGAATACCATTTGCCACGGCGCAGGGCACAGGATGACCGGTCGGAGGATGGACTTGACCCGACTGTCGAGCGAATTCTCGCTGAAGGCCTGCCGCATTTCGATTACGTCGAGTTTCAGCCGACCCATTGCATCCTGCAGCCTCGTTTACTTGACGTCAGCGCTCGAGTACCGAGCCTGCTGCACTCGTCCAGTTTGTCCCTGGGCAGCGTGGGCATTGCGATGGATCGCGAGTTTCTGCACATGACGCGGCGACTGTGCGACAAAACCCGCTCGCCGTGGCTGGCCGAGCATATTTCCTGGTCGCGTTTCCACGGTGGCGATACGCAGCACTTCATTTTGCCGACCCTGGCCCAAGAGGTGGCGGACACGGTGGTGGCCAATGCCATCGAATTGCGCGAGCTGACGGCAACGCTGTTGGTGCTGGAAAACGCACCGCGGTTGTTTTCGTTGCCGGGCGCACAAGAGCAGTCCGAAGGCGAGTTCATTTCCAGTGTGGTGGCGCGCAGCGGCTCGGGATTTTTGCTGGATCTCGACAGCGCGATCACGACCGCCAGAACCCAGGGTTACGACCTGAACGACTATTTGCGTTCGTTGCCGCTGGACCGGTTGATTGAGATTCACACCAGCCATCCACGGCGGGATTGGGACATTTTGCGTGAATTGTTTAAGTCATCCCCGGTGAAAGCGATCACCCTGGAGTGGGATATTTCGCGCAAAACCGATGACGCGGAACTGTTGACCTTGATCAAGGTCATCAAGTCCTTGAGGCCCAAGGCCCTGTTCTGGCAGGGGCTTGATCAACAGGGCGATCAACAGACGCCGTCGGAGGGCGCGCAGACCCTGCTGAAACTCAGGGAAAGCACCTGGCTCAGCGTTGGCTCAGCGTCGTTTTTTATCCGGGACCGGCAGCAGGACTTGAGCCTGGAGTTTGACGTGACGTTGCTGCCGTTACTGCGCCACTTCCTGAGCCCACAGACGCTGGAGAGTGCCTTGTTGCTGCCGGGGGTTTTGCAGAGTCCGGCGCAGGACGACAACCTGGCATTCCTGAAGACGCTGGTCAGCCACGGTGTTTTGCTGCCCGTGGTGAATCAATCGTGTTCGGTCACGTATAACCAGGGTAAGCATTCGCTCAACCTTTGGACCCGTTGGGATGCAGCGCTGGAGTTTTACCTGAGTACCCGGACCGGCTCGCACACGCCCTACATCAGCGTCGCCGAGCTGGAAACGGAGCTGGAGCAAAAGACCTCGGCGCAACCTCAGCCGTCGGCGTTCAAGGACTACTGGTCCCATCCGTTCATCGCCCTGGAAAACCCGCTGCTGCCTGCCTGTGCGATCGCTCAGCCGACGCTGCTGGACTCGCTGTGCAATCGCCGCACGTCGCGAACCTTCAGTGATCAGCCGTTGAGTTCGGAACAACTGTCTTTGTTGCTCTACTACACCTGGGGCGCGACCGTCGTGCAGCACAACCGCATGGGCGACTACTTCCTGAAGAAAACCTCGCCGGCGGGCGGATCGTTGCAGGGCACCGAGGTGTATGCGGTGCTGATGAATGTGCAAGGTTTCGAGCGGGGGCTTTACCATTATTCGGTGCGTCGTCACGGGCTGGAGCTGCTTTCCCTGGAAGATCCACGGGTCTGGATCAGCGAGGCCTGTGGTGGTCAGACATGGATAGAGGAGGCGGCAGCGGTGTTCGTTTCCACGGCGCGGGTCGAGCGGATGGCCTGGAAATACGAATTCAGCCGCGCATTGCGGGTGGCGCTGATGGATGCCGGGCATCTGAGTCAGACCTTTTCCCTGCTGGCCACCGCGCTGGGCCTGGGCAGTTTCACGACCGCAGCGTTACGCGACGAAATGTTCGAAAACCGCTTGGGGCTCGATTATCTGGAAGAACCGGTGTTTCTGGTCAATGGAGTCGGGGGCTGATACGTAAGCACTGCCTTTTTCGCGGCCAACAAAAAGCCCACCAAACGGTGGGCTTCGTGTTTACGGCGCTATCAGAACAACTTCATCTTCGGCGCTTCTTCTTTCAACGGCTCGTTCTTCGCCGTCTGTTCATTCCAGCCACCGCCCAACGCCTTGTACAGGTTGACCGCGCTGGTCAGCTGCGCCAGGCGGTCGGTGATCAGCGCCTGTTGGGCACTGAACAGCTGGCGCTGGGCGTCGAGGAAGGTCAGGTTGCTGTCGACCCCGATGCGATAACGACGCTCGGCCAGACGGTAGTAGTCCTGGTTGGCGCTGACGAAATCACGCTGAGCCTGCAACTGCTCGGTGTAGGTCTGGCGTGCAGCCAGGCCATCGGCGACTTCCTGGAAGGCCGTTTGAATGGACTTCTCGTAGTTCGCCACGCTGATGTCTTTCTGGATCTTGGAGTAATCCAGGCTGGCGCGCAGGCTGCCGGCGTTGAAGATCGGCAGGTTGATTTGCGGCTGGAACAACCAGGTGCCCGAACCGCCCTTGAACAGACCGGACAAGTCCGGGCTCAGCGAGCCGGCATTGGCGGTCAGGCTGATGCTCGGGAAGAACGCCGCCCGCGCCGCGCCGATGTTGGCGTTGGCGGCCTTGAGGTTGTATTCGGCCTGGAGGATGTCCGGGCGACGTTGCAGCAAGTCCGACGGCAGGCCCGCCGGCACATCGCTCAGCAGGTCGTCCGACAGAGGCTTGGCTGCTTGCAGATTGGCCGGGATTCCGGTGCCGAGCAGCAACACCAGGCTGTTTTCATCCTGGGCGACCTGACGGGTGTATTTGGCCTGTTGCGCACGAGCGTTTTCCACCGAGGTACGTGACTGGGCCAGATCCAGCGCCGAGGCTACGCCCACTTCGTTGCTGCGCGAGGTGAGCTTGTAGCTCTCCTCGAAGGCACCGAGGGTTTCCTGGGTCAGCTTCAGCAGTTCCTTGTCGGCCTGCCAGGTCAGGTAGGCATTGGCCACGCTGGCCACCAGACTGATCTGCGTGCTGCGCCGTGCTTCTTCAGTGGCGAAGTACTTCTGCAGGGCTTCTTCGCTCAGGCTGCGCACCCGACCGAACAGGTCGAGTTCGTAGGCGCTGATGCCGACGGTGGCCGAGTAGGAACTGCTGATGTTCGCTTCGCCGGTTTGCGAGGCCCGTGCCGGAACCCGCTGACGACTACCGCTGCCGGTGGCCGAAACCGCCGGGAACAGGTCGGCGCGCTGGTTGCGGTATTGAGCCGCATAAGCGTCGATGTTCAGCGCCGCGACGCGCAGGTCACGGTTGTTCTCCAGCGCGGTCTGAATCACCTGTTGCAGCGCCGGGTCGTGGAAAAACTGCTTCCAGCCCTGTTCAGCGGCGGCCTGGTTAGGCGCCTGGGCCGGCGAATACGCCGGGCCTTGCGGGTATTGGCCCGCCACCGGTGCTTCAGGCCGCTGATAATCGGGTATCAGCGAGCAGCCACTCAGCACGAAAGCGGTGACTGCCAGGGAGAGTAGCGACTTGCTCATTAGCCAGCCTCTTGAGAAGTTTCAATGGCGTCATCCTGGTCGGCGAGTTTGCGCTGGCCCATGGACGACACGGTGACGAAGAACAATGGAACCCAGAAGATCGCCAGGATCGTGGCCGTGAGCATACCGCCAATCACCCCGGTACCGATCGCATGTTGGCTACCCGAACCTGCGCCCGTGGAAATGGCCAGCGGTACCACGCCGAGCACGAATGCGAGCGAGGTCATGATGATCGGTCGCAGACGCATCCGGCAGGCTTCGATCGCTGCATCGCGCAGGCTACGCCCTTGCTCATGCAGCTCCTTGGCGAACTCGACGATCAGAATGGCGTTTTTCGCCGCCAGACCGATGGTGGTCAACAGCCCCACCTGGAAATACACGTCGTTGGACAGGCCGCGCAGGCTGGTCGCCATCAGCGCGCCGATGATCCCCAGCGGCACGACCAGCATGACCGCGATCGGGATCGACCAGCTTTCATACAACGCTGCCAGACACAGGAACACCATCAGCAGCGACAAGGCGTACAGCGCTGGCGCTTGCGAGCCGGACAGGCGCTCTTCGTACGACAGGCCGGTCCAGGAAATACCGACACCTGCCGGCAGTTTCTTGGCCAGGGCTTCGACTTCGGCCATGGCTTCACCGGTGGAATAGCCGGGCGCCGGGGCACCGAGGATTTCCATCGCTTCCACGCCGTTGTAACGGGCCAGTTTCGGCGAACCGTAGATCCATTCACCCCTGGCGAACGCCGAGAACGGAACCATGGTGCCGGCGCTGTTGCGTACGTACCACTTCTTCAGGTCTTCAGGGCTCATGCGAGCGCCGGGCAGGCCTTGCACGTAAACCTTCTTCACACGACCGCGGTCGATGAAGTCGTTCACATAGCTACTGCCCAGGGCAATCGACAGGGTGTTGTTGATGTCAGTGAGGGTCACGCCCAGGGCGCTGGCCTTCTCATCGTCGATTTCCAGCTGGTACTGCGGCTCGTCGTTCAGGCCGTTCGGACGGACTTGCGACAGGACCTTGCTTTGCGCCGCCATGCCGAGGAACTGGTTACGGGCTTCCATCAGCTTGTTGTGACCGATACCGGCGCGGTCCTGAAGGAACACGTCGAAACCGGTGGCGTTACCCAGTTCCAGTACCGCTGGTGGCGCAAAGGCAAACACCATGGCATCGCGGAAGGTAAAGAAGTGCTGTTGGGCACGGGCTGCCAGGTTGAACACGCTGTTGTCGGCGTTACGTTCGTCCCACGGTTTGAGCATGATGAACGCCATGCCCGAACTCTGGCCACGGCCGGCGAAGTTGAAGCCGGTCACGGTAAACACCGAGGCCACCGCATCGCCTTCGCCGCCATCCTTGCTCGGCCGCAGCAGGAACTCGCGCATTTCATCCACGACCACTTGCGTGCGCTGGGAGCTGGAACCGGCCGGGGTTTGCACCTGGGCAAACAGTACGCCCTGGTCTTCTTCCGGCAGGAACGCCGTTGGAATGCGGGTGAACAGCCAGATCATGCCGACCACGATGATCAGGTACGCCAGCAGGTACGGAGCCTTGTACGCGAGCATGTTGCCGACGCCGCGCTCGTAGCTTTTGACGCCACGGTCGAAGTTGCGGTTGAACCAGCCGAAGAAGCCGCGTTTCGGCGTGCCGTGCTCGCCTTTCGGAATCGCCTTGAGCATGGTGGCGCAAAGCGCCGGGGTGAAGATCAATGCAACCAGCACCGACAAGGCCATGGCCGAAACGATGGTGATCGAGAACTGCTTGTAGATCACACCGGTGGAGCCACTGAAGAACGCCATCGGCAGCAGTACCGCCGACAACACCAGGGCAATACCGACCAGCGCACCCTGGATCTGCCCCATGGATTTCTTGGTGGCCTCCTTGGGTGACAGGCCTTCTTCGCTCATGACCCGTTCGACGTTTTCCACCACGACGATGGCATCGTCCACCAGCAAGCCGATGGCCAGCACCATGCCGAACATGGTCAGGGTGTTGATGCTGAAGCCAAATGCCGCGAGGATCCCGAATGTACCCAGCAATACCACCGGCACGGTCATTGTGGTGATGACGGTGGCGCGGAAGTTTTGCAGGAACAGGAACATCACCAGGAACACCAGCACGATCGCTTCGACCAGGGTTTCAACCACGCCTTTGATCGACTCGGTCACCACCGGGGTGGTGTCGTACGGGAACACCACTTCCATCCCTTGCGGGAAGAACGGCTTCAGGTCGTTGATGGTTTTGCGCAAGGCTTTTGCGGTGTCGAGGGCGTTGGCACCGTTGGCCAGCTTTACTGCCAGACCGGAAGCCGGGCTGCCGTTGAACTGGGCGCTGACGCTGTAGTTCTCGCCACCCAGGCCTACTTCGGCGACGTCTTTGAGGCGAACCTGCGAGCCGTCCTTGTTGACCTTGAGCAGGATTTCCTTGAACTGCTCGGCGGTCTGCAGACGGGTCTTGCCGATGATCGTAGCGTTCAGTTGCTGGCCGGGCAGGGCGGGCAAGCCGCCGAGTTGACCGGACGAGACCTGGACGTTCTGCGCCGCGATGGCGGTTTTCACGTCCACCGGGGTCAGGTTGAAGTTGTTCAACTTGGCCGGATCGAGCCAGATCCGCATCGCGTACTGGGCACCGAAGACCTGGAAGTCACCGACACCGGCGGTCCGCGAGATCGGGTCCTGCATGTTCGACACGATGTAGTTGGACAGGTCGTCCTTGGTCATGCTGCCGTCGCGCGACACCACGCCGATGACCATCAGGAAGTTTTTCACCGACTTGGTCACGCGGATGCCTTGCTGCTGCACTTCTTGCGGCAGCAGTGGGGTGGCCAGGTTCAGTTTGTTCTGGACCTGAACCTGCGCGGTATCGGAGCTGGTGCCCTGCTCGAAGGTCGCGGTAATGGTCATGCTGCCGTCGGAGTTACTTTCCGACGAGACATAACGCAGGTTGTCGATACCGTTGAGCTGTTGCTCGATCACCTGCACCACGGTGTCCTGCACGGTTTGTGCAGACGCGCCAGGGTAAGTCACGGAGATCGCAATGGCCGGAGGCGCAATGCTCGGGTATTGGTTGATGGGCAGCTTGAGGATCGATAAAGCCCCGACCAGCATGATCACCAGGGCAATTACCCAGGCGAAAATCGGACGGTCGATAAAAAATTTCGACATGGTTTACTCCCCTTTGCCGCCGACAGCGACTTTGGCTGCCTGTGCGGGGACCGGGCTCTTGGCGTTGACGTTGGTGGCTTCAGTGGCCTTGACTTCAACACCAGGTCTGACGAATTGCAGCCCTTCAGTGATCAGGCGATCGCCTGCCTTCAGGCCGTCTTCAATCAGCCATTGGTTGCCGACAGTACGGCTGGCCTTGAGCTGACGCAGTTCGACCTTGTTGTCCGGACCCACGACCAGCGCGGTCGGGGTGCCTTTGAGGTCGCGGGTCACACCTTGTTGCGGAGCGAGAATCGCCGCGCTATTCACCCCGGATTGCAACTGAGCGTGAACGAACATGCCCGGCAGCAGGGTGTGATCAGGGTTCGGGAACACCGCGCGCAAAGTCACGGAACCGGTGGTCTGGTCTACCGAGACTTCAGAGAACTCGAGCTTGCCGTCCACGGCGTACTGGCTGCCGTCTTCCAGGGTCAGCTTGACCGCGGCGGCATTGTCGCCGGCTTTTTGCAGACGACCGCTTTCCAGTTCGCGGCGCAGCTCAAGCAGCTCCACCGAGGACTGGGTCACGTCGACATAGATCGGGTCCAGTTGCTGGATGACCGCCATGGCGTCGCTCTGGCCGCTGCTGACCAGCGCGCCTTCCGTCACCGATGAACGGCCGATTCGACCGGAGATCGGTGCGTAGACCTTGGTGTAGCGCACGTTGATCTGGGCGGTCTGCAGGGAGGCTTCCGATTGCAGGCGGTTGGCCAGTGCCGTGTCGTATTCCTGACGGCTGACGGCCTGTTCGTCGACCAGTTGCTTGTAGCGATCGGAGATCGATTTGGTCGAACGCAGGTTGGCTTCGGCGCTTTTCAGGGTCGCGTCATAGACCGACGGGTCGATCTGATACAGCTGCTGACCGGCCTTGACGTCGCCGCCTTCCTTGAACAGTCGTTTGAGAATGATGCCGTTGACCTGTGGGCGAACTTCGGCAATGCGGAACGCACTGGTGCGCCCCGGAAGTTCAGACGTCAGGGTGAAGGCTTGTGGTTGCAGGGTTACGACGCCGACCTGAGGGGTGGGTGCGGCAGGTGCCGCCTCTTCCTTTTTACATCCGCTGAGCAGCGATGCCAGGGCGAGGGCAGTAACCAGAGCGGTAACAGCTGGCTTGAATTGCATGAAGATCCTCGGGTCAGGCGCGCAAGTTGCGCACAAGAAAGGTGGAAGGTTAAAAAATTTTACCGGGTGGATAAGTAGCTTGCTAAGGAATATACTTACATTCATGCTTGTTTGTAAATACCTTGGCGGCGTACCCACACCGTTACAAAAGCCGTCCAAAGATTTGAATTGTAGGCCTGAGGCGAAGCCCGAAAGCGCTCGCCTCACTTCTATTCAGCGGATGTTCAGACATCGCTGAGGCACTCTGATTGAGGTTTTACTGCCATGGTCCGTCGCACCAAAGAGGAAGCTCAAGAAACCCGAAGCCAGATACTCGAAGCGGCAGAAAAAGCTTTTTTCGAGCGGGGCGTGGCACGCACGACGCTGGCGGATATCGCTACCCTGGCCGGGGTGACTCGTGGGGCTATCTACTGGCATTTCAGTAACAAGGCGGATCTGCTGCAGGCGATGCTCGATACCCTGCACGAGCCGCTGAATGAAATGGCCAAGGCCAGTGAAAGCGAAGACGAACTCGACCCGCTGGGTTGCATGCGCAAACTGCTGATTCATTTGTTTCATCAAGTTGCCATGGACCCGAAAACCCGACGCATCAACGAGATTCTGTTTCATAAGTGCGAATTCACCGATGAAATGTGCGACCTGCGCCAGCAGCGCCGAACGGTCAGTCTCGATTGCAATGTGCGAATCGCGCTGGCCCTGAGTAATGCGGTGAATCGCGGGCAGTTACCGGAAAACCTCGACGCTGCCCGCGCGGCCATCAGCTTGCATGCCTACATCGATGGCATCCTGTATCAGTGGCTGTTGGCTCCCGACAGTTTTCAACTGCACATCGAAGCCGAGCGTTGGGTCGACACAGGTTTGGATATGCTGCGCTTGAGTCCCAGCCTGCGCAATTGAAACAAAATGCGTAATTGGATCCGTTTGTGTCAAGGCATGACGCAGGGAATGTCCCTGCTTCGCGCGCCTTTTTGCAATGGGATGCTTTTATATACGTACGTTCGCCAGGTTGATAGGTAGCGAGCTACGTATTTTGTAGGGATTTTGTGTCGAGTATGTGAATGAGTGTGAACGCCCCGGCTACAAGGGCGCCGAATAGCCGACCAAAGGCATCGCATTTGCCTCAGTGACCTTTGATCTTCCATACGCAAAAGCCCCGGCTCTTTCGAGTCGGGGCTTTTGCATTTCAACGGTCGAGGCTTACAGCGTCGGATAGTCGATATAACCGACCGGGCCCTTGCCGTAGAACAGTTCCGGACGCGGCTCGTTCAGCGGCGCGTCGGCCTTCAAGCGCGCCGGCAGGTCCGGGTTGGCGATGAATGGCACACCAAACGCTACCGCGTCGGCCTTGCCACTGGCCAGCCACTCGTTGGCGCTGTCCTTGGTAAAACGCTCGTTGGCGATGTACGGGCCGCCGAAGGCTGCTTTCAATTGCGGACCGAGGCTGTCGGCGCCTTCTTTCTCACGAGAGCAAATGAACGCGATGCCGCGTTTGCCCAGTTCACGAGCAACGTAGGTGAAGGTCTCAGACAGGTTGTCATCGCCCATGTCATGGGAATCGGCGCGCGGTGCCAGGTGCACGCCGACGCGGCCTGCGCCCCAGACTTCGATCGCGGCGTCAGTCACTTCCAGCAACAGGCGCGCACGGTTTTCCAGGGAGCCGCCATAGTTGTCAGTGCGCTGGTTGGTGCTGCTTTGCAGGAACTGGTCGAGCAGGTAACCGTTGGCGCCGTGGATTTCCACGCCGTCGAAACCGGCGGCCTTGGCATTCTCGGCCCCCACACGGTAAGCGTCGACGATGTCGGCGATTTCAGCGGTTTCCAGGGCGCGCGGGGTTGGGTAGTCGGCCAATGGACGAACCAGGCTGACATGGCCTTTAGGCTGGATGGCACTCGGTGCGACCGGTGCTTCGCCGTTCAGGTACGAAGGGTGGGAAACCCGACCTACGTGCCACAGTTGCAGGAAGATTTTGCCGCCCGCGCCGTGGATCGCTTTGGTCACGTTGCTCCAGCCGCGCACCTGGTCGTTGGACCAGATGCCGGGAGTGTCCGGGTATCCGACGCCCATCGGCGTGACCGACGTGGCCTCGCTGAGGATCAGGCCGGCAGAGGCGCGCTGCACGTAATACTCGGCCATCAGCGCGTTCGGCACACGGCCTTCGTCGGCGCGGCAGCGGGTCAGCGGTGCCATGATGATGCGGTTGGCCAACTCGAGGTCGCCCAGTTTGATCGGATCGAAAATAGTCGTCATTTAATAGCTCTCTTTTGGAGATCAGTTAGAAGTAACAGGGGCCAGTTCGGGGTCGCCGCTCTGACGGAAAGTAATCAGGGTCACCAGCAGGGCGAGCACCGCCAGTGCGGCGGCCGCGAGCGGCACGCGGGTCAGGCCGAAGCCGTGGGCGATGACGCTGCCGCCGACCCAGGCACCGAGTGCGTTGCCGACGTTGAAGGCGCCGATGTTCAGGGTCGACACCAGGTTCGGTGCAGCCTTGCCGAAGGTCACCACGTTGACTTGCAGTGCCGGCACGGCGGCAAAGCACGCAGTGGCCCAGAGGAACAGGGTGATTTCGGTCGGGATCAGGGCCACGCTGGTCCAGGTCAGCACAGTGGAGACCACCGCCATGGTGATGAACACGCCGATCAGCGTCGCCGCCATGCCTTTGTCCGCCAGCTTGCCGCCGATGATGTTGCCGACTGTCAGGCCCAGGCCGATGAGCACCAGGGTCCAGGTCACGCCACGCGGGGAAACACCGGTGACTTCGCCCAACAGCGGCGCGACATAGGTGAACAAGGTGAAGACCGACGCGGCGAACAAGGCGGTCATGCTCAACGACAGCCAGATACCAGCCCCCTTGAGGGCGCGCAGTTCGGCGCGCATGTCGAGTTTCTCTTCATCGCGCTTGGCCGGCAGGAAGCGGATCAGGCCGATCAGCGCAATCACACCAATCACGGTTACTGCCCAGAAGGTCGAACGCCAACCGGCTTCCTGACCGAGCGCGGTGCCCAGCGGTACGCCGAGGACGTTGGCCAGGGTCAGGCCGGTGAACATCAGGGCCACGGCCGACGCACGTTTGTTGGCCGGCACCAGACCTGCCGCCACCACCGAACCGATGCCGAAGAACGCGCCGTGGCACAGGGCGGTGACCACACGGGCAAACATCAGGACGTTGTAGTCACTGGCCAGGGCGCAGAGCAGGTTGCCGACGATGAAAATCCCCATCAACGCTACCAATGCGGCCTTGCGCGGCAGCCTGGCGGTGGCCAGTGCCATGAACGGCGCGCCGATGGCCACGCCCAGGGCGTAACCGGTCACCAGCCAGCCGGCGCCGGGGATCGACACACCGAGGTCCGCCGCCACATCGGGCAGCAAGCCCATGATGACGAACTCGGTGGTGCCGATGGCGAAGGCGCTCAAGGCCAGAATGAGTAGCGAGAGGGGCATGATTGATTCCTTATCGGCCAAAGGGTCAGAGCTCTTTGCTGAAGGTGCGAAGGAACTCCTGGATGGTTTCCTCGTTGCGTTTGAAAAAATGCCACTGGCCGACTTTGCGGCTGCTGATCAGGCCGGCGCGTTGCAGGGTCGCCAGGTGTGCGGACACCGTGGACTGCGACAAACCGCAACGTTGATCGATCTGCCCGGCGCAGACGCCGTGCTCGTTGCTGTGGGTCTGGTCGGGAAATTCGACGGCCGGGTCTTTGAGCCAGTGCAGGATTTCTCGCCGTACCGGGTGCGCCAGGGCTTTTATTATTTCGTCGAGGTCGAGGTTCATGATTTGGGGCTCGTGATGAGTAAAACGCTATATCGCGATGGGGCGAACTTTAAATCGGTATTTCGCGATATACCAATATGGTTTTGATCTGATAACTGCATAAATCGGTATATCGGGTTATAACGATATTGGTGAGGCAGTGCTAAGCTGCGCGGATGAACTATCTCGCACATCTGCACCTCGGTGGCCAACGCCCCGGTCAAATGCTCGGCAGTCTGTATGGCGATTTCGTCAAGGGACGGCTGCAAGGGCAGTTCGATCCAGAGATCGAAGCGGCCATCCAGTTGCATCGCAGCATTGATGTCTTTACCGATCGCCATCCGTTGGTGGATGTCTCGTTGTCACGGTTTTCCATCACGCGCAGGCGTTACGCGGGGATCGTGCTCGACGTGTTTTTCGACCACTGCCTGGCGCGGGACTGGGCGCTGTACGCCGACCGTCCGCTTACGCAGTTCACCTCGGATGTTTACCGGGTGCTGCTGGCCGAGCCGCAGTTGCCGGAGCGCCTGGCGAAGATTGCGCCGCACATGGTGGCCAATGACTGGTTGGGGGCTTATCAGGAGTTCGAAGTGCTTGAGCAGGTGCTGCGGGGGATTTCACGCAGACTGACGCGGCCCGAGGAGCTGGCCGCGGCAATGCAGGAGTTGCGGCGGTTGTATGAACCGTTGAGCGAGGATTTTCGGTTGTTCTATCCGCAGCTTCAGGATTTTGTGCAGAGTCAGCCGGCGACATAAAACCACTGTGGGAGAGAGCAAGCCCGCTCCCACAGAAAAGTGTGTTTAAGCGGCGATAGCGGGGCGAATCGGGACTTGCCGGGGTTCCGGAATCGCCCCAAACAACGCCTTCTGCACCGCCTGCTGCGCCTCGAACGCCAGCGCCGCGCGTTCCCGGTCCTGGCACTCGATCGGCTTGAGCAGATGAATCTCCACCTCACCCCGATCATTGGCGAACAAGCGCATCAGGTGTGACAGCAAATCATCATCGCCAATGAACGGTGCCAGGGTATCCAGCTCGCCGTTGCGCAGATAACGAATCGCCACCGGTTGCAGCGCCACTTCGGAATCGATCGCCGCTGACAGCAAACGACCATGAAACGTGCGCAGCGAACGCCCATCGGTGGTGGTGCCTTCCGGGAACATCAGCAGCGGATGTTCCTGTTCCAGATGGCGAGTCATCTGTTTGCGGATCAATTGACTGTCGCCTGAACCACGGCGAATGAACAGGCTGCCAGCCTTGGCCGCCAACCAGCCCGCCACCGGCCAGGTGCGCACTTCAGCCTTGGACAGGAATGACAGCGGCGTGAGCATGCCCAGCAGCGGAATGTCGGTCCAGGACACATGGTTGCTGACCCAGAGCATCGGCGCCCTCGGCAATTGACCATGGACGGTGACATGAAAGGGCAGGGCATTGCTCAGCCGCGCCATGAAAAACCGCGACCAGCGCTGGCGACGGACCATTGAATGGGCAATCCCCAGTCGTTCGAACACACCGAACACACTGGCCATGCTCAAGCCCAGCGCCACCACCATCAGCACTCGCGCAATTCGCGCGTACACCCGCAAGCGGCTCATTACACCGCCGCCTTGAAGTGCTTGGCGTAACGCGGGCAGAGCTCGTCGCGTTTGAGCAGGATGAACACGTCGGCCACCTGGAAGTCTTCGTCCCAGCACGGCTCGCCGCAGATTTTCGCCCCCAGGCGCATATAAGCCTTGAGCAGCGGCGGCATTTCGGCGATGACGTTCGATGGAATGTCCAGCGTCGGCAATGGCTTCTTCGGCTCGGCCCGCAGGTGTTCGGTGCACAGGTAACGTTCGCGCAGGCGTTGCATGATCGCGTGGGCCTGGATGCCGCCGTCCTGCATCGGAATACTCGCGCAACCCATCAGATAGCTATAGCCGCCCTGGTTCAGCACTTCGGCCAGTTCACCCCAGAGCACGGCGATGGTGCCGCCGTTGCGGTAGGCCGGGTCGACGCAGGTGCGACCGATTTCCAGGATCGGGCCTTTCAGATGAACCAGGCCATGCAGGCTGAATTCTTCTTCGCTGTAGAACTTGCCCAGGCTGCTGGCGGCCGTGTGGTCGAGCAAGCGAGTGGTCGCCACCAGGCGCCCGGTGTTCAAGTCACGTACGCCGATGTGGGCGCAGTGAACATCATAGTCATCCATGTCCAGACCCAATTCCGCGCCTTTCAGCCTGGCGTTGAATTCGCCGCTGAACACGTTGAAGCGCAAGGCCTGGGCTTCCTGCAGCGCCTCGGCGCCCACCAGGCGTTCGGCTTGCAGGCGGCGTTCATTGCCGGTGTCGCTGATGCGGGCGATCTGAGTCATTGTGAGTCTCCGTACGGGCTGGCCACCCGTCTTGGGTTGCAGCCGATCGACTTTCTTTATGCAGCCGTGTTGTGCAAAGTCAGGCTATGTAGCCCCGGTGTCATCGCCATGAAGCTTTGGTGATGCTTATATGACAGCCCACAAGGAGCCTCTTATGCCCTGGCAAACCCTGTTGAACCGCAGCGATCGCCTGCCCGCCGATACCGACCTTGGCGAAGGCTTCGCGACCTTGTTGCACCGCTTGGGCACGGTCACGCCATTCGAACTGGCGGTGAACGGCGGACGGCTGATGGCGACTCCGGGGTTGGCGTTTCTGGTGGGGTATCAGGCGGCGCTGCGGATGCTCTGGCCGAGCGCGCCGCTGAGCCTCGGTGCGTTGTGCGCGACCGAGCAGCGCAGCTTGCGGGTGGCGGACATGCAGACCCGGCTGCGGGATCTGCGTCTGAGCGGACGCAAGGATTTCGTCACCGCCGGCGATGCCGCCGACTGGCTGCTGGTCGCTGCTCGCAGCGAAGAGCCAGGCAGCGACCCGCGCCTGAGTCTGGCAGTGGTTTACCCCGGCGAACCGGGCGTGCGTCTGGAGAAACTCGCGCCGTTGCCGTTGATGCCCGAGATCAGCCACGGTCGGCTGTTTCTCGACAACGCGCTGTGCGAATTGCTGGCGGGGGATGGCTGGGATGCTTACGTCAAACCGTTCCGCACCCTGGAAGACATTTATGTGCTGAGCGCCATGACCGCGTGGCTGTTCGGCATTGGTCAGGACAACGACTGGCCGCACACCTTGCAACTGCGTTTACTGGCGCTGCTGGCCGGGTGCGCGGAAGTCAGCCGCCAGGCGCCGAACAATCCGGCCGGGCATGTGTTGCTGGGCGGTTTGTTTGCGCAGTTCGATGGGCTCAAGGCTGAAGTGAATCAGGCCATGACCGATGGCCCGCCGCAATGGGCGGCGGTGTGGCAACGCGATCAGGCCGTGATGGATCTGGCGGCAGGGGCGCGGGGCAAGCGGTTGGCCAAGGCGTTGGCGGGATCTTCGTTAGGGTGACGGGCCTCCCAAAACTGTCATCAACCTCGACTAGGCTCAGCAGGTTCATCCTCCGAGCGTCCTCCATGTTCAAAGGCTTGTCGCTGATTTCCATCCTGCTGTTCAGCTTCACGGCCAATGCCGAAAACTGGCCGGGCGAGCAGTGGCCAACCGGCCCGACAGTCGCCGGCCCGGCCGTTCAAGCCCTGGAAAACTACGCTTTCCCACTCCGCAACGACACCACCCGCGAGGGCATCCGCAGCGATGCCTTGCTGGTGATCCATGACGGCCAACTCGTCTACGAGCGCTACGCCGACCCGACCCGTGCCGACACCCCGCACCTGATCTGGTCGATCAGCAAAAGCCTGATGGCCACGGTGCTCGGCGTGGCCTATGGCGAAGGTCTGTTCAAATTGCAGGACCCGGTGGTGCAGTTCTATCCAGCGCTGGAAAAACACCCCGCCATGACCATGGCCGACTTGCTGCACTGGGCCTCGGGCCTGGATTGGCAGGAAGACTATGAGTACGCACCGTTGAAGTCCTCGGTGGTGGCGATGCTTTACACCCGAGGTCATCGCGACATGGCAGCGTTTACCGCCGACCACGACGCGTACGCCAGGCCCGGTCAGGCCTTCCGCTACTCCAGCGGCGACAGCAATCTGCTTTCCGCCGCGTTGAAAGCCATTGTTGGCCAGGCCCGATATCCGGATTATCCGTGGACCGCATTGTTCGAACCCTTGGGCATTCGCGGCGCGGTTTGGGAAGCGGATGCCACGGGGACATTTGTCGCCTCGTCCTATGCCTACCTTACCGCCCGGGACCTGGCACGGGTTGGCCTGTTGATGGCGCGCGACGGTCGCTGGCGCGAGCGGCAGCTGCTGCCCAAGGCGTGGGTCGACTTCAGCCGCGAGCCGTTCGCCCGCTACCGAGCCAACCAGGATGAAGCGGTGCCCGGCGGCCATTGGTGGCTCAATCGAGCGGTGGACGGTGCAGCACAACCCTGGCCCGATGCGCCCGTCGACACCTTCGCCGCGCTGGGCCATTGGGGCCAGGCGATGTACGTGATTCCCAGCGAAAAGCTGGTGATCGTCCGCTACGGCGATGATCGCGATGGAAGTTACCGGCACAACGAACTGCTCAAACTCGCGCTCAAGGCGTTTGCCATGAAGGTGCAGCCATGAGCCGTCGCAGATTTATTCGCCGTCGGCCGATCAGCACATTGTTGCTGGTGCTGCTGATCGCTTTGCTCGGCTGGGGCTGGCAGGAACGCGTGGCGCTGTGGGCTTTTCCCGACATCATCAGCGCTTACACCGCCAAGGAATACTGCTCGTGCCGGTATGTGATGAACAATCCGGCGGCGTATTGCCAGGGTTATGTGAAGCAGTATTTACCCACCAGCGGTTTCGTCGATGATGCCGCGAGCAAGCGGGTGACGGTCGGCGGATTGGGGCGCAGCAACAGCGCCGCTTGGGTTGGCGAACGGCAGGGATGTCGCCTGCAACCCTGAACTTTCCCCTGTAGCAGCTGCCGAAGGCAGCGGCTACAGGTTTGCAACTGACTCGCGGACAGTTAAGGTTCGCTCAGGTTTATCTGCCCCCGAGTTTCTATGTTCAAGCGGTTCATCTGCAAAACCCTCGCTTCCCTGCTGCTGGCCGGTGTCACCGTGTCGGCCCAGGCCAATTGGTACCTGGACGGCGAGTCCTCGCGGCTGTCGTTTGTCAGCACCAAAAACGCCAACATCTCCGAAGTGCAGCGCTTTCTGGTGCTGCACGGCAAGGTCGACCCCAAGGGGCTGGCCGAGGTAGAAGTCGAGCTGGAGTCAGTCAACAGCGGCATTCCGCTGCGTGACGAACGCATGCGCAAGGAACTGTTCCAGATCCAGACGTTTCCCGAAGCGCTGATCACCACGCAGATCGATTTGCGGCCAATCAACGACCTGGCGCCTGGTGCGCAACTGGAATTGCGCTTGCCGGTGACCGTCAACCTGCATGGCAAGCAACACCAATACAACGCCGAACTGCTGGCGACCCGTCTCGATGACCGGCGCTTTCAAGTGGTGACCCTCGAGCCTTTGGTGATCAGCGCCGAAGATTTCGACCTGGCCCCGGGCCTGGAAAGCTTGCGCAAGCTCGCCGGTTTGTCGGCCATCAGTCTGTCGGTACCGGTGGGTGCGGTGCTGATTTTCACGGCGCGCTGACATGCGTGGTGCAATTTTTCCGTGGCGCGAAGGCAATCGCTTCGAACTGCTGATCGACGGCCCGCAGTTTTTCCCGCGCATGCTGGTGGCGATTGCGCGCGCCGAAGAGCAAGTCGAACTGGAGCTGTACCTGGTGGAGGCGGGAGCGTGCGCCGAGGCGATGGTTCAGGCGCTGGTCCAGGCGGCCGAGCGTGGCGTGCGGGTACGCTGTCTGTTCGATGACTATGGCAGCCTGGCCTTCACCCTGACTTTGCGTCAGCGCCTGATGGCCGCCGGGGTCGAGTTGCGTTTCTACAATCGCCTGAGCTGGCGACGCTGGGTGGGCAACTTCTATCGCGATCACCGCAAGTTGCTGCTGGTGGATCAATCCCTGGCGGTCGTTGGTGGCACCGGGGTCACCGATGAGTTCTGGTCGCCGGGCGAAGACACCTGCGAATGGCACGAAGTGATGGTGGAAATCACCGGTCCCCTGGTCATCGACTGGCAATTGCTGTTCGACCGCCAATGGATCGCCAACCGCTATCGGCGTGCCTGGAAACCGGTTTCACACTTCGGTCTACCGCGCCTGCCGCGAGTGCCGGTGATGGGCGAGGGCATGGGCCGGGTCGCTTATGCCGACGCCCGCCAGCACCGGGACATTCTGCAATCGCTGATTCGCGCGCTGAACAGCGGCAAGCAGCGAATCTGGCTGGCCACGCCGTATTTCCTGCCAACCTGGAAAGTCCGCCGCTCGCTGCGCCGGGCGGCGAATCGCGGCGTCGATGTGCGTCTGCTGCTGACCGGGCCGCGTACTGATCACCCGTCGGTGCGCTACGCCGGGCATCGCTACTACCCGCGACTGCTCAGGGCCGGGGTGAAGATCTTCGAGTACCAGCCGTGTTTCCTGCACCTGAAAATGGTGTTGATCGACGATTGGGTGAGCATCGGCTCATGTAATTTCGATCACTGGAATCTGCGCTTCAATCTGGAGGCCAACCTCGAAGCCCTGGACCCTGGGTTGACCCGAGCGGTGGCGGCGAGTTTCGAGAATGACTTTGCCTTGAGCCAGGAAGTCAGTCTTGAGGCGTGGAAGCGCCGACCGTTGTGGCGGCGGGTCAAGCAGAGGGTGTGGGGTTGGGTGGATCGGGTGGTGGTGAATCTGCTGGATCGACGGGGCTGAACACTTTTTCAGAGCGTTCCCACGCAGAGCGTGGGAACGATCAATTAAGCGGGGTTACAGCAACTCAAAACTCTGCTGCGTCACGTCTTGGGAGTCCAGGCCGATCTCCACGTTGAATTTGCCTGGTTCCGCGGCGTACTTGAGCTGGGCGTTGTAGAACTTCAGGTCATCCTCGGTGATGGTGAAGTGCACGACTTTCTGTTCGCCGGCCTTGAGCAGCACTTTCTGGAAGTTCTTCAGTTCCTTGACCGGGCGGATCATCGAGCCGGTCACGTCCTGGATGTACAACTGCACCACGGTTTCGCCGTCACGCTTGCCGGTGTTCTTCACCACGACGCTGGCATCGAGCTTGCCGGTCTTGTTCAGCGTGGTCGACGACAATGCCATGTCGGTCAGGCTGAACTGGGTGTAGCTCAGGCCGAAGCCGAACGGGAACAGCGGCCCGGTGGTGTCTTCGAAATACTGCGAGGTGTAGTTGCCCGGTTTGCCGGGAGTGAACGGCCGGCCGATGCTCAGGTGGTTGTAGTAGGTCGGAATCTGACCCACCGAACGCGGAACGGTGATCGGCAGCTTGCCCGACGGGTTGTAGTCGCCGAACAGCACGTCAGCGATAGCGTTACCGCCTTCGGTGCCGCTGAACCAGGTTTCCAGAATCGCGTCAGCCTGCTCTTTCTCTTCGAGAATCGACAGCGGACGACCGTTCATCAACACCAGCACCAGTGGTTTGCCGGTGGCTTTCAACGCCCTGATCAGCTCGCGCTGGTTACCCGGGATGTTCAGGTCGGTGCGGCTCGACGATTCGTGGGACATGCCACGGGATTCGCCAACCGCAGCCACTACCACATCAGCATCCTTGGCGGCTTTTACCGCTTCGTCGATCAACACGTTGGCCGGGCGCGGATCGTCCACTACTTCCGGGGCATCGAAGTTGAGGAAGTTCAGGTAATCGAGGATTTTCTTGTCGTCGGTGATGTTCGCGCCACGGGCGTAGATCAGCGTCGACTGCGCGCCGAGGGCATTTGTCATGCCGTCGAACAGGGTGACCGATTGCGCAGGTTTACCGGCGGCAGCCCAACTGCCCATCATGTCGATCGGTGCTTTTGCCAAAGGGCCGACCAGGGCGATTTTCGCGGTTTTCTTCAGGGGCAGGGTATCGCCCTGGTTCTTCAGCAACACCAGGCTGCGGCGCGCGACATCACGGGCCTCGGCGCGGTGCAGGCGGCTTTCGGCGTAGGTGTCGGCCGGGTCATCCTCGGCCTTGCCGATGCGCAGGTACGGGTCTTTGAACAGGCCCATGTCGTACTTGGCGGCGAGCACTTCGCGCACGGCGTTGTCGATGTCTTTCTGTTCGATTTCGCCGGATTTGAGCAGTCCCGGCAGCTCTTTGCCGTAGAGCGTGTCGTTCATGCTCATGTCGATGCCGGCCTTGATCGCCAGCTTCGCCGCTTCACGACCGTCGCGGGCGACGCCGTGTTTGATCAGCTCGAAAATCGCCCCGTGGTCGCTGACTGCCAGGCCCTTGAAGCCCCATTCCTTGCGCAGCAGGTCGTTCATCAGCCAGGTGTTGGCGGTGGCCGGTACGCCGTTGATCGAGTTCAGCGCAACCATCACCCCGCCGGCACCGGCGTCGATGGCGGCGCGGTACGGCGGCAGGTAATTCTGGTACATCTTGACCGGGCTCATGTCGACGACGTTGTAGTCGCGACCGCCCTCGACCGCGCCGTACAAGGCAAAATGCTTGACGCTGGCCATGATGCTGTCGGCTGCGTTCGCACCGCTGCCCTGCAAGGCCTTGACCATCACGCCGGCGATTCGCGAAACCAGGTAGGTGTCTTCGCCGAAGCCTTCGGAGGTGCGGCCCCAGCGTGGGTCGCGGGAGATGTCAACCATCGGCGCGAAAGTGATGTCGAGGCTGTCAGCCGCGGCTTCCTGGGCGGCGATGCGCCCGGACCGGCCAATGGCGTCCATGTCCCAACTCGAGGCCAGGGCCAGGGGAATCGGGAAAATGGTGCGGTGGCCGTGGATCACGTCATAGGCGAAGAACATCGGGATCTTCAACCGGCTGCGCATGGCCGCGTCCTGCATCGGGCGGTTTTCGGCGCGGGTGATCGAGTTGAAGGTGCCACCGATATTACCGGCCGCGATTTCCTTGCGGATCAGCTCCCGAGGCATTTCCGGGCCGATGCTGATCAGGCGCAACTGGCCGATTTTTTCATCGAGGGTCATTTGTTTCATCAGGTGGCTGATGAAGGCGTCCTTGTTCTCTATCGGTGCGGGCGTCGTGGCGGCCAATACAGTATGACTGGCCAGGCTGACGAACAGGCCCAGCAAACACAGCTTCTTCATGAATGTTCTTCTCAAAAGGCCCAAGCGGCAGTGAATACGCGCCGGTCAGCCAAAATTTTGGGAGCGACTATTGTTGTTTGGGTGTTGCTCAGAAAAATGCAGCACACTTCTTACTGTTTTTTCGCTGGGCATCTTTTAGCCCATTGGCTCGATGCAATCCAGTAGCGGCGCAGATTATGCCCCAAGAGCCGGGGTCAAAGTTCGCCGGTTGTTTTATCAACGCAATGTGCAAGGGAGCATCAACCAGATGAATGTACGACACCCCTATCGGTCGAGCCTGCAGGTTGCAGCCTTGATGTTGCTGACCACTCTGCTGGCCGGTTGCGGCATCAACACGATCCCGACCCTCGACGAACAGGCCAAGGCCGCGTGGGGCCAGGTGCAGAACCAGTACCAGCGCCGTGCCGACCTGATCCCCAACCTGGTGGAAACAGTCAAGGGTTATGCCAAACACGAGGAAGAAACCCTGACCGCGGTGGTCGAAGCCCGGGCCAAGGCGACGTCGATCCAGGTGGATGCCAGCACGCTGGATAATCCGGAAAAACTCAAACAGTTCCAGCAGGCGCAGGATCAGCTGACCGGCGCGCTGAGTCGGTTGATGGTGGTGTCCGAGCGTTATCCGGACCTCAAGGCCAACCAGAACTTCCTGGCGCTGCAATCGCAACTTGAAGGCACCGAGAACCGCATCGCCGTGGCGCGTCGCGACTTCATCCTCGCGGTGCAGAAATACAATACCGAGCTTCGCACCTTCCCCGGCCGCTTGTGGCACACCGTGTTGTACAGCGACTTGCCGATCCGCGAAACTTTCGAGGCCACCAGCCCCGGTGCTGAGAAAGCGCCTGAAGTGAAGTTCCAGTAGGCGCCGGACCGGGTTTGAAGTGCCACCAAGGAAGAGGTTGCCAATGCGCGTGATGAAAGTGGGCCTGATGCTGTTGTTCTGGGTCTTTGCCCTGACGGCCCAGGCCGGGTTGAAGTTTCCGGAACTGACCGGACGGGTGGTGGACAACGCCCAAATGATCGAGCCAGCGGTGCGCGAGCAGCTGGTTCAGCAGCTTAATGCCCACGAGAAATCCACCGGCGAGCAGTTGGTGGTGGTCACGTTGCCGGACCTGCAGGGCGCCGACATCGCGGACTTCGGTTATCAACTGGGACGCTACTGGGGCATTGGCCAGAAGGACAAGAACAACGGCGCGCTGCTGATTGTCGCGCGTGCCGAGCGAAAATTGCGGATCGAAGTCGGTTATGGCCTGGAAGATCGCCTGACCGATGCGCAGAGTTCGGTGATCATCAATCAGGTGATCACGCCGGCGTTCAAGGCCGGCAATTTCAGCAAGGGCATCAGCGATGGCGTTTCGGCGATGCTGGTGGTGCTGGGGGGCAATCCGCTGAACGAGCCGTCGACGGTGTATGAGCCGCGTGGCAATCAGGAGAGCGATTTCATTGCGCGGCATCCGGGGGTATTCGTGTTCCTGGTGCTGCTGTTTATCCTGACGATCTTCGTCGGCCAGATGTTCGGTATTCTGCCAAGTGGAGGGGGTAGAGGCCGGGGTGGTTTCGGTGGCGGAGGTTTTGGCGGCGGTGGCGGGGGCTTCAGTGGCGGCGGGGGCAGTTTCGGCGGCGGTGGTTCGTCGGGCGGCTGGTGATGACACGGCGGGAAACACAACAACAATAGCGAGCAGGCATTCATAAACATGGCATTACTGACTGAACACGAACAACGCAAAGTCGCCGAGGCGATTGCCCGGGTCGAGCGCGACACCGACGCCGAACTGGTGACAGTGCTCGCGGCCCGCGCCGACGACTATGCGTATATCCCGCTGCTCTGGGCCAGCCTGTTGGCGCTGGTGGTGCCGGGTATCGTGCATTACCTGACCGGTTGGCTGACCATGCACAGTCTGTTGCTGGTGCAATGGGTCAGCTTCATCGTGTTGTGCCTGGTGTTCCGGATTCCGAAAGTCACCACGCGCCTGATCCCGCGCTCTGTCCGTCACTGGCGTGCCTCGAACCTGGCGCGTCGGCAGTTCCTGGAGCAGAACCTGCACCACACCGTGGGTGGCACCGGCATGCTGATTTTTGTCTCCGAGGCCGAGCGCTATGTGGAAATTCTGGTGGATGAAGGGATTTCCAAACGGCTGGACAACAAGAATTGGGACGCGATTGTGGCGACGTTTACCCAGCAGGTGAAGCAGGGGCAGACGTTGCAGGGGTTTGTGACGTGCATCGAGGCGTGCGGCGAGTTGCTCAAGGTGCATGTGCCGGTGACCCAAGTGCGCAATGAATTGCCGAATCGGTTGGTGGTGTTGAGCTAAAAAGATCGCAGCCTTCAGTAGCTTTTGTGGCGAGGGGGCTTGCCCCCGTTCGGCTGCGAAGCAGTCGTAAAACCAGAGAACTCGGTGTGGCTGAAGAAACTAGGGGGCCGCTGCGCAGCCCAACGGGGGCAAGCCCCCTCGCCACAGGGAACTTACTTGCCTCGGGATTCGCACCGTTTGGTAAATAACTGCGTGTCCCGAACGGCCATCCCCCCTAAAATACCCGCCATTCCCCGATTCGCACCGCCCGAGGCCGTTTTTTCCATGTCTGTCACCGTCACTCCCGCCAGCCTCGCGCCGGATCACCATGCCCAGTTCATCGACCTGCTGCAAACCAGCCTGGATGCCAATGCCTTCATCAAACTGGTGCTGGCCAAGTACGTTGGTGGCGAAGCGGACTTGCAGCGGTTGATCATCAAGCAGCTGACGGTCAAGGATCAGCCGTGCCTGTCCTTCGTCTACCGCTACAAGACCCGCGACATCACCAAGAACCTGCCGATTGCCGAAGGTGTGGCGACCATTGCCGCGCTGTTGCCGGCATCGTTCAAAAATGCGCATTTACTGTCACTGACCGACGAAGCCCAGCTCGAATACAGCAAAAAGGGCAAATCTTCGCTGTTCAAGAGCAAACCTCAGCAATTGCGTGAAGTGCCGTCCGCCGAGCACAACCGCGAGAAGAACCGCTTCCTCGACCTGAACCGGCCGTTCCTCAAAGA
This sequence comes from Pseudomonas sp. 008, assembly GCF_016861935.1. Classification (NCBI taxonomy): domain Bacteria; kingdom Pseudomonadati; phylum Pseudomonadota; class Gammaproteobacteria; order Pseudomonadales; family Pseudomonadaceae; genus Pseudomonas; species Pseudomonas sp. 008. Next base: position 237,838 of record NZ_BOMA01000010.1, on the reverse strand, counting down.
CCTCGGCGTGACCAACGCCCAGCATGAGCTGATCCCGGCGATGTCGCGCAAGTGGAAGCAGATCAACAAGTTCATCGAAGTCTTCAGCCATGCGCTGACCTCCTCGCCGCTGGCGCTGGACAAACCGGTGCGGGTGGCGGATTTCGGCTCGGGCAAGGGTTACCTGACGTTCGCGATCCATGACTACCTGCGCAACACCCTGAAAGCCGAGGGTGAGGTGACTGGCGTCGAGCTGCGCGAAGACATGGTCACACTGTGCAACAGCGCGGCGGCGAAGCTGGAGCATCCAGGGTTGGTGTTCAAATGCGGTGACGTGCGCAGCGTGGCGCCGAGCGAGCTGGACGTGATGATCGCGTTGCATGCCTGCGACATCGCCACCGACTATGCGATTCACACCGGCATTCGTTCCGGCGCTTCGATCATCATGTGCTCGCCGTGCTGCCACAAGCAGATCCGCCTGCAGATCCAGAGCCCGGCGCTGCTCAAGCCGATGCTGCAATACGGCCTGCACCTGGGCCAGCAGGCGGAAATGGTCACCGACAGTTTGCGTGCGTTGTTCCTGGAAGCCTGCGGCTACGAGACCAAAGTGTTCGAGTTCATCTCACTGGACCACACCAACAAGAACAAGATGATTCTGGCGGTCAAACGCGCCGAGCCGGTGGACCCGGCTCAGTTGTTGGTGAAGATTCAGGAACTGAAGGATTTCTACCACATCAGCGAACATTGCCTGGAAACCCTGCTGCGGGCTGACGGGTTCCTGGTCGCTAAGGCTTGAGCTGAACCCCCGCCGGTAACGTGCCCGGTTGCGCCGGGCGCACTGCGGTCTTGCGCCCGAGTATCACCGTCACGATCACCCCGGTGGCAAACAGCCAGGTAATCGGCTCGACGTGCTCACCGAAGAACAACGCCGAAAACGCGATGGTGAAGAAGATCTGCAGCAACTGGATCTGACTGACCCGGGCGATGCCGCCCATGGCCAGCCCGGCGTACCAGGCAAAGAAGCCGATGAACTGCGAAAACAGCGAGACATAACCGAAGGCCCACCAGGTCCTGGCCGAAATCTCGCCCTGATGTTGCAACCCCAGGTACAGCACCGGCCCGATCAGCAGCGGCGTCGACAATACCAGCGCCCAGCAGATCACCTGCCAGCCGCCCATCTCCCTGGCCAACCGGCCGCCTTCGGCATAGCCCAACCCACCCACGGCAATCGCCCCGAGCATCAGCAAGTCACCGGCCTGAATACTGCCGGCGCCGCTGATCAGCGCATAACCGAGCACCAGCGCACTGCCCAGCGCGGCGCAGGCCCAGAAGGCTTTCGAGGGACGCTCATGGGACAGCCACGCGGCATACAGCGCCACGCACAGCGGTTGCAAACCGTTGACCAGTGCGCCGTGGGAGGCGGGCAACGTCTGCATGGCCCAGGCCGACAGCACCGGGAAGCCGAGGATGACCCCGGCGATCACCAGTGTCAGGCCTTTGACCTGTTTCCAGGTGGGCCATTTTTCCCGGCGCCACAGCAATAACAGCGCAGCCGGAATTGCCGCGAACAGCGCCCGGCCAAGGCCATTGAGCAGCGGATGGAGTTCCTGCACGACGATCCGTGTGAAGGGCAGGGTCAGGCTGAAGATAACGACGCCGAGCAGGCCGAGGGCCATGCCGGTGTTTTCGCGCGAGGACATGATGGCAACCAGAGTCGAGGGTGGCGGGAAGAGTCATCATCTAGCCATAAACCGGGGGCGTTGCTCTGTTACAGCTAGGCGCAGAGTTATGCGTACAGTTGGGGGTAATGCCTGTGGCGAGGGGGCTTGTCGGAACGCCGCACCGCCCCGTTCGGCTGCGCAGCAGTCGCAAAACCAGAGAGCCTGGTTGACCGGATTAGGGCCGCTTCGCGACCCAACGGGGGCAAGCCCCCTCGCCACAAAAACCATTGCGTCCGTAGTAACTGGTTATTACCCGACCCGCCGGATAAGGACTACCTTGAATACTCCTGCAGGCCCACGCATTTTCCAGAGGAGTCCTCCCCATGGCTGCTAAAAAAATCCTGATGCTGGTTGGCGATTACGTCGAAGACTACGAAGTGATGGTGCCCTTCCAGGCGCTGCTGATGGTCGGTCACACGGTGCATGCCGTTTGCCCGGACAAAACCGCCGGCCAGACCGTGCGCACGGCGATCCATGACTTCGAAGGCGACCAGACCTACAGCGAAAAACCCGGTCATCTGTTTGCCCTGAACTTCGATTTCGCCAAGGTCGATGCGGCGGACTACGACGCGCTGCTGATCCCGGGCGGTCGTGCGCCGGAGTACCTGCGCCTGAACGAAAAAGTCCTGGCGCTGGTGCAAGCGTTCGACAAGGCCGGCAAACCGATCGCCGCCGTGTGTCACGGCGCGCAATTGCTGGCCGCTGCCGGCATTCTTGAAGGTCGCGAGTGCAGCGCCTACCCGGCCTGTGCCCCGGAAGTGCGCCTGGCTGGCGGCACGTACATCGATATCCCGGTGACGGAAGGCCACGTTCAAGGCAATCTGGCCACTGCCCCGGCCTGGCCGGCGCACCCGAGCTGGCTGGCCGGTTTCCTCGGGTTGCTGGGCACCAAAATCACGCTGTAACGAGGGACCTGTCCATGTGCGAGCTCTACGTCAAGGCCGATCCGATTCTCTACGAATCGCGCTCCCGCTCGCTGCGCATCTGCGGGGTGGTGACCACCCTGCGGCTGGAGAACCAGTTCTGGGACATCCTCAGCGAAATCGCCGAGGTCGACGGCATGACCACCAATCAGTTGATCGCCAAACTGTATGAAGAGGTGATGGACTACCGCGGCGAGGTGGTGAATTTCGCCTCGTTCTTGCGGGTCAGTTGCATGCGCTATTTGAGCCAGCGCCGGGTGCAGGCACCTGAGTTGTCGGTGGTGCGGACGGTGGTGAAGTAGGGCGGTTTTGTTTAGATGCCGGCCTCTTCGCGGGCTTGCTCGCGAAGAGACCGATACAGGCGACAGAAAACCTGGCTTGGTCTTTACTCTGAAGCGCGAAACCTCTCAATCGCCAAGGAGAACAAGCATGTCTGGATGGTACGAAGTGAGCAAAACCAGCAATGGTCAGTTCAAGTTTGTGTTGAAAGCGGCCAACGCCGAAACCATTCTGGTCAGTGAGCTGTACACCACGCGCGGTGCGGTCGACAGCGGAATCGCCTCGGTCCAGGCGAATAGCCCGCTGGACGAACGCTACGAGAAAAAAGCCACCAAGGATGGCCATCCTTACTTCAACCTCAAGGCCGCCAACCATCAAATCATCGGCAGCAGCGAGTCTTACTCATCCGATGCCGCGCGGGAAAAAGGCATCGCCAGCGTCAAGGCCAACGGCCCGACCACGGTGATCAAGGACAAGACCTTGCCGGTGTTCTAAACACACCGCTGATTAATTGTGGGAGCGGGCTTGCTCGCGAAGGGGGCTTAACATTCAACGAAGAGGTTGAATGTCAGACCGCTTTCGCGAGCAAGCCCGCTCCCACAGTGGTTTTGTGTGTGGCTGAAGATCAGCGCAACGCGTTCAACAGACCCTGCAACTGACTGCGGCCAGTCTCGCCGAGTGCAAACACCGGCAACCGCGGGTCGCCCGCTTCCAGCCCGACCAGGCGCAAACCAGCCTTGATGGTCGCCGGCAGACCGCCCTTGAGGATGAAGTCCAACAACGGCAACTGGCGATAGAACAGTTCGCGAGCCTTGCTCAGATCATTGGTCAATACCGCTTCGTACAAGTCGAGATTGAGCTGCGGAATCAGGTTCGGCGCCGCTGTGCACCAGCCTTTGGCGCCGGCCGCGAACGCTTCCAGTGCCAATGGATTGCAGCCGTTATAGAACGGCACCCGGCCTTCGCCCAGCAGTTGCAGTTTGTGCATGCGCTGAATATCGCCGGTGCTTTCCTTGACCATGGTGACGTTTTCGACCGCGTTGAAAATCCGCAGGATCAACTCCACTGACATGTCGGTGCCGCTGGTGGCCGGGTTGTTGTAGAGCATGATCGGCACGCCGATGCTCTCGCCGATGGCGCGGTAGTGGGCGAGGATTTCCGCCTCGCTGAGTTTCCAGTACGACGCCGGCAGCACCATCACCACATCGGCGCCGTGGGCCTCGGCGAAACGCGCGCGGCGCACGGCTTTGGCGGTGGTCAGGTCGGACACGCTGACGATGGTCGGGACGCGTTTGGCGACGTGGCGGATGCTGAATTCGCTGACTTGATCCCATTCCGCGTCGCTCAGGTAAGCGCCTTCGCCGGTGCTGCCCAATGGGGCGATGGCGTGGACACCGCTGTCGATCAGGCGGTCGATGGAACGCCCGAGCGCGTCGAGATCAACGCCTTCGCCCTGGGCGGTGAACGGGGTGATGGTGTAGCCGATGATGCCGTGAATGTTTACGGTCGACATGGCGTCTCTCCTTTCAAGAATGAGTGGGGTCAGTTCAGGCAATCGGCGTGTTGGCGCAGGTTCTGCCGGGCGTAGTAGTTGAATGCGGCAGCGTGGCGCTTGGGCTTGGATATCCAGTCGTGGGCTTCACGGCCCAGCTCGGGAAGAATCGGTTTGATTGCACCGGCGGCCATGGCCAGCAACTGCAACTTCGCTGCGCGTTCGATCAGTTGCGCAATGACACAGGCCTCTTCGATGGTCGCGCCGGTGGACAACTGGCCATGATGGGAAAGCAGGATCGCCCGCTTGTCGCCCAAGGCCCCGGCAATCAGTTCGCCTTCTTCATTGCCCACGGGCACCCCCGGCCAGCCCTCGAGAAACGCGCAGTCGTCGTAGAGCGGGCAGAGGTCCATGTGGGAAATCTGCAGCGGTACTTCCAGCATCGACAGTGCCGCGACGTGAGTCGGGTGCGTGTGAATGATGCAGTTCACGTCCGGCCGGGCGCGGTACACCCAGCTGTGGAAGCGGTTGGCCGGGTTGGGCATGCCGTGGCCTTCAAGCACTTCCAGGTCTTCGTTGACCAGCAACAGATTGCCTGCGGTGATCTCGTCGAAACCCAGGCCCAATTGCTGGGTGTAATAGGTGCCTGGTTGTGGTCCGCGGGCGGTGATTTGCCCGGCCAGGCCAGAGTCGTGGCCGTTTTCGAACAGAATGCGGCAGGTCAGAGCCAGCTTTTGCCGGTCGGTCCACGTATTATCCGCCAGGGTGTTTTGCATCTGTGTCAGCGCTTGCTTGACCAGTTGCTCTTTGGGTAGTGCTAATGTCTTGGCCATATCAGTGTCCTTTGGGTGGGGCATGCAAATGACACTAAAAATGCTATATGACACTTTGTGTCATTGGCAAGGACAAATCGTTGCCTCCTTGATGGATTAACCGTTCCACATGTCTATCCGTTTGAAATTACTGAGAAAAAAACTTGGCGTGACGCTGGAGGCCCTGGCCGAAAAATCCGGCATGACCAAGAGCTATCTGTCGAAAGTCGAGCGCGGGTTGAATACCCCCTCGATTGCCGCTGCGCTGAAACTGGCCAAGGCGCTGAATGTGAAGGTCGAGGAGTTGTTTTCCGAAGACAGCGTCAGCCTCGACAGCTATAGCCTGGTGCGCAGCGACGAACGCCAGTCCCTGGCCGCCAACGACCAGAGCCCCGGTTATGCGGTGTTGGCCCATCAGGTCAGTGAACGCAGCCTGTTGCCGTTCATCATTTACCCGCCGACTGAGTTCACCGACAAAACCTTCAAGGAACACTTGGGGGAAGAGTTTCTGTTCGTCCACGAAGGGCAGGTGGAAGTGGACTTCATGAACGAGCGGGTGCTGCTCAATCGTGGGGATGCGCTGCACTTCAATGCGCAGAAACCGCATCGCCTCAGGTCAGTGGGCGAGGTGCAGGCGCAGTTGTTGGTGGTGGTGCATAGCAGCGAGGAATGAGGTTATCGGGCTTTTGTGGCGAGGGGGCTTGTCGGAACGCCGCACCGCCCCGTTCGGCTGCGCAGCAGTCGTAAAACCAGAGAACTCGGTGTGACTGAAGATACTAGGGGGCTGCTTCGCAACCCAACGGGGGCAAGCCCCCTCGCCACAGGTCAGACCTCGACAGGCACGGTCAGCTTAGGGTTACCGAGCGCATGCGTCTTCGAATCAAAAAAACGCAACGCCACACCCGTCCCCTCGAACACCTTCGCGTAATGCCGCTTCTGATGCTGGATGAACGCCTTGCTGCGCGGGTAAATCGAGATCGCTACGACTTTTGGCTTTGCCTGGCGCAACGCATGAGCGATGTGACTGTCCTGCTCGCCAAGGGCATGCCCGAAGATACACAACCCGTCACCGTGGCCGAGTAACTGGTCGTAACAGAACGACAGGTAATCCGAGCTGCGAATGGTCTTGAGTTTGTCTTGCGCCGGGCCTTCGTTGACGAACAGCGGCACGTCGTCGAGGGTCTTGATCGTATTGTTGATAGCGAAGTTGCCGAGCAACGTCCCTTCGGTCGACATCAGTTTGCGCGCCGTGCCGTCCTGATTGCGCACCAGATGCAGGCCGCCGTGCAGGTACAGTAAACGCGGTTTGTCGGTGGCGCTGGCGCTCAGATCGAAGCCGGGTTCGGCACCCTGGAACAGGTCGGTAACGACGTCCGGCCGATGCTGGATCGCCCAATAGCTGAGCAAGTCGTAGTTGGTGGTGAACACCGTTCGATAGCTACCCAGTTCCTGATTGATCGTCGCCAGCGTCGAAGGCTTCACCAGCCGCCACGGGATATGCACCGCGTGCACGGTGTTGATCAGCGCTTCCTTGATCGCGTAGTAGCGATTGCGCGGTGCCGCAGAGCTGACGGCCAGGGCCTTGTTGACCCGGCTGGTGGTTTTCAACGCCCCAAGCACTTGTTCAAAACTGCGCGTCTGCATCGCGTCGAACACGCTCAGCTCGGACTGGCTCAGCGGTTTTTCTTCGACGGTGCGGGCATTTTCGAACAGCGAGTCGTAGCCGAAGTCGTCCCACACGGCGCGGCTGGCGCCGTTACCCACCAGCAGGCCGCCGAACGAGGCGGTGGTGCGCAAGGCGTTCCAGTCTTCAAGTTGGGCATCGACATCCTGGAAATCGGTCATTGCGTTTGTCGTCTCGAAGCAAAAGGTCTGATGGACGGCGACTTTATCACGCCCGGGCGTTGAGCCAGATCAACATACCGCGTGACTGATCGGTCGACCCTGTGCGCACCCGCCGAATCGGCATTGCCGATTCGGTTTCAGCCAGGAGACTCGCGCATGAGCAGTACGTTTTTCATCCCCGCCGTGAACATCATGGGCACCGGTTGCCTCGACGAAGCCATGGACGCCATTGGCAAGTATGGTTTTCGCAAGGCGCTGATTGTCACTGACGCCGGGCTGGCCAAGGCTGGCGTGGCATCGAGGATTGCCGAGAAACTGGCGTTGCAGGACATCGACTCGGTGATCTTTGACGGCGCCAAGCCGAATCCGAGCATCGCCAACGTCGAGCACGGCTTGGGCCTGCTCAAGGAAAGTCGCTGTGATTTCGTGGTGTCTCTGGGCGGCGGTTCGCCTCACGACTGCGCCAAGGGCATCGCCTTGTGCGCCACAAACGGTGGGACGATCCGTGACTACGAAGGTGTCGATCGGTCGGCCAAACCCCAGCTACCGTTGATCGCGATCAACACCACCGCCGGCACTGCCAGCGAGATGACCCGTTTTTGCATCATCACGGATGAATCGCGCCACGTAAAAATGGCCATCGTCGACACGCAATGTTACGCCGCTGCTGTCAGTCAACGACCCGGAACTGATGGTCGCCATGCCCAAGGGCCTGACCGCCGCCACCGGCATGGACGCATTGACCCATGCCGTCGAAGCCTACGTCTCCACGGCAGCCAACCCGATCACCGATGCCTGTGCGCTGAAAGCCATCACATTGATCAGCGACAACCTGCGCCAAGCCGTGCAGGACGGCAGTGACATGATCGCGCGGGAAAACATGGCCTACGCGCAATTTATGGCGGGCATGGCGTTCAACAATGCGTCCCTTGGCTACGTTCACGCGATGGCCCATCAGTTAGGCGGGTTCTACGACCTGCCCCATGGTGTGTGCAACGCGGTGCTGCTGCCTCATGTGCAAAGCTTCAACGCGCTGGTGTGCGCCCCTCGCCTGACCGATATTGCCCACGCGATGGGGGCCGACATCCGCGGGCTCAGTCCGGAAGAGGGCGCGCAGGCGGCGATCGCGGCGATCCGCAGCCTGGCCAGGGATGTGGACATTCCCGCCGGTTTGCGTGAGCTCGGTGCCAGGCTCAATGACATCCCGGTCCTTGCCGGTAATGCCCTGAAAGACGCCTGTGGACTGACCAACCCACGGGCGGCGGATCAGCGGCAGATCGAGGAGATTTTCCGCAGCGCGTTCTAAGCGGTTCGACGGCCGGGCGCGAGCACTACGCAAAGCAGCGCGCCCAAGGCCAGTAAGGTGCATAACGGCGATAACGGCTGGTTTGATCTTCCCTGGATTTCAGCTGTCGATGTCCCGGCCGTGAGCACGTAAAAGCTCGGTGATGAGTCCACAGAAATGGCGGATCAGCGTCGTCCCCATGTCGGCGCGCAGGGTGATTCTGATGGCTGCCTTGCCTTGTGCAACCACCGGGAAAAAGACTGCCGAGGTGAAGAATCCGTGATTGGCCAGTTCAATGGCGATGTGGTTGGCCAGCGATGCCTCACCGCAATTGACCAGTCGAATCGCCATGTTGCTGTTGTGTTGTGCGGTTCGGATGAGGCTGTCAAAGAGGCGGATATTAACCTGAAGCTTTTCCTGCAGCGCGGCGAATTCCAGGGTGTGGTGTAGCTGGATGGATGCCCGGCCCGCGCCAATGGCTGCACTGTTCAGGCTTTGCGACCAGTTGTTGGGGCCGCCGTAACGCGCAATTAGCTTCTTCTGCCGTTCACTGCCCAGCATCACCAGACCGCCGCTGGCGCCGAACGACTTGGCCAGCGAGGCGACAATGAGGCAGTCATCATCCAGGGTATGCAGCCTGGGACGCACAAGACCGGCGCCGAATGTTCCTACAGAGGAAAGCGCGTGGGAATCGTCCAGATAGAGAAACAGCCCATAGCGGTCCTTCAGATACAAAAGGCTGTCCATGTCCGCAACCCCGCCCATGCTGTAGGCGCCGTCGGCGACATACGCGACTCTGGTGTGCTGTTGACACAGCGTCTCGAGGAAGTCCATGTCGTTATGCGGGCACGTCACGACCTTCGTTTCATCGGCACAGGCGGCTTTGAGGTGACTCATCGAGTAATGCGCCAACCGGTCGAAAGCCATCACCGGAGGGCTATTTTCCGTGAATACGCCGCTGGCCAGCAGCGGCAGGGTCCCGGCACTTGCCGCGCTGCACGACAGGGCGCTCAGGCAACTGGCGCCGAACAACTCGGACAGTTCGGATTCGTATTGGTCCAGAATCGCCAGTTTGCAGCGGTTCCTGGAATTGGCGATGCGAAGTGTGCCGGTTTCCCACAGCGTGGTCATGGCGCCGTCGAGAATATCGGGATGGTGATCCAGACCCAGGTATGACGTCGTACAGAAATCATGAAACGCTCTCCCGTACTGATCGAGCATGCGGTTGGCACTTTTTATCTCAACGTTGAGCCCCGCGATTTTTCCGGTTTCGGCGGCCTCCCAATCATGATCAGCCAATGAGACGAGTTTGCGGTAGTTGGTGAAGGTGTGCGCCGTGTACGGTATCTGGCTCATGTGCGAGTGACATTCCTTGAGTGAATCTATCCGTGGGTTTGTTGCAGTTTGTGTGTGTTGCCAGACTTTACAGAGAGTCCCGATGGGCTTTGAATCGGCAGTTTCCGGTAGTACTGAGAGTTGTAAGAGAATTAGTTGTAGGGCGATGCCCTGGGGGGCTGTGGGTAATTGGATGGCGGGCACGAATCGAATCCGGGCTATCCTGCCGACTCAGTCGAACCGAAATCATCGAGCCCTGCCATGCTGCAAAAAAGCCTCATCCGCCGCCTCGACCTGATCACTCTCCAGCTGTTTGTGGCCGTCCACGAAGAGGGCACCTTGACCCGTGCCGCCGCCCGCGAAGCGATCGCGGTGTCGGCGGCCAGCAAGCGGTTGATGGAGTTGGAGGAGGCGCTGGGCATCAGCCTGTTCGTGCGCCAGGCCAAGGGCATGACGCTGACGCCGGCCGGTGAAACCCTGCTGCACCATGCCCGGCAGATGCTGTTCAACGTCGAGAAAATGGGCCTCGAACTGGGCGAACACAGCCACGGTGTACGCGGTTATGTGCGGATGCTCGCCAACCTGTCGGCGATCATTCAATTCCTGCCCGAAGACCTGCGGGACTTTTCCGCGCGCCATCCGCAGGTCAAGACCGACCTCGAAGAGCGCCCCAGCAGCGGGGTGATCCAAGGCGTGCTCGATGGCGTGGCGGACCTCGGGATCTGCTCCAGCGACAGCGACGTCAAGGGGCTGCACCGTGTTGTTTATCGCCAGGACAAACTGGTCGTGCTGATGCCAGCCGATCATCCGCTGGCGAGTCGTTCGGCCTTGGCTTTTGCCGACACGCTGGACAGCGATTACGTCGGTCTGCATTCGGCCAGTTCCATCAACATGCGCACCCATGCGGCCGCGCGCAAGGCCGGCAAGGTGCTGAGGTTGCGGATTCATGTGCCGGGGTTCGACGCCATGTGCCGGATGGTCCAGGCCAACATGGGCATCGGCATCCTGCCGCTAAAGGCCTACGAACTGTTTGGCCGGGCGCTGGGGTTGCACGCGGTGCCGCTGACGGATGACTGGTCGGATCGTGCGTTGATTCTGGTGGTGCGCGATGAAGCGGCGCTGTCGCCGGTGAGCCGGATGTTGTTTGAGCATTTACGCGGCCAAGCCTGACAGTTCTCGATTGCATGGACGGGCCTCTTCTGACTTGAGGTCGCGGTAATCTCCAGCCAGGCATTCGCGTTTCGCGAACGGTCGTTGCCAACAGAAGGTTGGATTCCATGCCACTCGGTCCTCTAGCCTTGGCGCATATTCCAAGAACAAGAGGTACCTCCGCGATGACTGCCCCCTTGAGTGCAATCAAAGTGATCGAGATCGGCACGCTGATCGCCGCGCCGTTTGCCGCGCGCATGCTGGCCGAGTTCGGCGCCGAAGTGATCAAGATCGAAGCCATGGGCCAGGGCGATCCCCTGCGTAAATGGCGCAAGCTGCACGAAGGCACTTCGTTGTGGTGGTACCTGCAATCGCGAAACAAGAAGTCCCTGGCGCTGAATCTGAAATCCCCTGAAGGCATCGAACTGGTCAAGCAACTGGCGACCGATGCCGATGTGCTGATCGAAAACCTGCGCCCCGGCGCCCTGGAGAAACTCGGCCTGGGCTGGGACGTGCTGCACGCCCTCAATCCCAACCTGACGCTGGTGCGCATTTCCGGTTACGGCCAGACCGGCCCGTACCGTGATCGTCCGGGTTTCGGGGCGATCGGCGAGGCCATGGGCGGAATTCGCTACACCACCGGTACTCCCGGTTCGCCGCCGGCCCGAGTGGGGGTCAGCCTCGGTGATTCCCTGGCTTCGCTGCACGCGGTCATCGGTGCCTTGATGTCGCTGCTGCGGGTCAAGACCGGGCAGGGCGGCGGGCAAGTGGTCGATGTGTCGTTGGCCGAAAGCGTGTTCAACGTCATGGAAAGCCTGGTGCCGGAATACGACATGCTCGGTCATGTGCGTGAGCGCAGCGGCGGGGCGTTACCGGGTATTGCGCCGTCCAACACCTACCTGACTGCCGACGGCGCCTATGTGGTGATCGCCGGCAACAGCGACCCGATCTACAAGCGCCTGATGGCGGTGATTGGCCGGGCCGACCTGGCTGAAGCGCCGGAGTTCGCGCATAACGATGGCCGCGCCGCCAAAAGTAATGTGCTCGACGCAGCCATTACTCACTGGACCAGCAGCCTGCCCATCGATGAGGTGTTGGCGGCTCTGGAAGCTGCCGAAGTCCCGGCCGGGCGCATCTATTCGGTGGCCGACATCGTTGCCGATTCTCACTATCAGGCGCGGGGCATGCTGCTCAACGCCGAACTGCCGGGTGGTGCCTCGGTGAAGATGCCGGGCATCGTTCCGAAAATGTCCGAGACCCCCGGTGGCGTGAACTGGTCGGGGCCGAGTCTGGGTCAGCACACCGACGGCATCCTCGCGGGGCTGGGCCTGACTGACCAGGACATCGAACGGTTGAAAGCTGAAGGAGTGGTGCAATGATCACTGATTATTCCCAGACCCTGATCGTTCAGGAAGTCTCCCCGCGTGACGGCTTGCAGATCGAGCCGACCTGGGTCGAAACCGTCGACAAGATTGCATTGATCGATCAGCTGTCGCTGGCGGGGTTCAGCCGCATCGAAGCCGGTTCGTTCGTGTCGCCCAAGGCGATTCCGGCACTGCGCGATGGCGAACAAGTGTTCAAGGGCATCGCCCGACAGCCAGGCGTGATCTATGTCGCGTTGATCCCTAACCTCAAAGGTGCACAACGAGCACTGGACTCGGGGGCTGACGAGCTGAACCTGGTGATGTCCGCCAGTCAGACCCATAACCTGGCAAACATGCGGATGCGTTGCGAGGCGTCATTGGCCGCGTTTGGCGAGATCGTCGAGTTCGTTCGCGGCACACCGGTGCGGCTCAACGGCAGCATCGCCACGACCTTCGGATGCCCGTTTGAAGGCACGATCGATGAGGATCGCGTGCTGCAGATTGTCGAGGCTTATCAGGAGCTCGGCATTACGGGCATTACTCTGGCCGACACCACCGGCATGGCCAATCCACGCCAGGTCGACCGTGTGGTGCGACGGGTGTTGCAACGGGTTTCACCGGCTGATCTGACCCTGCATTTCCACAACACGCGCGGCCTCGGCCTGTGCAACGTGCTGGCAGCTTACGAGGCCGGAGCCCGGCGCTTTGACGCAGCCCTCGGTGGTCTTGGCGGTTGCCCGTTTGCACCGGGTGCCTCGGGCAATATCTGCACCGAAGATTTGGTCAACCTGTGCGATGAAGTCGGCATTCACACCGGCATCGACTTGCCGTTGTTGCTGCGATTGTCGCGAGGCTTACCCGCGTTGCTGGGCCATGAAGTGCCCGGGCAGCTCGCCAAGGCCGGACGTAACTGCGACCTGCACCCGACACCCTCCTGAACTCACCGAACAAACACTGTAGGAGCGAGGCTTGCCCGCGAAAGCGGTCTGACATTCAGCATCGATGGAGGCCGACACACCGCCTTCGCGGGCAAGCCTCGCTCCTACAAAAGCCACAACGAACCAGACAACAAAAACAATCGGACGCCCACGGGACGTCTGCCTGGAGAAACCACGATGAGCCTCAATGTTCTGGAGGCGGGCGTGAGCCCGTCCGTTAGTCACGACGCCGAAAAAGCCCTGGTCCGCAAAGTCGCCTGGCGACTGATGCCGCTGATCATGGTCTGCTACCTGTTCGCATTTTTCGACCGCATCAACATCAGCTTCGCCAAGTTCCAGTTGCAGGCCGACCTGAGCCTGAGCGATACCGCTTACGGCCTCGGCGCCGGGCTGTTTGTAGTCGGTTATGTGATCTTTGAAGTGCCGAGCAACATGATGCTTTACAAGGTGGGTGCCCGGCGCTGGATCGCCCGGATCATGATGTCGTGGGGGCTCGCGACGGCGGCCATGGTCTTCGTCAACAGCGAATGGCAGTTCTACGCCCTGCGTTTCGTGATCGGCGCGATGGAGGCGGGTTTTGCGCCGGGCGTGCTGTATTACCTGACGCTGTGGTTCCCGCAGCACTATCGCGGGCGCATCACCTCGATGCTGTTTCTCGCGTCGGCGTTTGCCGGGCTGGTTGGCGCACCGTTCTCCGGGTTGGTGCTGCAACACCTTGATGGCTTCCTCGATATGCGCGGCTGGCATTGGCTGTTTCTGCTCGGTGGCGTGCCTTGCATCGGCCTCGGTTTGTTGGTGCTGACCGTGCTCAAGGACCGCATCGAAGATGCCCATTGGTTGACCCCGTCGGAGAAGACACTGCTCGCCAGCCGTATCGCGCACCACGAACCCCACAAGAGCGGCGGCTCCTTGCTGGCCGCACTGCGGATTCCGGGTTTCCTGATGCTGGGGCTGATCTACTTTCTGATTCAGGTGGCGTCCTACGGCTTGAATTTCTGGGCGCCGCAACTGATCCGCAGTGCCGGCACCGAGAGCCCGGTGATGATCGGCTTGCTGACCGCCATTCCCTACATCTGCGGCGCCATCAGCATGGTGGTGATCGGGCGGTTATCCGACGCCACCGGTGAGCGGCGCAAGTTTGTCGCAGGTCTGGTGGCGGCAGGCGCGGTGGGTTTCTTCTGCGCAGGAATTTTCGCCAACCACACGACGTTCCTGATTGTTGCCCTGGGCTTGCTCGGTGCGGGGATCATCGCGTCCATCCCGAGCTTCTGGACCCTGCCACCGAAACTCCTGGCCGGTGCCGGGGCAGGCGCCGCTGGCGGGATCGCGGTGATCAATACCCTTGGCCAGTTCGGTGGGATCGTCAGCCCGGTCATGGTCGGGCGGATCAAAGACCTGACCGGCAGCACCACCCCGGCGCTGTACGTCATCGGCGTCGCCGCGCTGATCGCCGCTGCGTTGTTGCTGTGGGGGTTGCCGCAGAAGCTGCGCACGCTCGACAAGTTCTGAAGTTCGCGGCGTCAGAAATACCGCTTTCGCGAGCAAGCCCGCTCCCACATTGACCGCGTCGGGCACAGGATTCGTGCCCGCCGCCACTCCCTGTGGGAGCGGGCTTGCTCGCGAAGACTGACTCTCAGCCAACAAAGCCCCCGTCGGCTGTACGCTCAAGGATGTTTAAGCTTTACTCTCCGCTCGCGACCACCCAGAGAGACTCAAGGTTACCCAACCCATGCTAACCGGCCTCAACCACCTGACCCTCGCCGTCACTGACCTGAACCGCAGCGTGGCGTTCTATCGCGATCTGCTGCAACTTCAGCTTGAAGCCACTTGGGACACCGGCGCCTATCTCTCGCTACCCGGTCTGTGGCTGTGCCTTTCTCTCGATCCACTGCACGAGTCCACGCCGGCCGCCGACTACACCCATTACGCCTTCAGCCTCGAAGCTGTGGACTTCCTGCCGTTCGTCGAGCGCCTGCGATCCGCCAACGTGCGGGAATGGCGGGATAACCGCAGCGAAGGTGCGTCGTTCTATTTTCTCGACCCGGACGGGCACAAGCTCGAGGCGCATGTCGGGTCTCTGGCGTCGCGGCTGGCGGCTTGTCGGCAGCGACCCTATGCGGGGATGAAGTTCTTCGACGATCAGTGAGTCGATATTCGGCGTCCTGAGATAGAATTGCGCCCCTTCACCCGGCGTCCTCAGGAATTTCCATGACACCATCGCTGCTAATGGCCGTTCTCGCCTCGGGTTTCATTTATGGCATTACGCCGGGGCCCGGTGTGCTGGCGGTGTTCGGCATCGGCGCGGCACGCGGACGGCGGGCCGGGGCGGGGTTTCTGTGCGGGCATTTGCTGGGCGACGTGGTCTGGTGCAGCACTGCACTGATCGCGATTGTCGGTGCGCGGGAAATCGGCAGCACTGCCTTCGATGTGCTGGGTGTGCTCAGCGGGCTTTACTTGTTCTGGCTGGGCCTGCGCGCGGTTCGCGCTCGTCGCGCCAGTGCCGAGGCGCCTCAGGGCCCGGCGCGGCAGCCATTCTGGCACGGCATCCTGTTCGGCCTGACCAACCCCAAGGCATACCCGGTGGCGGTGGCGACGTTTACAGCGCTGTTGTCCAGCCGTGCAGAGTTGCTGCATTGGTCAATGTTGCCCTGGTTGATCATCTTGAGCTTCATTGGTGGCCTTTTGGCCTACGCTATTCTCATTGGCATCGTCGGTGCGCGTCAGGTGCGCACGTTGTATCAGCGTCATGAACTGGCGATCACCCGCTTGTGCGGGGTCATGTTCATCGGTTTCGCCATCAATGCCTTGGTGCATGCGTTTCCGGGGTTGGTGACGAACAAGGCTTGAGGCTGAACGCAGGGAAGCGTCGGCTGCACAGTCATCGCTCGGGCGTATGACCGGTCAGGGAGGGTTGTTCAATGTTGCATTGTCCGGACATGCTCTCGGCATCATGGAAACCAGAAATTCCGCGCCACTGGCGAGCTACATCGATCTCTTGCTGGACGCCGTCTGTGCGGTGGACAAACAAGGTCGCTTCGTATTTGTCAGCGCGGCCTGCGAGCGCATTTTCGGTTACACCCCCGACGAGCTGATCGGCCAGTCGATGATCGACCTGGTTCACCCTGCCGACCGACAGCGTACCCTCGACGCCGCGCGGGAGATCATGGGGGGCGAACCCAAGCTCAACTTTGAAAATCGTTACCTGCGCAAGGACGGTCGGGTGGCGCACATTCTCTGGTCGGCACGTTGGTCGGAGGTCGATCAGTTGCGTATCGCCGTGGCGCGCGACATCACCGAGCGCAAACAGGCCGAGTCCCGACAAGCGGCGCTGTATGCGATCTCCGAAGCGGCCCACGCGGCGGAAGATTTGCTGGCGCTGTTCAAACGCATCCATTCGATCATCGGCGAATGGCTGCCGGCGTTGAATTTCTCCGTGGCACTGTATGACGAGCACTGCGCGCAGCTGAATTTCCCCTATCACGTTGACGACCATGAGCTGCAACCCGAGGATCCCGGGACTGTTACCGGGCGTTTGTGCGCAGAAGTGATTCGCAGTGGCTTGCCGATCCTGCTGACCCCGGATCAGGACAATCTGCCGGAGGGGTTTGCAGCGTTGGTCGAGGGCCAGGACTCACCCTGCTGGTTGGGCGTGCCGTTGAGTTCGCAAAACGGCACCATCGGCGCGCTAATCGTCAAAAGCGTGCCGGGCGGCGAGCGCTACACCGAACAAGACAAGGAGTTGCTGCAGTATGTTTGCGCCCAAGTCGCGACCGCGATCGAACGCAAGCAATTGCACGCCCGGCTCCAGCGCATGGCCCAGTACGATCAACTGACTCAGCTGCCCAATCGCGAATTGTTGCGCGAACGCCTCAAAGCTTCGCTGGCGCTGGCCCGGGCAGACTCCGGTCGAATGGCGTTGCTCTATGTCGACCTCGACCGCTTCAAGCAAGTCAATGACACCTTCGGTCATGCGGTCGGTGACATGCTGCTGCAAGCGGTCTCCAATCGGCTCAAGGGCTGCGTGCGCGAAACCGACACGGTGGCGCGCATTGGTGGTGATGAATTTGTCGTGTTGTTGCACAACATCCACGCCGCCGAAGATGCCGAGAATGTGGCGGGGAAAATCCGCCAGGTGCTGGTTCAGCCCCTGCGTCTGGACGGGCACAACCTGACGATCCAGCCGAGCATCGGCGTCGCGCGATACCCCGAACATGGCACCGAAGAAAAGCAGCTGTTCAGGCATGCCGATGAGGCAATGTACGCTGCCAAGCGCCAGCACCATTCACGTCTCGGTGTCTGAAAGTCCGTCACCGTTCGTCGCGGCGCTGCCAGGTTTTCTAAACCTTTTTGGGCATGGAAATTCATATCCTATGCGGGCGATTGCTCGCCGTGATCATCACCAAGAGGATGAGAACCATGCCTACTTCAAAACATCCGACCCCGGGTAGCGCCATCGATCGAACGAAGGCGTCTGAAGCCGGTCGCAAAGGTGGGAAAACTACCACGACGACTGTTGATAAAGACCCTGCCAAAGGCGGCATGGGCCGCAAAGGCGGTCAGAAAACTCCGTAATAGGTGAAGGTAGTTTTGTTTAATGGACGGGGGCGCAAGCTCCCGTTTGAATTTTCAGGAAGGAGGGCGCGACCATGAGCCGGATGGCCACCCGTTTACGCAATGCCGGTTTTGCCACGTTACTGGGCCTGTGCGCCACCAATGCCTTTGCCCAGTCTCCCGCCGAATTCGTCAATGAGGCGTCGGCCCAAGGCATGGCCGACATCGAAGCCAGCCGCCTGGCGCACCAGAAAACCGCATCCAAAGAGGTCAAGGATTACACCATCGTGGTGATCAACGATCGCACCACCGCCAACCAGCATCTGGCGAAAATTGCCAAGCAACTCGATTTACCGGTCGCACCACGCGAAGAGGTGGTCGACAAGGCCAAAGCCTTGATACCGGAGATTAAGGACGATACCTCTTTCGATCAGGCGTACGTCGACAGTCAGGTAAAGACCACCCAGGAAGCCATCGAGCAACTTCAACAACAAGCGCAGACAACGGACGTGCCGCAAATCAAAGCGTTCGCCGAAGAAACCCTGCCCAAGCTGCAAAACCATCTGCAAATGGCCAGGGCACTGCAAGCCAGTCGTTAGCTGCATGCCCCGCGATTGACGTTGGTCACTCGCGGGGGCATGGCTCAGCATTGATTCAAATCCTGCCTCTTTATTTCCTCGACGACGGTGCTGTCCAGGGAAATCGACCGTACGGGCATGATGAGAGTTCTGCTTGAAAATCCCGTGTTTGATGAAAAGCCAATGCTCTGAAGGGCACTTGCTGCGTTTGGAATCTTTCTTTGTGCCGGTTTGTGTCTAGTATCAATAGAGGTCAATTTGCCAGCACGCAAACACACGGATCGACATCAAGTAAGAGGTCACTCATGGAATTCTTTGAGAAGTTAGCAAGTCTAGCCGCCAAGGTTCGTTTGCAAAGCGCTGCCATTCAGACAGAGGAGGCCACCAAGAATGCTTTCGTCATGCCCTTTATCAGTACAGTGCTGGGCTACGATGTCTTTGATCCGAGTGAGGTGACTCCGGAATTCGTTTGCGATATCGGAACGAAAAAAGGAGAAAAAATTGACTACGCGATCATGAAAGAAGGGGAGGTACAGATCCTCATCGAGTGCAAAAAAATCGGCGAGCCGCTGCACATCAATCATGCCTCCCAGCTGTTTCGCTATTTCCATGTCACCAGCGCTCGAATCTCCATCCTCACCAACGGCCAGGTCTACAAATTCTTCACCGACCTGGATGCGCCCAACAAGATGGATGAAAAACCGTTTCTTGAACTCGATCTTCTGGATATCGACGAGTACTCCGTCCCCGAATTGATCAAGCTCACCAAGTCTGCATTCGATGTGGATTCGATCATCAACGCCGCGGGTGAGTTGAAATACGTCAGTCAGATCAAGAAGGTCATTGCTTCGCAGGTCCTCAAGCCTGATGACGACTTTGTAAAAGTCTTTGCCTCTCGAGTGTATGACGGGGTCATCACCCAGAAAGTCCGTGAGCAGTTTCAAGAGCTGACGAGAAAAGCGGTCGTGCAGTTTCTCAATGATCAGATCAATGACCGACTCAAATCAGCTATGAGTGGTGCCATTCAGCCTGCGCTGGCATCGGTACCGGTTCCTGCTGGCGGCAGTGATCAGACAGGTCAACGTGATGAATCAGAGGATAAAGTACTGACGACTCTGGAGGAGTTGGAGGGGTATCACATTGTCCGGGCAGTGGTTCGTTCGGTTGTGGATGCTAAACGGATAGTGCAACGCGACACGCAAAGCTACTTTGGCATTTTGCTGGATGACAACAATCGAAAACCGATTTGTCGCCTTCACTTCAATCGTTCACAAAAGTACATTGGGATTTTTGACGAAGAAAAAAACGAGACGCGGCATCCGATTGGATCGGTTGATGAGATTTACGATTATTCGGACCACTTGAAGAAGACTGTTGGCTATTACGACTAGCACTGTTGGATACGTATCATAAAAAGAACCGGCCTTTGAGGCCGGTTTTTTGTGGCGCGCCGTAGCATCTTAGAGGCCTGACGTTTGACATGAGAGACTTGGCCAGGCTTGCCAGAACAGCCTTCGATGGAAGGGTTAGACCTCAGGGGGCAGACAGCGCTCAGCCTTAGGGGCAGGTAGCCAGAGGCCAACCGATGCGCGCCGCACTGAGGAGGCTGGCCTTAACAACCAAGCGGTGAAATGGGGCAATAACGAAGATGTAGGCCCGGCCTAGACGGTTGTGGCACTGGACCACGGTTGAAAAAACGAGTTGGCGACTGCCTTCTGGCCCTGTCTCTCCAGAACATAGGATCGATATCCGGAAGTCGAGGTGCTTGTCGTCCTCTCCCAACACGATTTCAGTCTGGTTCGTGCTGTAGACCTTGAAGATTCCAATCCGATTAGCAAGTGATGCCAAATGTTTGGTTGTCTTGAGACCAAAACAGGCAACGATAGTGTCTCGGACTTTCATGAGCCATCCGATCCAGGATGGCTGGTGGGAAAGGATGAATCGAGCTAGCAAATCTGGATTGCTGGATGTGCCCGCAGGGAGCCGAATCGCAAAAGCGTCCGCCAGGTTCATCGACTTGTAAAGGTGGGTGATGCCGGACCTCGAGGGGACTGGCACGGACATAATGAGCTCAAATTCTCGGGGCATCGGGGATCTCTCCTGAGTTCTAACTACCAATTAGACGACATGCCATGTCGCGTCTCTTGTTGCGATGGTTTGTCGTGTAACGCTCCTTGTCGCCCTGTAAGTGCTTGTCGGATACTGAACCCGATCAAGGCATCATAGAGCTCTTGCTGCCCGGCTGGCAGAACAGGGAGCAACGTCGCACGGCGCTTGTCGACATCGAACCAGGATTCAACCAACCATCCCACCAGATAGAGCGCCGAAAGGCATCCGCCAGCGGTTGCAACGTTCCCCTGGCATACAAGAGGCTGGTCCAGGGGCTCAAGTCCCAGAGCTTGCAAGCTCGATCGTGCATCCGGATGTGTAGTTGCTTGGCCGCTGAGTAGCCCAAGCCGTTCGAGAATGAAAGCTCCGGCGCATATGGAGCCGATTCGCTGGCGTCTGGAGTCAAGTTCAAACGACGGCAGGAAATCTGGGGCGGCAAGTGCAGCGGGTATCCCTTCCTTGCCGCTGACGAACAATACCGCGTCGGCGCTATTGGCCTCGGAAAGCGGACCGTGCACCGAAACAGGCAGGCCGTGCGCCGATCGCACGATAGAGCTGGAACCCAATATTCGGACGTGCCAGTCCTCGGTGTTGCGGCCTAAGATGTCCCACATCAGGAATAGGTCGATATCAGTGAATTGGTCGAAAGCAACCAGAACGATTTTCTTCAAGGCGAGCTCCATGAAAAGTGCTGGCGTGCAAAACGCAACGGCCATCTTTGCTGGTGTTCGCAGCGTATCAATCGGTTGCGCACCATACACAGTCTGTATGGCGCTAAACATGGAGCGAAATAACGGGTGAGAAAACTAACTCGTAACCATTGGATCGCGGCTGGTTTTGAGGCTCTCGACCAAATCGGGCACATTGGCGTTTCGGCCGAGAGTCTATCGCGCCGATTGAATGTGACCCGCGGATCGTTTTATCACCATTTCCGCAATCGCGAAGACTTTGTCCGCACCTTGCTGGCCGCTTGGGAAGAAGACTACACGGAGCGCATGCTCGCTTATGCGGCGCAGGGTCGTAGCGCGGGCGAAACCTTGAAACGCTACTTGAGTATTGCCGCTGAGAAACAACCTGGGCGGGAAATTTCCATCCGAGCCTGGTCGCTGCATGATCCGTTGGTAGGCGAGTTTCAGCAGCGTGTTGATACAAGACGACTGGACTTCGCGATACGCACGTGCCGCCGCTTGGTCCATATGCCAGGCCAAGCAGAAGTGATTGGTCAGGTGGCCCATCTGTGCCTGATTGGTGGTCAACAGGCAGGGCTGCGGCGTGATGCTGCTCGCTTCAACGGTTTCCTGCATCGAGCCTTTTCACTTTTCGAAGGGGCTCTTCCACCGTGGCGGGCCTAAGTCATGAGTTAAATGGGGTAACTGAATAAATAGAGTTCGCGTGCCACTGCCAATGCGCGCCACTGGTCTCCTAGGGCTAAAAACAGGACAAATGAGGTGAGGATTGACAGGCGAATGTAATCAGGTGCGCAACTGGAATGCAGTTTCGCACCTGAAAACTATTGGAGGTTGATTGATACTCCAGACCTGACGAAATGCTGGATTAATGCAATAACGAGCGGCGCCTCGCATAGGCAAAGTAGATCACCAGGCCAATTGCCAACCACGCCCCAAATGCCAGCCAGGTCGTCTGCTTGAGGAAGGTCATCAAGGTTACGCAGAACGCGATGGCGAGCAATGGAACAATGGGCACGCCGGGGCATCTGAATGCACGAGGGAGATCAGGTCGGGTCTTGCGCAATACGATCACTGCCACCGAGATCAGACTGAATGCGGCCAACGTACCGATGTTGATCAGCTCGGCGAGGACGTTCAGCGGAATCAGTGCCGAGATCAGCCCGAAAACTATTCCGACCATCCAGGTGGCGAAAAATGGGGTGCCGAATCGTGTATGAACCCTGGAAAGGCGCTGGGGAAGCAGTCCGTCGCGCGACATTGCGTAGATGATCCTGGTTTGACCGTAAGCCATCACCAGAATGACAGTCGTCATGCCAACGATCGCGCCTAAATCAACGAACCCGGCAACCCAGCTTTCACCGGCATGTTGCAACGCCAATGAAACCGGATGATCAACGCCAAGGAATTGGGCATAGGGCACGATGCCGGTCATGATCATTGAAACGGCAACGTACAACACCGCACAAACGGCCAAGGAACCGATAATACCGATGGGGAGGTCACGCGCCGGTTTTTTCACTTCTTCGGCGGCAGAGGAAACCGCATCGAAACCAATAAAAGCAAAAAAAACCAAGGCAGAAGCACTCAAAATGCCATTGACGCCGAAGGGAGAGAAAGGTTGCCAGTTAGCCGGCTGAACATGTCTCACACCAACGGCGATGAAGAGCAGCACCACGGCGATTTTGATGATCACCATCACGTTGTTTACGCGCGCGGATTCCTTGATGCCTATAGAAAGCATCCAGGTAATCGCCAGCATAATCACCAGCGCGGGTAGGTTGAACCAGGTTTCCACGCCAGGCAAAGAGCCTGGAGCCGCCGTAAGCACAACCGGAAGATTCAGCCCGAATCCGCTCAGCAGGGACTGGAAGTAACCCGACCACCCAACAGACACAGCCGAGCTGGCCAGTCCGTATTCGAGCATCAGATCCCAGCCGATCATCCAGGCCACCAACTCTCCCAGCGTCGCGTAGCTGTAGGTATAAATCGAGCCTGCTACCGGTACAGATGAGGCGAACTCGGCATAACAGAGCGCTGCAAATGCACAGGCCAACGCTGCTAACAGGAATGAAACCGTGAGGGCTGGTCCCGCAGTCAATGCGCCGGTTCCGGTCAATACAAAGATGCCCGTCCCCACGATTGCACCGATACCAATCAGGACCAAATCCATCGGCCCCAGCACTTTTTTCAACCCTGCAGGAGCCCGGGCGGCAGCAATCATTGTGTCCAGGTCTTTTGTTCTGAAAATGCTCAATATTGCCTCCGTTGTTACTTATTTTTATTGTCAGAGCCAGTGGCTTTGGTGTCGGAAATGACAAGAAATTGTATTTCAGTGCCTCGAAAATTAGTTTTCGAAACGGGTCTGTATTTAGTTATTTTTCAGTCGTTAATTATCCAAAATGTGTTCTTTATGTAATTTTCTTTCTAGTATTTGTAGTTTCTAGAAATGGATGCTTGATCAAGGACCTGCGGGATGGGGCCAATCGCCCTACCGCGTACTCATTGTTAAACGGAGAGAACACATGGCGGAAATGGATAAGGTTGATCGTTCAATTCTGGAAATTCTGCAAATGAATGGTCGCCTGACGAACGCCGAGATCGCCGCTCGTGTTTGCCTGTCAGCGCCAGCCTGCTGGAAGCGCCTGAAGCGCCTGGAAGAGGAGGTGATTGTCGGGTATCACGCGCACTTGAACCCGAAGACCATAGGGCTGGGACTTTTCGCTTTCATCAGCGTCACCCTCGATAGTCACTCCGAGCAAGCCATGGAACATTTCGAAGCGGGCGTCCTGGCGCTGCCCAACATTATTGCCTGTCACAAAGTGTCGGGGAAATACGACTACCTCCTGCAGGTAGTCGTCAAAGACATGGAGGCATTCCATGAACTCGCCATGCATCGCATACGTACGCTCGGCAATATCAAGGAAATGTACACCGGTTTTTCGCTCAAGGAGATCAAGCACTGCAATACCTTGCCACTGTAAGTGCCTGGACTTGCTCGTTTCCGTACGTACGGTGGTGTGAGAGGACGACGGCTGTGAAGCCGCCTCCTACTCGATAATCTTTATTCACGCCGACAGCGTCACCTCAGTCTTCCAGCTGAAATACCCGAGCGCTTCGCAGCGCTGGTTGATCAGCATGAAGCTCAGTTCGCAGGTTGCCACGCCCGTGCTCAGTTGCGAGCACTCCCAATAATGATCATCGGCCTTGTGGCTGCCCGGCTGGTTCGGGTTGGCGGGGTCGGGCGCGGGGACGGTCTGGTCGCCATGGACGATCAGCTTGGGCGGAGAAAGGATCCCGGTATCGTCCACCGTGATGTTGTGGAATACCACGCTGTGTTCGGCGAGCAAACTGACGGTCCTGCCGCGAATATGAAAGACTTTTCCGTTGTTGGTGGTCAGTGTGATTTTGCTGTCGTTTTTAACATTTTTTGCTGCTGATGTAGCGCTGATGCCGAAGATGAAACCATCTTCAATCACGGTCGGCTTTTGCGGGTCAAGGCTGGGTTGCGGATAGCGCGAAAGCAGCGATTCGGCATCGACGATCAGCAGCACGCTATTGACGGTCACGGTACTCGCCGAAGGGGGGGTAATCGGTTCGGAAGTCATCATGGATTCCTTTCATGATGTTGACGCAAAACGGTAGCCGCTTCGGTTTCAAGCAAGACATCCTGTTCCAGCCGAGGCGGCAACGAACTGGGGTGACCCCTTGTTGCCAAGGGGTCCGCCATCGTCAATTACGGATGGTAATGAACGGATCCCACGAGCAGCAGCCGACAATCTGGCAGTTGCGATCCACGATCAGGAAGTTGAAGTGATAGGTCACGCTGCCGCACGCAAGGGTCTCTGAAGACCAGTAATAGTTATCGACTTTCTGGCAACTGGGCACCGACGGGTTGCTGGTATTCGGAACGGCGACGCAGGCGGTAGCCTTGCGTGGCGTGGGCGTGGAGATCAACTCGTTGCCGGCGTTACCGATGAACTTGTAGAAAACCACTGCAGTTTCGAAGCTCTGCGACAGGCTGGTTTCACGCCAGCGAATCAAGTCGCCTACCTGGGCTTTCAAGTTGAGCTCGCCACCGGCCTGGCCACTCACCACGTTGTTCTGATTGGTCACCATGTACACATGATTGACGTCGATCATCGTCGGCGCAGCAGGGTTTTTGCTGATGTTCGGGTAGTTTTTCAGAATGGTTTCAGTGTCGATGGAAACAAGTACATCCGTGACTCGAGACATAGTGAAGCTCCTTTTAACAATAGTGATTGTCTGGCTACTTACCAGGCACGACAACGCTTGTTTGCCTTGTGGCCGTTGCGAACACACTACTGGGGAACCCACTCGATCTCGGGGGACGAGCTGGCCTTGCTCCTTGCCTTGAAATGACGGGTTGGGTTCCTTCCAACAGGCCGCGATAGGACTATAGATGCCATTTTTATACTGTCAAAACTGCTTTGCTGGTCGGTCGACGAACGGTCATTTCGGTTATGGCTTCCAACGATTTGGCGATAAAAAAGGCTTATCCAGATCCCCTGTGTTTTCCGTCATCAAGTGATCCGGGTTCAGGCAATAGACAGATAAGACCTGTTAAAAAAGCAGTGAACCAGGCAGGAGCATGGTGGAAAAGGGGGCGTTTTTTTGCTGGTTCACTCAACTTGGCTTTCAAGCCAGAGGAGGCGGCATGTTGTTACGTTACATGGTGTTGCTGGCAGTGGTGGTTACCGCAGCGGGTTGTGTGCAGGAACGGGTCGTTCATGACCGGCGTCCGGTGGAGCGTGAATATGTTGAGGTCATCGCACCGCAGCCGCCGCCGGAACGCGTTGTCGAGGTAGAGCCCGCGGGGCGACCGGGTTACCTCTGGTCCAGGGGGTACTGGCGTTGGGAAGGCGGGCGTTATGTCGCGGTTCATGGCCATTGGGTCCCGGAGCGACCGGGGTATCGTTATGTGCATCCGCACTGGGAGCAACGTAACGATGGCTGGCATTGGCGGGTGGGGGCGTGGGTTAACTGACGCGGACGATGTATCGTAGCCAACCGGTTGTCTGCCCCTGGCGACAACAATGCACCCGACAGGAGAGCGATATGAGTTGGTCCGCCAAACAATACGTAGCTTTCGAAGATGAGCGCACGCGCCCGGCGCGTGACTTGCTGGCCGCCATCCCTGCGGTGGACGTCCGTTCGGCCATCGACATCGGTTGCGGCCCCGGCAATTCGACCGAGTTGCTGGTGCAGCGTTTTCCCGATGCCGCGGTGCGTGGGTTGGACAGTTCGACCGATATGATCGAGGCCGCCCGCAAGCGCCTGCCTCAGGTACATTTTGACACCGCTGACATTGATACCTGGAACGAGACCGGCCCGTTCGATGTGATTTTCGCCAATGCGGTGCTGCAGTGGGTGCCGGATCACGCCAGGCTGCTGCCATCGCTGGTAAACAGGCTCACGCCCGGCGGCAGCCTGGGCATCCAGATGCCCGATAACCTCAACGAACCGTCGCACCGGTTGATGCGCGAGGTCGCAGCGAACGGCCCGTGGGCTGACAAGCTGGCAAGGGCTGCTGGCCAGCGAACGGGAATGGAGGATGCAAGCGGCTACTACTCAATGCTGCGTGGCCACTGCACTCGCGTCGATGTATGGCGCACCACTTACTATCATCCGCTCGCGGACGGCGCATCGGGTGTGGTCGAGTGGTTCAAAGGCTCCGGTTTGCGGCCTTTTCTCGAACCATTGGATGACGTGGAACGGGTGCACTATCTCAAGCAGTATCAAGCGGCAATCGAGCAGGTCTATCCGGCGCTGAGCGATGGTTCGGTGCTGCTGCCGTTTCCGCGGTTGTTCATGGTGGCAACGCGCTGACGAATCAAAGGGGACACATTGTCCCCTTGATTGATCCGATTTTCAGGCTATCAACTTTGCTGCAAGACCTTAAGCGCCGCCGAGGCTAGAAACCCGGAGCGACTTTTCTCTTCCGGATGGTGCAATACGTACTCATCGATGCGGTTGAGCAGATAGCCGGGCAGGGTGATGTTGAGTTTCTGCGCCTTGCCCAGGTATTTGGTGACATCGATATCCACCACGGCCCACGTACACCCTGCGTACTGTGGATTAGCCGCATGCAGGGTCACTTTGTTGGCGGGCGGAATCGGTGATCCGTCTTCGGCCAGAATCTCGAAATGACCTTCGATGGCTTCGCGAGCCATGGCCATGGCGTCATCCAGATCTTCCCCGGCGGAGAAGCAACCTGGAATATCCGGAACTTCTACGCCCCAGGCGTGTTCGTCATCACCCATGGAAATCGCGATGGGGTAAAGCATGTTTGTTATCCTCCGAGGGCGCAGTCCATCGGTTCGTCAGAGCAGCGCCTGTTGCAAAATACTAATGGCCGTTTTCTTGAGCAGGTCCTTTTTCGGGTGAGGAACCGTCACCAGTCCAGGCTTGGTCGGATGCTTGAAGTGGTGATGACTCCCCCTGATTCGTACCAGATACCAGCCGTCCGCAACGATTTGGCTTATCAAAAACCGGCTATTCACATCACCTCCCTGTGGTGTGCTTGTGGTTACTATACCTACTGAAAATCACTAATCAACACTATAACCACCAACCCACCCTGGATACGGATGGTAGACCGGCATGAAACGAGTCTAGGAGGGCATGTCGCGATGGTTTGGGTAGAACCCGTTTTCTGTATTGCAGGGTTTTGCCGCAGCGCTGAAGCGCAAGGAATGCTCAAATTTCAGGCATAAAAACCGGCCGCTGCGGACCGGTTTTTGGGTTCCCGCGCATCATGCGGCGTTTCTAAAGCAACTGATCAATCAAAACCGCATTGGTGTAGATCAAGCTTCCATCACTCGCTCGATGCCCGACCAAATGGAACTGACCGCGCTCGTAATGCAGATAGACGCGCATCTGGCAGTCGGACAAGGGGCCATATCCCTCTGGCAAGACCAAATCCATTGTGCTCATGTCGACATCGACCATGGCTTCGGGCTCATGGGTCTCTTGTAGACGTTCTTCAGCTTGCTCCAGACGCAGATGAAGGGGGTCATCGACGTCAAAATGGATCTCACCGATCGGGATGGACTTCTGGTCGGGGCTGGGCTTGCACCAGCCTTCGATCGTCAGGGCACTCATGACGAAATCTCCGTCGTGGACTGCTGGATTCTGTGGCTGTTGTTCTCAATGTCATCACTTATCTGACTGTTACGCATAGGCAGGGTTCGCCTTTTGGGCCGCTTCTGGCCGATTCCTGCCGTTCGTAATCTGACATTGAGTATAGCTGGCAACCGGGCCTCGCTTGCCCGCCTCACGGTACAGCCCGATGGCTCTATACTTCTTACTGACTTTGTCATCGGGATGGGTGGCAGTTGTCGGCCCTGCTTGGACGTCAGTGGCGATGCTTTGGCATAACCAATGAGCAACAGGAACAGGATGAAGAGAACATGGCAATAGCAATTATCTTGATACTAATCGTTATTGCATCAGTACTCTTCCATATACTCGCGCCTTGGCATGCAACACCGGCAGCTTCCAACTGGGGATCCATAGACACCACCCTGTTTATCACCCTGATCATTAGCGGAATATTCTTCATCGCCATTACGGTTTTTATGGCGGTGGCGGTGATGCGTTATCGTCACAAGGAGGGATCCAGGGCGCACTACCAACCAGAAAGTAAAAAACTGGAACTATGGTTAATTATCGTTACTTCGGTAGGTATTGTCGCCATGCTGGCGCCAGGCCTGGTTGTTTACGATGATTTTATCCGGGTGCCGAAAAATGCCTATGAACTTGAGGTGATCGCCCAGCAGTGGCAGTGGGCCTTTCGCTTCCCCGGCCAAGACGGGAGGTTGGGTAAGTCAGATATCAAATTTGTTGATTCCACCAACCCCCTCGGCCTTGATCCCAATGATCCTGCCGGGCAGGACGATGTACTGATAAAAAGCAATGAAGTTCGTCTTCCGCTCGATAAGCCGGTGAAAGTTTTACTGCGATCCAAAGATGTATTGCACGATTTCTATGTTCCGCAAATCCGCAGCAAGATGGACATGGTGCCGGGGATGGTGTCGTACTTTTGGTTTACACCGACCAAAACCGGGAAGTATGAAATTCTTTGCGCTGAATACTGTGGTGTCGGTCATTACAACATGCGCGGCCAGATGATCGTGGAAGAGCAGGGAGCCTTCGATCAATGGCTGAAAAGCCAACCGACGTTTGCACAGACATTATCGACAGCTGCCAAGCCCAGTCAGGACAGCGTGCTGGAAAAAGGCCGCCAGTTGGTCGAAAAATACGGTTGCGGGGCCTGCCATAGCCAGGATGGCAGTGCCAGTCTCGGCCCGGGATGGAAGGGCTTGTATGGCCGCACTGAACAGCTTGCCGATGGCACCAGCGTGCAGGTCGATGAGGCTTACCTGAAAGAGTCGATCCTCGATCCGAAGGCCCGTCTGGTACAAGGCTACCCGCCGGTCATGGTGACCTATACTCTCAATGACGATGAATTGGGTGCACTCATCGCCCTGATCAAATCACTGGGTGCTGCGCGACAAGGCGAGGAATCTGCTGCCGGCCAAGCGCCGGGCCCAGGTGAAGACCTGGCGGCGCAAGGACAGCAGTTGGCCGAATCGCTCGGCTGCCTGGCCTGCCACAGTGTCGATGGCAGCAAGGGCATCGGTCCCAGCTGGCAGGGTCTGTACGGCAAGACCGAAACCCTTGCCGACGGTACGAGCATCAAGGTCGATGAGGGCTATATAAAAGACTCGGTTCTTAATCCCGCTGCCAAAATCGTCAAGGGTTATGCACCCGTCATGCCGGTCTTTGCTCCCAGCGATAAGGAGTTGAATGCACTGATCGCTTTTATCAAATCCAAAGCGAATGCCGACGCTGATACGAGCAAGGCGCAGCCAGGGAAATAGCCGTAAGCAGCCAGCAGTACACCGAAACTTCGACAGGAGGATGACGTGATGGCCTATGCGGAGCAAGCCGAAACAGAAGCACTGCACGAGCCTAAAAGTTTCCTGACCAAATACATCTGGAGTCAGGACCACAAGGTCATAGCCATTCAATACTCCTTGACGGCTCTGTTCGTGGGGCTTATCGCCGTGGTGTTGTCCGACTTGATGCGCTTACAGATAGGCTTCCCCGGCAGTTTGGCGTTCATGGACGCCAATACTTACTATCAGGCGATGACCATGCACGGCATGATCATGGTCATTTATTTGCTGACGGCTCTGTTTCTGGGCGGCTTCGGTAACTATCTGATCCCACTGATGGTGGGCGCCCGCGACATGGTCTTCCCCTACGTCAACATGCTGAGCTACTGGTTCTACCTGGTGGCGGTACTGGTATTGCTCGCCGGTTTCTTTGTGCCGGGCGGTCCCACCGGTTCGGGCTGGACGCTCTATCCGCCGCAGTCCATCACCAAGGGGACACCCGGGGTCGAATGGGGCATTGTCCTGATGCTCGTCTCTCTGGCGATTTTTATTGTCGCCGCCACCATGGGCGGGCTGAACTACGTCACCACGGTATTGCAGGCACGCACGCACGGCATGACATTGTTTCGCATGCCGCTCTCCGTATGGGGAATCTTCATGGCCTCGATCATGGCCTTGCTGGCCTTCCCGGCGTTGTTTGTCAGCGCGGTCATGATGCTGTTCGACAAACTATTGGGCACCAGCTTCTTTATGCCGGCGATCATCTCGCTGGGGCAGCAGCTCAATCATCAGGGCGGCAGCCCGATATTATTCCAGCACCTGTTCTGGTTCTTCGGCCATCCGGAAGTCTACATCGTGGCTCTTCCTGCATTTGGCCTGGTCTCCGACTTGATCAGCACCCATGCACGTAAAAATATCTTCGGCTACCGAATGATGGTGTGGGCGATTATTGCGATTGGCGTGCTCAGCTTTGTGGTCTGGGCGCACCATATGTATGTCAGCGGGATGAACCCGTACTTTGGCTTTTTCTTCGCCGTCACCACCTTGATCATCGCGGTTCCGACCGCACTGAAAGTCTATAACTGGGTGTTGACCCTGTGGCGGGGCGACATTCATCTGACCGTGCCGATGCTGTTTGCCCTGGCCTTTATTGTCACCTTCCTGGTGGGCGGTCTGACCGGGTTGTTTCTCGGCAATGTGATTGTGGACATTCCGCTCTCGGACACCTATTTCGTCGTCGCCCATTTCCATATGGTCATGGGAGTCGCACCGGTACTGGTGGTGTTCGGCGGCATCTATCATTGGTTTCCGAAAGTCACCGGGCGGATGTTTAACGACACCCTGGGCAAGCTGCATTTCTGGATTACCTTTCTGGGTACCTACGCCATTTTTTTCCCCATGCACTACCTGGGTTTCCAGGGCATGCCGCGCCGTTACTACGCCTATGAAAACTACGCGTTCATCCCGCAGTCGGCGCAAGAGTTGAATGCCTTCATTACGGTGGTCGCATTGATTGTCGGCGTTTCCCAGTTGCTGTTCGTGTTCAACCTGGCCTGGAGTGTATTTAAAGGTAAGCCCGCAGGCAGTAATCCCTGGGGCGCGGCCAGCCTGGAATGGCAAACGCCGAACACCCCACCGGTACACGGTAACTGGGGAGCGAAACTGCCGGTCGTGCATCGCTGGGCTTATGACTACAGCGTGCCGGGGATAGAGCAGGATTTCGTGCCGCAAACGGTCTCTGCCGAGGAGCTGGAGCAAATGCGGCAACTCAGTGCCGGAACCAAGATAGCGGACGTTAAAACATGAACAGACTGCTATTGAGAAACGCCGACGACGCTGACCCCGGCGGCAGTTGGAATCGCGATCCTGAAGGTGTTCAGGCCGACGCCGATAGAAGCCGAACCGCAAGGGTAGGCCTGCGCTTGTTTCTGGCGGTGGTGAGTTCGTTATTCTTTCTCTTCCTGCTCGCCTTCATTGCCCGCTCACAAATGGCTGACTGGCTACCCCTGACAGACCCCTTGGCGCCGTTAGCCAATCCATGGCCGTTGTGGGTGAATTCGGCTTTTCTGGTACTGAGTTGCATCGCACTGCAGTGGTCGCGCATGGCCGCCCGACAGGCTCGACTGGACGCAACGGTCATGGGTTTTGTAGTGGGGGGGGGATTTGCAATTGCCTTTCTGACGGGACAAGTCTGGGTCTGGCAGCAGTTTGTCGCCTGGGGCTACTTTGTCGCCAGTAATCCGGCCAACAGTTTCTTCTACCTGTTAACCGGTGTGCATGGCCTTCACCTGCTGGGCGGGCTGATTGCCTGGGGCATAACCGTCGCTAAATTCCTGCGTCACGTGCCGTTGCCGCAACTGCGCGTCAGCGTAGAGCTCTGTACCACCTATTGGCACTACTTATTGGGTCTTTGGTTCGTGCTCTTCGCGCTCCTGACCAGCACGCCGCAAACCTATGAAGCCATCGCCAGATTCTGCGGCCTGAGGTGAAAAGCCATGGCATCGCACCCATTAGCACCGGCCGAGTCAAGTTCATCCAATCCACCAAGCCCGCCGCCTGCCCCGGGATGGCAGGGCATCGCCAGCGACTGGGCCTCGGATAGGGAGGCTTTCAGGCAGGTCCCCTGGGGCAAGGCGATGATGTGGATATTCCTGCTCAGCGATACGTTTATATTCACCTGCTTTTTAACCGGCTACATGTCGGTCCGCATGACCATCACCGCCCCTTGGCCGAACCCCAGTGAAGTGTTCGCATTGACGATTGGCGGCAGAGAAATCCCGCTTATTCTGATCGCCATCATGACCTTTGTACTGATCAGCAGCAGCGGCACCATGGCCATGGCCGTTAACTTCGCCTATCGCCGTGATCGTGCGAAAACCACGGCCCTGATGCTGGCGACCGCGGCCTTGGGCGTGACCTTCGTCAGCATGCAGGCATTTGAATGGAGCAAGCTCATCGCCGAAGGCGTGCGTCCCTGGGGGAATCCCATGGGGGCGGCGCAATTCGGGGCCAGCTTCTTCATGATTACCGGTTTCCACGGGCTGCATGTGTCCATCGGCGCCATCTATCTCAGCATTGTGGCGATGAAAGTCATGCGAGGAGATTATGAGCGCTCCGGAAACTATCAGAACGTCGAAATAGCCGGGCTTTACTGGCACTTCGTGGACTTGGTGTGGGTGTTTATTTTTGCTTTCTTCTATTTATGGTAGAGGAGCACGGGTGATGGCGCATGCTCAGGGTCAACAACATCCGATTAGTCTGTACCTCAAAATCTGGGGGCTGTTATTCGTCCTCAGCACGATGTCGTATCTGGTCGACTACTTTCACTTCCATGGCTACCTTCGGTGGGCCCTGATTATCACTTTCATGTTGTTGAAGGCAGGTTTAATTGTCTCCATCTTCATGCACATGGCTTGGGAACGGTTGGCCATGGTCTACGCCATATTGGTGCCACCGTTGTGTTTGCTGGTACTCGTCGGGCTGATGGCCACCGAGGCGGATTATGTTTTCCTCAGCCGGGTCATTTTCTTCGGTCAATAAACAGCTTACGGAGGGCCTTGAGCCTCCGGGGTCAACCCGCAGTAAATGGCGTTATATCGTTCGCTTGAACTGATGCCATTTGTGCAGCCAGGCGACTGTCCAGTGAGGGGATGCCGTACCCGTGCCGGCGATCTTCAGTTTTGGATGATGTTCAATGACCCGATCCAATACCGGCTCCTGATTCGGATCAACATCCACGAAGAAGATATGTTTGCCGTCTTCCACCATCTGTTTAAAGTTGCGGAAGTGCGCGTTAGGTACCTGAATACCAAAAAAGCCGCCTTCCCAGATGCAGAAGCCAAATATAACAATGGCAAGGAAGATAAAAGGTACCCAGCCAGCGGCGGTTTCGGTCCAGCCCAGCCAATAGGCACCGCCAAGGATCAGCGCTGCGAGTGGCACACCAACCACTGCACCAATCTCGCCAGAGTGAACAACATCCTGTTTCATCAACGAGTTGACCTCGTGGAGATGGTGTTCTTCAACATCAGCCACTTGTTCGCTGAGCACATGAATTTGTTCGGTATTGATGCCGTTGGCTTCCAGTTCGGTTTCAAGGGCTTCGAGATCGTCGAGATTGTCACTGATGTAATAGTGTCGGTTCATGCCACACCTCCCATCTCGTGTTGGCCGTAGGCCTCCTCTGTCCCGCAGCCGTAAACTGAGATTTGCAGTCGGTATCTGCGCCCGTGGGGAACGTTGCACACTTCATGCAATCCGTAGGAAGTATAGCATTCGCTAGTATGCGGGGCCGGAGGCGTCAAGGACTGGAGGGCCCCCAAATCCCAGGCACAAAAAAACCGGCCATCAAGGCCGGTTTTTTCTTTACCTGCATCCCCCGTCAAAAAACGACGTGAGACTGAAATCTGATTGGAGCGGGTGAAGGGAATCGAACCCTCGTTATCAGCTTGGGAAGCTGGAGTAATGCCATTATACGACACCCGCTCAGAGCGGCTGACTTTGTACCAGATGTGAGCGCGGATTTGAAGTTTTTCTTTATGCGCGATGGCTTTAGCGCCGGGTGAAACACAAACAGGGACCGCTTGGCGGTCATTCGCGGGCAAGCCTCGCGCCTACGGGAGTGCGTTCAACACAGTAGGGCGGGGCTTGCTCGCGATGACTCTGTTTCAGATTGCCAATGCATGGTGGTCCTGGACGTAGTGGTAACGCAGCCGGCTTTCGTGTTGCGTCGGCTTCAGGAAGCCCAGCAATGCGTTACGGCTGTCTTGGCAGGCAGTTTTATGTTCCATGTCGAGGAAGTGGCCGGTGGCCTGAAGGGTGCTGAAGGTGCTGTGTTGTACATGGCCGGCGAACAGCCTGGCATCGGCGGGGGCGGTG
Organism: Pseudomonas sp. 008; assembly: GCF_016861935.1. Lineage (NCBI taxonomy): Bacteria > Pseudomonadati > Pseudomonadota > Gammaproteobacteria > Pseudomonadales > Pseudomonadaceae > Pseudomonas > Pseudomonas sp. 008. The sequence continues at coordinate 202,990 of NZ_BOMA01000010.1, read as the reverse complement.
TACTCGTCCCATTCGCCGTTCATGAACAGCACTGGCACATTGATTTTCTTTGCCGCGTTCAGGTAGCAGTTGCGGTCGCTGTTGAGCACGTCGCTGATGTGGAAGTGCATCTGCCCGTATTCGTGTTCGGCCAATGAGCTGACGTGACGGTGGTTGAAGCGCTTGAACAGCGAAGGCAGGTGTTTGCCGATGGTGCTGTTCACCAGATGGCCGACGCGGTCACCGTCCCGGTTGCCGAGGTAATCGACACCGCGCTGAAGGTAGTCGAGCATGTGCTCGTTGACCACCGGCGAGAACGAACTGATCACAGCCTTTTCGATGCGCCGTGGCCGGTGGGCGAGGGCGACGAGCGTGGCGGCGCCACCAAAGGAAAACGACAGTACGTGTTCGGCGGCGAAGTGGTCGATCAGCTCCAGGAGGATCTGCCCTTCGATTTCCTTGGTCAGCATTTTCTCATGCAGGTTGTGAGCCTTGGACTTGCCCGCGTAGGGCTGGTCGTAGCACACCACATTGAACTGCGGATAAAGGTTTTTCACGGTTTGGGCAAACGACGCAGTCGTGGACATCGAGCCGTTGACCAGAATGATGGTCTTTTCTGCGGCGTCTGCGCGATAGAACTCCGTGTAAACCCGATACTGACCCTGTATATCCAGCACAGCGATTTCTGGCCTCATGACATAAGACTCCTGGCAAGCGGGTATGCGCGCAAATCAGATTGCACGAGCTTTGTGACAGGTAGGCATACGCCTGGAATTTTTGAAGGCCCATGTCGATCCATTGCACGCCGGTCGACGGGTATTGTTATAAGCGGGCAGTTTGCCGGGGGAAGGCGGAACCTGAGGGTTCTCTGCCGGCAAAAAGTTTCTTAGAGTAGTTTTGGTGACTCGCCGGTCACATTTCGCGCCGACGTCCTGATTCAAGCAGGGGTCACGTCATCGCGCAAGTATCTTTCAAAAAATATTCGACAACTTCTGCTGAGCGGTCGCCTGCTTAGATCAATCGGATCTCTTCGACGCTCAGCGGCCGGTATTCGCCGGGCTTCAGCGCGTCGTCGAGCAGCAGCGGTCCCATGCGTTCGCGGTGCAGGCGCAACACCTTGTTGTCGAAGTGGCCGAACATCCGTTTTACCTGATGATAACGGCCCTCGACGATGCTCAGGCGCGCCGATCTTGCCCCGAGCAAGACCAGTTCGGCAGGTTGGGTTGTGAGGTCTTCGAAGGCGAAGTACAGGCCTTTGGCGAATGTGATCGCGTAGTCGGCAGTGATCTCCTGCTCCGTCTCGACGTAGTAGACCTTGGGCAGTTTGGTCTGTGGCTGGGTCAGGCGTCGCGACCAGGTGCCGTCGTTGGTGATCAGCATCAGGCCGGTGGTGTTGAAGTCCAGGCGACCGGCGATGTGCAGGTCATCCTTGTCCGCTTCATGGATCAGGTCGAGCACCGTCGGGTGTTGCGGGTCGCGGGTGGCACTGACGCAACCGGGCGGTTTGTGCAGCATGAAGTAGCGGGCCGGTTTGCCGACTTGCAGCACTTCTTCGTCGACTTCCACGCGGCTGAACTCAAGCACCTCGGTGTGAGGATCGCTGACGATAGTTCCGTCGACCCTGACGCGCTTTTCCACCAGCAACAGGCGTACCTGCTTGCGGTTGAAGCGGGGCAGGTTGCTGAGGAAACGGTCAACGCGCATGGCCAGGGATCGGTGGGAAAAGGGCTGCGTATGTTACGTGATCGGCCAGGCGGCTGCTTGCAACTGCGCCTCGACCCGGGCGCAGGCCGGGCACAGGCAGGACTTGTCACGCAGCTCGGCCGGCAGCGTTTCGAACACCGCCGGGTCGATGCTGACGCCGTAGCACCAGCAGGCACGATCGACGGTTCGTGGGTCGGCCAGACTGCAGTCGTTGGAAGCGCCGCAGGCCGGGCAGAGGTCTGGCTTATTCATGAAAGGGTCATTTGGTAATGGCCGGTTTGCTTGGCCCGAGCTGCGCATGATCGTCCCGCAAGCCGCCATGTGCAAGCTAACGCTCGCACATTCCTGAAGGAGCCTTGACGGTGATCAGGCGATCAACCCAGGCTTTTCAAATACGCCCGCCACCCGCCCAAATGACTGATTTCCACCGCCCCATCCAGCCCATACGGCTCACAGATAAACCCGCTCTCCCAACGCCCATCCGCCAGTTGCACCTTGCCCAGTCCCAGTGGAGCAGGAATCCCGGTGAGGAACGACCCCAGCTCACTGCTCGGCAATTCCCAGACTTCCACCGCAATCGCCACGCCGCCCTCTTTAACGCGGACCATGCCGGGGCGATACGGTGGGCCGCCGGCCAAGGCATACAGCTGATAATCGGGAGAACTCTGAGTTGTTTCTACCAGCCGCGCTCCACGCTGTTTGAGTTGCCAGTTCAGCGCCAGCCCCTCCAGGTGCGCGCCGCAGACCACCAGTCGTGCCCGGTCATTGCGCGCGATGGCGGCCGGTGCGGGTGACGCCAAGCCCTGCTGACGTTGCAGGGCATCCGCCACGCTCAACAGATACTGATCGGTAAACGCGCGACCAAACAAGGTTACGCCCCATGGCAAACCATTGCCCATCAATCCGCTGGGCACGGCGACGGCAGCGTAATCGAGCAGGTTCATGAAGTTGGTGTAGTAGCCCAGTTCCGAGTTGCGCAGTACCGGTTCGGCGGCAAGTTCCGCCAACGTCACCGGACGGCCAATGGTTGGCGTCAGCACGCAGTCGAGGCCCTCCAATACTCTGTCGCACAGCGCCTTCAAGACTTGCAGCCGGTAGTGGGCGCGGAAGGTTTGCACGCCGGTCACCGCCGGGGCCTTGGCCAGCACGGCACGAATCACTGGCAACACGGCTTGAGGATTTTGCTCCATCAATTTGCCGGCCACACTGTAACGCTCAGCCACCCATGGCCCTTCGTAGAGCAACCGCGCCGCTTCAAGGAAGGGCGACAAATCCAGTTCGACCGCTTCACCGCCCAAGGCTTTAAGCTGGTCGATGGCGTCGCCAAGCAACAACGGGCCTTCAGGGCAGCCGAAGAACGCCAGGTCCTGCGCACGGGGCACACCGAAACGAAACGCGCGCGGCGTGCCGAAGGCCGAGCCGTCATTCCACAGCGGATTGCTGCGGCTGTATTCATCCCGTGGGTCGAGATGAGCGGTCAGTGCCAACAACTGACTGGCTTCCCGAGCCGTGGCCGTAAAGGTCGTGACGCAATCGAGCGTGCGACAGGCCGGAACCACCCCGGCCGTGGAGATCAGCCCTTTGGTGGCTTTCAAACCGACCAGATTGTTCAGCGCCGCTGGTACGCGTCCGGAACCTGCGGTGTCGGTGCCCAGGGCAAAACTCGCTACGCCGAGCGCCACCGCCAGCGAAGACCCGGCACTGGAACCGCCTGATGGATATTCCGGCAACACGCTGTTCGGGCAAGCGCCATACGGCGAGCGGCTGCCGTTGAGGCCGGTGGCGAACTGGTCGAGATTGGTCTTGCCCAGCGGGATCGCGCCCAGCGCCAGCAGTTGCTCGACGATGGTCGCCGAACGCTCCGGCACGTAGGCAAACGCCGGGCACGCCGCCGTGGTCGGAATGCCCGCCAGATCGATATTGTCCTTGATCGCGAACGGCACGCCGTACAGCGGCAGGCTGCCTGGGTCACGACCATCGAGGGCGGCGAGGTACGGTTCCAGTTCCTCGGCGCTGAGTAAATGGATGAACAAGTGATAGTCCGGGTTCAGCGCCGCGGCTTTTTCCCGCAGGCTCGGCAGCAGTTGCCGAGGCGTGATGTGGCCATCACGGTAAGCGTTGCGCAGGGCGTCGAGTTGCAGATTGATGTTCATGGTTCAGATCCTTGTTGTAATGGCTTCAGTCGAGTTCCAGCACCACGACGCGCTGTCCGGCGCGCACTGGCGAGCCTGGTTGCACACGAATCTCGCGCACCACACCGGCCATGGGCGCGAGCAGCGGGATTTCCATCTTCATCGACTCCAGAATCACCAGCACATCACCGGCGACCACTTGGCTGCCGACCTCCACCTGAACCTGCCAGAGGTTGCCGGCGATGTGGCTGTCGATGCTCTGCTGACCGTCGGCCAACAGTGCCTCTTCGGTCACTTGCGGCGCCGGTTCTTCACTGTCGAAATGCGCCTGACCGCTGGCGATCCAGCGCTCGCGCTCGGCGTTGAACGCACCTTTTTGCTGATCCCGAAACGCCGCAATGCTGTTGGCTTCCTTCGCCAGAAACGCCTGGTAATCCGCCAGGTTCAACTGACTGTGCTCGATGTTCAGAGCGAAGCGCCCGAGCGGGAAATCCCGTCGAATGCGCAGCAGTTCGTCGGCGCTTACCGGGTAGAAGCGGATTTGATCGAAGAACCGCAGCAGCCACGGTTTGCCATCGAACGCGGCGACCTCGCGGTAGCGATTCCACATCTGCAAGGTCCGGCCGACGAATTGATAACCACCGGGGCCTTCCATGCCGTACACGCACATATAGGCGCCACCGATGCCTACCGAGTTTTCGGCGGTCCAGGTGCGGGCCGGGTTGTATTTGGTGGTGACCAGGCGATGCCGTGGGTCGAGCGGGGTGGCGACCGGAGCGCCGAGGTAGACATCGCCCAGCCCCATCACCAGATAGCTGGCGTCGAACACCGTGCGCTGCACTTCGTCGAGGTTCGGCAGGTCGTTGATGCGCCGGATGAACTCCAGGTTGCTCGGGCACCATGGGGCGTCCTTGCGCACGGTGGTCATGTATTTCTCGATGGCCAACTGGCAAGCCGGGTCATCCCACGACAGCGGCAGGTGCACGATGCGTGAGGGAACCTGCAAATCTTTGGCGGCGCACACAGCGTCCCACTCACCGACGACGATGCCCAGCAGATCGGCGAGCGGCAGTTGCTCCGGTTGGTAATGCACTTGCAGCGAACGGATGCCCGGCGTCAGGTCGATCACCCCGTGCAGGCGTTTGCCTTCCAATGCCTGCATCAGCGCGTGGGCGCGGAAGCGCAGGACCAGGTCCAGTTCCGGTGCGCCGATTTCCAGCAGCAAATGCGTGTCGCCCGAAAGGCGTGCAACCAGCCGTGTATCGTCCTGCCCGATATCCAGCACCACAGGCGACACAATCCCCTGTGGGAACACATTACCTGTGGCGAGGGGGCTTGCCCCCGTTGGGTCGCGAAGCGCCCCCAATACCTGCAATCGCGCAGCATCAGATGTATCGAGTTGACTGATTGGCGACTGCTTCGCAGTCGAACGGGGCGATGCGGCGTTCCGACAAGCCCCCTCGCCACAATGGTTCTGCATTGCCAGAGAGCGAGCGGTTTTCAGATCGACCGGCAAAAACTGCACCTTGTCTCCAGCCTTCAGTTGCCCGAGCTGCCAAAGATCCGCTTCGATCACCGTCACCGGGCAGACAAACCCACCGAGGCTCGGACCATCGGGACCGAGGATTACCGGCATATCACCGGTGAAATCCACCGCGCCAATGGCGTACGGATTGTCGTGAATATTCGAGGGATGCAACCCGGCTTCGCCACCGTCGGCCCGTACCCATTCCGGCTTCGGCCCGATCAGTCGCACACCGGTGCGGCTCGAGTTGAAATGCACTTCCCATTGAGTGGCGAAGAAGGTGTCGATGTAGTGTTCGGTGAAGTATTCCGGTGCGCCATGGGGGCCGTAGATCACCCGAATTTGCCGCACGGCCGGCAACTCGGTGACCTGCTCATCAGGCAATTGAACACCCGCGCTACGGTCGATCAAGGCAGGCACATGCAACACGTCCCCGGCACGCAACGCACGACCGCCATGGCCACCGAACTGACCGAGGGTGAAGGTACTTTTGCTGCCCAGGTAATCCGGCACTTGCAGGCCGCCGCGCAGGCACAGATAGCTGCGAGCGCCTGCACCGGCGATTGTGCCGAGATGCACTGTGGCCCCGGCCGGAATCAGCAGCGCGGTGTTCATCGGTGCCGCTTCGCCGTTCAGCGTCAATGGAATCTGCGCACCGGTCACCGCCACAACCGCATCACAATTGAAGCGCAGCATCGGCCCGCTCATGGTGATTTCCAGGGCCGCTGCGCCTTCATCGTTACCCAGTAAAAGATTACCCAAACGCAATGCACGACTGTCCATCGGCCCCGACGGCGGCACACCCACCGCCCAGTAACCGAGACGCCCCGGATAGTCCTGAACGCTGGTCTGGGTGCCGGCGCTGATCACCTCGAAGGTGTTGGCCTGGTAGACCAGCGCTTCCAGACAACGGGTCCATGGCTGGCCGCTGGCAAAGGGCACATCGAGCAGAATCTGTCGCAGGTAATCGCGGTTGGTTTCCACACCGTACAGCAGGCTGTCGCCCAAGGTTTGGAGCAGATCAGCGCGGGCCTCTTCGCGAGTCGGCGCCCAGCGGATGACCTTGGCAATCATCGGGTCGAAGTAAGGCGGGATCTCGCAACCGGCCTCGACCCACGTGTCGATGCGCAGGTGTTTGCCATCGGCGACGGGGAAACTTACCGCCGTCAGCAGGCCGGGGCTCGGTTGAAAATCCCGCCCCGGATCTTCGGCGTAGAGCCTTGCCTGGATCGCGTGGCCGTCGGCTTTCAAGCCTTGGCTCAATGCGTTCAATGGCGGTAAATCTCCGGCCGCCAGTTCCACCATCCAGCGCACCAGATCCACGCCCCACACTTGCTCGGTGACACCGTGCTCCACCTGCAAACGGGTGTTCACTTCAAGAAAATAGAAACGCTGGGCGTCACTGTCGAAGACGAACTCCACGGTGCCGGCGCTGCGGTAATTCACTGCCTTGGCGAGTTTGATCGCGGCAAGGCAGAGCGCTTCGGCCATGCCGTCGGGCAGGTTGGGTGCCGGGGTTTCTTCAAGGACTTTCTGGTTGCGCCGCTGCACCGAACAGTCGCGCACGCCGAGGGCAATCACCTCGCCCTGGCCGTCGCCGAACACCTGCACTTCCAGATGTCGCGCGCGCTGGATGTACTTCTCGATGAACACACCGGCGTCGCTGAAGTTGTTCTGCCCGAGGCGTTTGACCGCTTCGAAGGATTCGCCCAATTCGGCGGCGCTGCGGCACACGCGCATACCGATGCCGCCACCGCCGGCGGTGCTTTTGAGCATCACCGGGTAGCCGACCTGTTCGCCAGCGATCAATGCCGCGTCAAGGCTGTCGAGCAGTTCGGTGCCTTCGAGCATCGGCACGCCGTGTTGTTTGGCCAGGGCGCGGGCGGTGTGTTTGAGGCCAAACACGCGCAGTTGCTCAGGCGTGGGGCCGATGAAGGCGATATCGGCTGCTTCGCAGGCCTCGGCGAACGCGGCGTTTTCCGAGAGGAATCCGTAGCCGGGATGGATCGCCGTAGCGCCGGTGGATTTGGCGATGGCGAGGATTTTGTCCACGGCAAGGTAAGTGCCGGCCGCCGCGCCTTCGCCCAGGCTGTGAGCTTCATCGGCTTGCAGGATATGCCGGCTGGCGGCGTCGGCTTCGGAATAAACGGCGATGCCCTTGACCTGCAACTCTCGCAGGGTCCGCAGAATGCGGCAGGCAATGGCGCCACGGTTGGCGATGAGGACTTTTTCGAACATGGCATAACCCCTGGAGGCGATAGCGCATCAGCCTCGACCTGGGATGCGGGCCGTCCCGCAGTTTTTCGATGAGCGCCGGGGTCGTCCCCGACGGCAGAATCAATTCACTTCAAAACACCACCGCTCCTACATTGGTATTTGTGGTGTTTTTACTTTTTGAGGCACTGGCCGGAGCGGGCCTGACACAGGGCAAACAACCACCGCCGCAAACGCGCAAGTTTCAGTTCCATACCAAAAGCTCCGCAGGCGTGGGGTTGTAGGCGTTGCACGGGTTGTTCAGTTGCGGGCAGTTGGAGATCAGCACGATCACGTCCATCTCGGCGCGCAGGTCGACGTATTTGCCGGGCGCTGAAATCCCGTCTTCAAACGTCAGCCCGCCATCGGCCGTCACCGGCACATTCATGAAGAAATTGATGTTCGGCCCGATGTCGCCCTTGCCCAGGCGCCCGTCGTGGGCGCAGGCGCGCAGGTAGTTGTCGCGGCAGCTGTGCATGTAGCGTTTTTCCAGGGCGTAACGCACGGTGTTGCTCTCTTGCGCGCAGGCACCGCCGAGGGTGTCGTGACGCCCGCAGGTGTCTTCGACGATGGTCAGCATTGGCTTGCCGAGGTTGGAATAGAGCACGCTGCCGGTGCTCAGGTAGACGCTGTTCTGCCGACGCAACGTGCGTTGCACGTCATAGCGTTCCCTGGGATTGGCAAGGCTGTAGAACAGAGTGTCGACCGCCTGATTGCCTTCCAGGTCGAGGATACGCAGGGTCTGGCCGGCCTTGACCTCCATCAACCAGGGTTCGCCGGCCGGGATGGTGGCGCGGTAGACCGCTGTTTCTGGTTGCTTGTGGGCGGTGGCGATAGCGAGTGACATGGCAGCGATCCTCAGGCGAACAGACGGTCGGTGTTGATGAAGCCGCGCTCGTTTTCCGGGCGCGAGGTGCGGCAGTGTTCGGCGACGCTGGCATCAGCGTTCATCCAGCTCAGCTTCAGCGGTTTCGGTGCATATTCCGGCGACGGATCCATCGGGTGTTGCAACGCGGTGAGTACCACCAGGGTGTCCATCGGCGCGTATAACTCGATGTAATCACCGGCCTTGGAATTGCCTTCGACGAAGTGGAAACGGCCAGCCTCATCGACGTTCACCCGGCTGAACAGGTTGAGCGTCATCAGCAGGTCGGACAGGCCCAGCCCCCACTTGCCCAGCTCCACCAACAAGTTGTCGGTGCCGTTGCGGAAGAAGCCGTTGCGCAGTTCCTGATAGCGACCCTGGCCATATTTTTGTGCGACTTCTTCAGCGCAGAGCACGCCGCCGAGGCTGTCGCTCCAGCCACAGGTGTCGGCAGTGATCGCCGCCAGCACGCGGCCCATGTCCGAGTACAGGCAATGGCCGGTGGTGAGCTTGGCGGTGTGTTGGCATTTGAGGCTGTCGGGCAGGTTCAGGCGTTCGGTTTTTTCGTTGGCGTTGAGCAGCGTCAGGCTGACGTTGGCACCGCCGCGCAGGTCGGTCAGGCGCAGTAATTGGCCGCGTTTCAGAACGAATGAACGATGGCCGCCGCCGGGGAGCATTTCTTCGGCGAACGGCGGGAACAGTTGGGTCGAATCAGTCATGTGCAGATTCCTCTAAGCGATACGAAGCGTGCCTGCCAACTGAGCTGGCAGGGCGTCGACGGCGGCGCGGTTGGCGCGGCGGTCGCTGTTCAAAGGGATGTCGTAGGTGATGCGTGCGCCATAGGCGCCGGGGGCGTGCGGGTCGACACGGACCTTGTCGAACACCAGCAAACGGGTGCCGAGACTGAAACCTTCGGACAGGTCGTGAGTGACCATGAACACCGTCAGTTGCGTCTCGCGCCACAGCTCCAGCAGCAGGCTGTGCATGTCTTTGCGGATGCCCGGATCGAGGGCGCCGAACGGTTCGTCGAGGAGCAAGACCCGCGGCTTCATGATCAATGCCTGGGCAATCGCCAGCCGTTGCTGCATGCCACCGGAGAGTTGCGCCGGATACTTGTCCAGCGAATGGCCGAGGCCGACTTTGTGCAGCAACACCGAGGCATGATCGCGTGCCTCTTTTTTAGTGCTGCCGAACAACCGCCCCAGTAATGGCGAGCGCGGCAGTTCGAGGCCGAGGGCGACGTTGTCCAGCACGGTCAGGTGCGGGAACACCGAGTAGCGCTGGAACACCACGCCACGGCTCGAATCCGGTTCGCCAGCCAATGCCTGACCGTCCAACAGAATCTCGCCGCGACTGGCGCGTTCCTGGCCGAGCAATAGCCGCAGGAAGGTCGATTTTCCGCAACCCGACGCGCCGACCAAGGTGCAGAACTCACCTTCGTTGACGCTCAGGTTCAGCCCTTCAAGCACCACCTGATCGGCGTATTGCTGCCAGACGTTTTTCACTGTGATGAAGCTCATGCCCGCGCCCCTTCATAACTCATTTGGAGGCACCTTGGTGCCAGGGAAAGGCCCGTTGGGTCAGGCGCTTGAGGCCCCAGTCCATCAGCCAGGCGAGCAGGGTGATCCACACCACGTAGGGCAAAATCACGTCCATCGCCAGGTAGCGGCGCACCAGGAAGATCCGGTAACCCAAACCGTCCGTGGAGGCGATGGCTTCGGCGGCGATCAAAAACAACCACGCCGAGCCGAGCATCAGTCGCAACGAGATCAGCAGGCGCGGCAGCAATTGCGGCAGCACCACACGCAACATCAAGGTCCAGGTGGAAGCACCGAGGGTCTGCGCCTTGATCAGCAATTCCACAGGAATTTCCCGGGCGCGCTGTTCCAGGTCACGGGCCAGGCATGGGGTGATGCCGATCACGATCAGCATCACTTTCGACAACTCCCCCAACCCGAACACGATGAACAGAATTGGCAGGATCGCCAACGGCGGCACCATCGACAGCACCGTCAGCACGGGCGACAACGGCGCACCAAACAGCGGCAGCGTACCGGCGGCGATGCCCAGGCACAGCCCGGCCAACGCACTGATGCCTAGGCCGATGGCCAACCGCCGCAGGCTGGAGGCGGTGTCTTGCCAGAGCAGGTATTCACCAGTGCGGGTGTCGGCGGTGAAGGCCAGGCGTTTCACCGCGTCGGTCATCTGCGCGGCACTGGGCAGCAGTTTGTCGTTGGGGTTGTCCATCAGCCGTTCGGCCGAGCCCATGAAGTAGGCGAACAGCACCAGGGCGAACGGCAGGATCACCAACAGCAGGCGACTCGGGCGATCCGGGTGGCGATTGATCAGGCGCATGGCCAGCTCCTCCTGTCTTAGAGCTTGGCGTCGGCGGCCATCTGCACGTAAGTCGGGTCGAAGCGCAGCTTGAGGTTGCCTTTATCACCGCTGGTCACGCCATTGGCGAAGGCCATGCCGATGGCGCTGGTATCTTTGGCGCCTTCACCCAGCAAGCCGTGTTGGAACGAGAACTCGGCGACCTTGCGCATGGTGTCGGGCAGTTGCTTGCTGGTGGAGAACGCCAGGGCTTCTTTGGGCGTGGCGAACAGTTTGGTGGTGTCGAGTTGCGCCTGGAAACCGGCCAGGTCGGTGCCCAAAGCTTTGGCCATGTGTTCGAGGGCGGCCTGGCTGGTGGCGTTTTTCGCGTTCATCAACGCGACCACTTCGAACCAGGCGCCGGTCAGGGCTTTGCCCAGGGCCGGGTTGTCTTTGAGGGTGGCGCTGTTGACAACCATCATGTCCATGATTTCGCCGGGGATCTGGCTGGAATTGAACACTTCAGTCACCGCAGGCTTGGCCTTGATGTCCGAGAGCATCGGGTTCCAGGTGGTGACAGCGTTGACCTGTTCGGTGTTGAAGGCGGCGGAGATGTCGGCGTCGGAGGTGTTGACCACTTTCAGGTCCTTCTCGGTGAGGTCTACCGAATCCAGAGCACGGGCCAATAGATAGTGGGACACGGACAGCTCCACCAGATTGACGTCCATGCCTTTGAGGTCAGCGACTTTCTTGCCTTCGCCTTTAAGCACAATGCCGTCGTTGCCGTTGGAGAAGTCGCTGACGATCAGCGCCGTGCTGTCGACGCCACCGGCCGCCGGAATGGTCAGCGCGTCCATGTTGGTCATGGTGCAGCCGTCGAACTGGCCGGCGGTGTATTGGTTGATGGATTCGACGTAGTCGTTGAGCTGCACCACATCAATCTTGATGCCGTACTTTTTCGCCCATTTGTCGACGATGCCCTGGCTGCCGGCATATTCCCAGGGCATCCAGCCGGCGTAGATAGTCCAGCAGACGCTGAAATGATCTTTCTGTGCGGCGTGGGACGAGACACTTACGAGGGCTGCAAAAGCAGCGGCGAGCAGGGTGGGTAAACGAAGTCGGGACATGGGATGGTTCTCCAGTTGATCAAGGGCGGACAGGAAGGCAGCGGCACCGCGAACGGTGGCTTGTCTCCCGGGCTTTTGTCCCGCCGTGTAACCTCAACTGGAGGTCGCCAACTCTCGGACCAGTCACTCGCGATTGCGAGCCGGAACCCTAGTCAGCCATTGCAAATTGTGGTGCCGCGAACCTGTGATGACTCCTGCACGTCTTTGGTTAAGCGAGAGCCGTGCCAAGTTGACTTGAGCGCTCTGGCTGGGGGCATGGAAGGGAGGGCGAGACAAACAGGGGAGGGCGCTTTGCCTTGTCATGGTGCGCAGCGCATGGGTATGCACCGTAGAAGGACAGCTAGCCGCTGATCTGAAGGTCGATGCGATCAGGCACTCGGTGCCTGTTTTAAAGTCAAAACAGGTGTGACTCGACTGCCGTTGCAGGTCTTTCAGGAGGCCTCCATGTTCTGTCAGAAAAAGCTCCGCCAAATACTGCTCAGTGTGTTTTTTGGTTTGGGTCTGTCCGGGTGTTACTACTACGTAGGTCCTGCCGATGCTTATCCGGCACCTTATTACTACCCCGGCTATTACTCGCCTTACTATTACGGCGGCTATTACGGGCCGCGTGTTTACGGTGGCTATCGCTATTATTACTACGGTGGACACGGACCTGGTCATTACGGCGGTGGATACAATCGCTGGCACCATTAATCAGCTCATGAATACATCGGCGCGTCCGTCTTGCGGAGGCGCCGTTTTCTTTTGCGCAGGATGAAAAACCTTTCATCGGCTACTTGTTTCTACGTGTTGCAGAAACGCACCAGATCCCGATTTCACTGTCTGATCTTTCGACAGTCGCCGAACAATTGACTGTCGCCTGCCAGCGTCGCTGGTGTGGCTCACTCGCGGTCCAGGAGGCCGCCATGCTCTGTCGAAAACAGCTCCACCAAATTCTGCTGATCGTTCTATCGGGATTGCTTCTTGGTGCGTGCGTGCCCTATTCCGATGGCGACAGCTACTACCGCTCGGATGTCTACACGTCCCCGGCGCCGTATTACTCCGATGGTGGTTACTACACAGCTCCGCGCAGGTACTACTCGCCGCCTGCACGGTATTACCAGCCATCGCCACGTTATTACTACCAGCCGCGGGTTTATCAACCGGCACCGCGCTATTACGACTACCGCGGCAACCAGAATCGCGGATGGGACCGTCATGACCGCGGTGGTTGGGATGGTCGTCGCGACGGTTGGGGCGGCCATAGTCGCGGCAACTGGAACGATGATTCCCGGGGCCACAGTGGGCGGGATCACCGTGGCGGAAGAGGCGATCATGGCGACAACGATGGCCGAGGCGGCCGTCGCTAATTCCTCAATAAAAAGCGGCGCATGAAGCGCCGCTTTTTTTGTGCCCGGATTTCAGTATTCCGACAGATCGGCCAGAGGGTGCCGACCTTCCCAAACCTTGTGAAAATGCGCTTCCACCGCCGCCTCCGGCACCGTGTTGATATCCGGCCAGTGCCAGTGAGGTTTCTGGTCTTTGTCGATCAACCGCGCACGCACGCCCTCGCTGAATTCCGGATGACGGCAGCAATTGAGGCTCATGGTGTATTCCATCTGAAAGACTTGAGCTAGCGACAGGTGCCGGGCGCGGGCGATCTGTTCCCACACCAGATGAGCGGTCAGGGGCGAGCCTTCAATCATGGTGCAGGCCGCACGACTGAGCAGCGGGTCTTTATGAACGCGTAGCGCACTGATGGCCTTCCAGGCACAACGAACGTCGCTGACATCCAGCAACTCGTCGATCTGCTGGCGTCGCGGCAGCCACTGCGCTTCGGGCATTTTTACGAGCGCTTCTTGTTGCAAGGCCTTGAGCAGGCTGTTGAGTTGCATGGCGGTCTGTTCCTGCCAGTTCAATTGCAGCAAACCTTCGATCAGGTCTTGCTGTTGTTGATCGAGCAAAAAGCGATCCGCGAGGTCCAGATCGATTGCATCGCGACCGTTCATCCGGGCGCCGGTCAGGCCGAGAAACAACCCGAGCTTGCCGGGCAACCGCGACAGAAACCAGCTGGCGCCGACGTCCGGGTACAAACCGATACTGATCTCCGGCATCGCCAATCGGCTGCTCGGCGTGACAACCCGAATGCCCGCCCCTTGCAGCAGCCCCATGCCGCCACCCAACACGTAACCATGACCCCAGCAGATCAACGGTTTCGGGTAGGTGTGCAACTTGAAGTCGAGGCGATATTCTGCCGCGAAGAAGTGCGCAGCCAGCGGCGGTACTTCCCCGGGATGGGCGCGACACGCTTCCACCAGACTGCGCACTTCACCGCCGGCGCAAAAGGCCTTGTCGCCATTGCCGCGCAGCAGTACACAAACGATCTGTGGTTCCTTGGCCCAGGCGTCCAGTTGATCGCGCAAGGCGTTGATCATCGGCAAGGAGAGGGCGTTGAGGGACTTTTCGGCATCCAGGCTGGCGATGCCGATGCGTGCGCCGTCGGTGCCGGTGAGTTCTTCGAAGTGCAGATTCATCATGACCTCGATCGGGAATTTGAGCGTTCAGTATGATCGCTCTATAGGAAAATGCCGGATCTGCGTCAGATCAATTGACAAGCGTGATGGGCTTTCCTAGGGTTCGCCCCATTGTTTTTGCCGGATGTAACCATGACTGCTGACGACCGTATCAAACTCGAACCGAGCTGGAAGGAGGCCCTCCGTGCCGAATTCGACCAGCCTTACATGGCAGAGTTGCGCACATTCCTGCAACAGGAGCGCGCGGCGGGCAAGGAGATCTATCCGCCGGGACCGTTGATTTTCAATGCGCTCAATTCCACGCCGCTGGACAAGGTCAAGGTGGTCATCCTCGGGCAGGATCCATACCACGGCCCGGGTCAGGCCCATGGGCTGTGCTTCTCGGTGCAACCGGGTGTACCGGCGCCGCCGTCGCTGGTGAACATCTATAAAGAGTTGAAACGCGACCTGAACATCGACATCCCCAACCATGGCTACCTGCAGAGTTGGGCGGAGCAGGGCGTGTTGATGCTCAATACCACCATGACCGTGGAGCGGGCGAATGCCAACGCCCACGCGGGCAAGGGTTGGCAGCACTTTACTGACCGGATTATCGAAGTGGTCAGCGAGCACCAGCCGCATCTGGTGTTCCTGCTGTGGGGCGCGCATGCCCAGAGCAAGCAGAAACTCATCGACGCCACCAAGCATTTGGTATTGACGTCGGTTCACCCGTCGCCGCTGTCGGCTTATCGCGGCTTCCTCGGGTGTGGGCATTTCAGTCGGGCGAACAAGTTTCTGGAACAGAATGGCGAGACGCCGATCGAGTGGCGGTTGCCGCCGGTGTGAAGATTGTGGCGAGGGGGCTTGCCCCCGTTGGGTCGCGCAGCGGCCCCAAAACCAACCACACCGAAGTCCTCAGATTTTACGACTGCTTCGCAGCCGAACGGGGCGATGCGGCGTTCCGACAGGCCCCCTCACCACAGGACTCATATCAGGGAGAATCCGGCTCCCGGTTCCAATACCTGAACAACGGCTCCGCCAAAAACAACACGAACAACAGCCGCATCACCTGCATCGCCGTCACCAGCGGCACCGACAATTGCAGGGTCTCAGCCGTCAAACTCATCTCGGCAATCCCGCCGGGCATCATGCCCAGCGTCAGCGAACGCAGATCCAGATGGGTCAATACACTCAAACCCAGCGCCGCCAGTGTGGCGATCAACATGGTCAAGACCGTGCCGATCAGGGTCCGGCCCATGAAGGACGGCGCCCGTCGGAAGAACTGTCGATTGAAGTGGCAGCCCAACCCGCTGCCGATCAGCCACTGGCCGATCTGACTGCCGCCGTTGGGCAGGCCGATGTGCAGGTCCCAACCAATGCTCACTGTCGCACTTACCAGCAACGGCCCGAACAGCCAGGGGTTGGGTTGCCGCAGGCGCTCCCAAATCCAGGCGGCCAGGGCGCCCGCCGGGAACAGAAGGGCCAGCCACCACCAGTTGACGGTTGCAGCATGCAAGGCCGGCGCACCGTCGCCCAACAGATACTTGAACGCCGCCGGCACACACAACACCACCACCAGCACCCGCAAGCTTTGCCCCGCCGCGACGCGACTGAGCACCGCGCCGTTGCGGGCGCCGAGGTTGACCATCTCCCCGGAGCCGCCGGGCATGCTGGAAAAGAACGCCGTGGCGCGATCTTCACCGGTACGCCGCATCAACCAGACCCCGACCACCGCGGACAGGCTGGTGACCAACGCACCGAAGAAGATCAAACCAAAGTGGCTCAGCACCTGCTCCATCACCACCGGGGTGAAGTGCAGGCCGATGCCGATGCCGACAACCCACTGGCCGCACTTGCGCCCGCCAGGGATTTCCGCCAATTGCCAGGGTGTCAGGCAGCGCACGAGGATGATCGCCAGTAACGAGCCGACCATCCACGGTAGAGGCCAGCCGATCTGGCTGGCGAGGTAACCGCCCAGCAGACCGACCAGCGGTGTACCCCACCAGGCTTTGAAGGGTGTTCGATCAGACATCGGCGATAGCGCGCCGGGCGACCGAACGTTTGCGCCAGATGCGCAGCAGCGGCATCAGCAACATGATTGCAGTCAGCACCCAGCAACCGAACGTGATCGGGCTCGACCAGAGGATTTCCAGTGCACCGTTGGAAATAGACAGCGCGCGACGCAGGTTCTGTTCCATCAGACCACCGAGGATGAAGCCCAGCAGTACCGGCGACAACGGGAAGTCCAGCTTGCGCAGGATGTAGCCGAAGATGCCGATGCCGATCATCAGGAACAGGTCGAAGGTGGTGGCGTGTACGGCATAGACGCCGATCCCGGTGATGATCGCGATCACTGGCACCAGTGCCCAGTTCGGCACGGCGAGGATGCGGGTGAAGATGCGGATCATCGGGATGTTGAGGATCACCAGCATCACGTTGGCGACGAACAACGACGCGATCAGGCCCCAGACGATGTCTGGCTGCTGCTGGAACAACAGTGGCCCCGGGGTGATGTTGTACAGCGACAATGCGCCGATCATCACCGCCGTGGTCCCCGAGCCCGGAACACCGAGGGTCAGCATCGGCACCAGGGCACCGCAGGCTGCGCCACCGATGGCGGTTTCCGGAGCCGCGAGGCCACGCATGTCGCCTTGTCCGAAAGTGCCCTTGGCACCGGCGATACGTTTCTCGGTCATGTAGGCCACCGCGCTGGCCAGCGTCGCGCCGGCACCCGGCAACACGCCCATGATGAAACCCAGCAATCCACAACGGACGTTCACCACGAACACCGCCGAGGCTTCCTTGAAGTTGAACATCATGCGCCCGGTGGCTTTCACCGCTTCCTGGCCTCGGTGGGTTTTTTCCAGCAGCAAGAGGATTTCGCTGATGGAGAACAGGCCCAATACCAGCACGACGAACTGAATGCCGTCGGTCAGATGAATGTTATCCCCGGTGAAACGGTATACGCCGCTGTTGGCGTCGATCCCGACGCTCGACAGAAAAAGACCGATCAACGCTGCAATGAAGGTCTTCAGCGGTCTGTCGCCGGCCATGCCGCCGAGACAGACAATCGCAAACACCATCAGCACGAAATACTCCGCCGGCCCGAAGGCAATCGCCCATTTCGCCAGCAACGGGGCGAACAGCACCATGCCGCAAGTCGCGATGAAGGCACCGATGAACGAACTCCACGCCGACAGCGACAGCGCTACACCGGCCAGACCCTTGCGGGCCATCGGGTAACCGTCGAGGGTGGTCATGACGGTGGAGGCTTCGCCCGGAATGTTCAGCAGGATGGAGCTGATCCGGCCGCCGTATTCGCAACCCAGGTACACCGCCGCCAGCAGGATCAACGCCGACTCCGGTGGCAGGCCGAGGGCGAACGCGATCGGAATCAGCAACGCCACGCCGTTGATCGGACCCAGCCCCGGCAGCAGGCCGACGACGGTGCCGATCAGGGTGCCGCACAATGCGGTCACCAGGTTGTACGGGCTCAGCGCAACGCCGAAGCCCTGACCCAAATAGCCAAGAGTATCCATATCAGTTCTCCAGAACGTCGAGCACGCCCAACGGCAGTGGCACGTCCATCAACTTGTCGAACAGCAGATAAAGACCGATGGCCATCAGGCTGATGATCACCGCGCTGGGCAGCCAGCGGCCGCCATACAGGCGTGCCATCGGGACCCCGATCAGAATGCTGGCGACGATGAAACCAAGGGGTTCGAAGGCCCCGGCGAACACCAGCAACAGCGCCACGCAGATGCCGATCTTGATCAGGGTTTCGCGGTCCAGTTTCGGGTCGTCATCGCTGTGCACGATCGGCGCCGGCCGAAACACCATGTACAGCAAAGCCAGGCCCATCAGGCCGAGCATCAGCAGGGGGAAGGCGCGAGGCCCGACCGGTTCGTAGGAAAAAGCCGCTTGATACGGCCACGCCATCAGCGCCAGGCCGACACAGGCCAGCAACAGCACCGAAGCAAAAATGCGTTGTATGAGCATGGGGAACTCCTGGGCCACGACCCCGAGAACCGGGGCCGCAGCCGCTAGACAGAGGCGATCACTGGATCAGGCCGAACTCTTTGGCCAGCACTTTGTAGTCCGCGACCTGCTTCTTCACGTAGGTGTCGAGCTCCGGGCCGGTCATGGCGAACGGGAACAGTTCACGCTGATCGCGCAGCTTGGCGAAGTCCTCGGAGGCCAGCAGTTTGTCGAAGGCGTTTTTCCACCAGGCGTAGTCTTCGTCGCTGACTTTTGGCCCGAGGTAGAAGCCGCGAACCACCGGCCAGACGATGTTGTAGCCTTGCTCTTTAGCGGTCGGAATGTCTTTCATTTCCGGCTCGTCCAGACGCTTCTCGGAGAACACCGCCAGCAGACGCATGTCACCGCTCAGGATGTGTGGCATGGAGTCGGAGATGTCGGTGCTGCCAACCTGGATGTGGCCGCCGAGCAGGGCGGTGGCGATTTCACCGCCGCCTTCGAGGGCGACGTAACGCAGGTCGCGCGGGTTGATCCCGGCCGCCTTGGCGATCAGGGCGGTTTGCATCCAGTCCTGGCTGCCGACGGTACCGCCGGAACCGATCACCACCGAACTCGGATCTTTCTTCAGGGCTTTGACCAGATCGTCCAGGGTCTTGTAGGGCGAATCGCTTTTCACCGCGATCGCGCCATAACTGGTGCCAACCGCCGCCAGCCAGCGCACCGCGCTTTCATCGAAACGCCCGAATTTGCCTTGCGCCAGGTTCAGCAGCGAACCGCTGGACCAGGCCACCAGCGTACCGGCATCGGCCGGGCGCTGAGCGACCACAGCGTTGTACGCCACCGCGCCGACACCGCCGGGCATGTAGGTCACGCGCATCGGTTTGGTCAGCAGTTTTTCGTTGACCAGCGCGCTTTGCGCCAGTTTGCAGGTGAGGTCGAAACCGCCGCCCGGCGAGGCCGGGGCGATGCATTCCGGGCGTTTGGGTTCGGCCAGCAATTGGCCGGCGAACAGCATGATGCCGGTGGCCAGAGCAACTTTACGCAGTGACAGGTTCATTCAAGTCTCCTTAAGTTTTTGTTATGGACGTACTGAATTACCAAAGGGCAACGCTATAGCTCACCAGCAGACGCACTTCATCGGCATCGCGAGCGGAGTAGTTGGAACGGTAGGTGGCATTGCGCAGGCGTACGGCAACGTCCTTGAGGGCGCCGCTTTGTACGACGTATTTGATCTCGGTGTTGCGTTCCCACTCTTTGCCTTCGTCGCCGTTCTTGAGCTTGATGTTGTCACCGCTCACGTAACGGCTCATGAAGCTCAGGCCGGGAATGCCGAGTTTGGCGAAGTCGTAGTCGTAACGTGCCTGCCAGGAGTGTTCTTCGGCGCCGGCAAAGTCGTTGATCTGCACGAAGTTGACCAGGTACGGATCGCTGCCATCGACGTAGGGGAAGGCACTGTCGCCGGACATGTGCTGATAGCCGGCGCTGAGTTTATGCCCGTTCAAGGCGTAGCTCACCAGCCCGTTCAGGGATTTGTTGTCGATTTTGCCGCCGCGGGCCGCGCCTTCGTCGTCGCTGATGGCAAATCGCAGATCGGTACCGAAAGTACCGGGGCCGAACGGTTGCGAAGCGACAACACCGAGGAAGTGCTGGTTGTAGACTTCATCGAGTTGAGCGAAGTGGTAGCTGCCGGTGATCTTGTCGGTGAATTTGTAGTCCACGCCGCCAAAGTCAAAATGCTTGCCTGCCACGGTGCCGGCGAAGCGGCTGTTCTTGTTGTTGAGGGCGATGTCTTCGAAGTCGGTGCTGTCGCGGTCCTTGGCTTTCTCCAGGCGGCCGCCGGTGAAGGTCAGGTTCTTGATCTCTTTGGAGGTCAGCATCCCGCCTTCAAAGGTCTGCGGCAGAATGCGGCCGTCGTTGGGCTTGAGAATCGGCAGTTCCGGAATCAGGCTGCCGATTTTCAGTTCCGTGGCGGAGATCTTCACTTTGCCGGTCAGGCCGAGCTTGGAATACTCGTCCGCCGCGCGCCCGTCGTCATGGGTTGGTAGCAGGCCGGTACCGGTGCGGTCCGGACTCGAATCGAGTTTTACCCCCAGCATGCCCAGTGCATCGACACCGAACCCCACGGTGCCGTCGGTGTAACCCGATTGCAGATTGAGCATGAACCCCTGGGCCCATTCGTCCCGCTTGGATTGCTGGGCGCTGGTGCCGTCGCGAAAGTCGCGGTTGAAATACATGTTGCGGGTTTCGAAGGTTGCCTTACTGTCTTCGAAGAAGGCAGCCTGGCTCAACGGCGAAAAGCCGGCGAGGGCGGCGGCGCTGACAAGGGCGGTCTGGCTGAGGCGGGAAAAACGAACAGGCGGGCGAGCCTGAAGCTGCATGGACAGCATGGTGACATACTCCGTTTATTGTTCTTATTTGGCGAAAACGCTTCGAGGCGGTTTTCGTACGCTATGTGCGGTAGCGACGGCAGTCGAAACTGTCCGTGGCTGGACTCTAACCGGCTTACCTTTCGCTAACCTTTCAGCTGACTTTCACGGTTTTCGGGCTTCACAGCGACGGATGCGGCTGTAAACTCCGCGCCAAAGAATGGCGTCGACCATCCCTGAATGAGGTAAAGATCCATGCGTGTTCTGCTCGTCGAAGACCATCTGCAGCTTGCCGAAAGTGTCGCCCAGGCGCTCAAGAGCACCGGGCTGACCGTGGATGTGCTGCACGACGGTGTGGCGGCCGACCTGGCCTTGAGCAGCGAGGAATACGCCATGGCGATCCTCGATGTCGGCCTGCCGCGCATGGACGGTTTCGAAGTGCTGGCGCGCTTGCGGGCCCGGGGCAAGAACCTGCCGGTGCTGATGCTGACCGCCCGCAGCGACGTCAAGGATCGGGTCCATGGCCTGAACCTGGGGGCTGACGATTACCTGGCCAAACCTTTCGAACTGACCGAACTCGAGGCCCGGGTCAAAGCCTTGCTGCGCCGCAGTGTGCTCGGCGGTGAACGCCAGCAGCGCTGTGGCGTGCTGGCCTATGACCTGGACACCCGGCGCTTCACCCTCGGCGAAGAATTGCTGACCCTGACCTCCCGCGAGCAGGCAGTGCTCGAAGCCCTGATCGCCCGTCCCGGCCGGGTGATGAGCAAGGAGCAATTGGCGGCTCAGGTCTTCGGCCTGGACGAGGAGGCCAGTCCCGATGCCATCGAGATCTACGTCCACCGCTTGCGCAAAAAGCTCGACGGCCAACCGGTGGCCATCGTGACCTTCCGTGGCCTTGGCTATTTGCTGGAAAGCCGCGATGCATAAGCTCAGCAGCCTGCGTTGGCGGTTGCTGTGGAACCTCGCGCTGCTGCTGGTGGTGTTGATGATCGCCAGTGGTTTGAGTGCGTACTGGAACGGTCGCGAAGCCGCCGACACCGCGTATGACCGGACCTTGCTGGCCTCGGCGCGGACCATCGCCGCCGGCCTGTCCCAGCGCGACGGCAGCCTCAGCGCCAACGTGCCTTACGTGGCCCTCGACACGTTCGCCTACGACAGCGCCGGGCGGATTTTTTACCTGGTCAACGACATCAACCAGAAGCTGATTTCGGGCTACGAAAACCTGCCGGCACCGCCACCGGGAACACCGCGCACTGATGACTATCCGGCGCTGGCGCGTTTCTACAATGCTACCTATCAAGGGCAGAACGTGCGGGTGGTCAGCCTGCTCAAAGCGGTCAGCGAACCGAACATGAACGGCATGGCGGAAATCCGCGTGGCGGAAACCGATGAGGCGCGGGTCCGCATGGCGCGCAGCCTGATGGCCGACACCTTGTTGCGGCTGGGCATGCTGGCGATCGGTGCGTTGTTGCTGGTGTGGTTTGCGGTCAGTGCGGCGCTGCGTCCACTGGAGCGCTTGCGTACCGCGGTGGAAGAGCGTCAACCCGATGACTTGCGGCCCTTGCCGCTGGTGGAAGTGCAGCACGAGCTGGGGCCGCTGGTGCGCGCGCTTAATCACTTTACCGAGCGTTTGCGCGGGCAGTTCGAGCGCCAGGCGCAATTCATCGCCGATGCCGCCCATGAACTGCGCACGCCGCTGGCGGCGCTCAAGGCACGTCTCGAACTGGGCTTACGCTCGAGCGAACCCGAAATCTGGCGCAGCACCCTGGAAACGGCCGCCCAGGGTACGGATCGCCTGACCCATCTGGCCAATCAATTGCTCTCGCTGGCACGGGTCGAGAATGGCGCCCGGGCTATCGCCGAGGGCGGTGCGCAATTGCTCGACCTCAGTCAGTTGGCCCGTGAACTGGGCATGGCCATGGCGCCGCTGGCTCATGCACGTGGCGTGGCACTGGCGTTGGAAGCTGACGAGCCGGTGTGGATGCGTGGTGAGCCGACGCTGCTGAACGAGCTGTTGAGCAATCTGGTGGACAACGCACTGGCCCACACGCCACCGGGTGGCAATGTGATTCTGCGGGTCACGGCGCCGGCGGTGCTGGAGGTCGAGGACGATGGTCCGGGAATTCCCCTTGAGGAACGGGAGCGGGTGTTCGAGCGTTTTTACCGGCGCAATCAGCAGGTGGCTGGGTCGGGATTGGGGCTGGCGATTGTCGGCGAGATCTGCCGCGCCCATCTGGCGCAGATCAGCCTGCACGATGGCGAATTGGCGGGGCTGAAAGTGCGGGTAAGTTTTATTGCGGGGGAGTGAACACACTCACACCTGTGGAAAGAGGCTTGTTGTGGCGAGGGAGCTTGCTCCCGTTGGGCTGCGAAGCGGCCCCAAGAAGGGACTGCTGCGCAGTCCAATGGGGGCAAGCCCCCTCGCCACAGAAATCAGTAAAACATCGACCGCGACTCTTCCAGATCCTTGTACATCGCCTCGTTCTCCGGATCGATTCCCAGCTTCTTGAAGGCCGGCACACTGAACGGGTCGATACGGGCCAGGGGATGATCGGTGTCCTTGTGGCAATACAGGCTGGCCACTTGCACCAGATCGACATAGTCGACCCGCGCCGATTGCCGCTTGAAATCCAGATACAGCCCCGGCAATTGCACCAGCATTTCCGGAAAATCCCAGACCCTGAGCAATTTATCGCCGAGCAGCGGATGGATGCGTTCGATCACATGGTTGAGGCTGACCGGGTCTGACAGCAATTCATAGTGATCTTCGGCGTAGGTCAGGATCGGCAGCACGCCAATCTGATGCACCAGCCCGCCGAGCGCCGCTTGATCAGGCTTGAGTTGTGTGTAGCTGCGGCACAACGCATAGCTGACGCCGGCGATTTCCAGGCTTTTGCGCCAGACCTCGCGCATTTTCTGTTCCACCACTTCGGAACGGGCATTGAAAATCTGCTCCATCACCAGACCGATGGCCAGGTTGCTGCTGTAATTGACACCCAGCCGGGTGATGGCCGTGTGCAAGTCAGTCACTTCCTGGGTCGCGCGCAGCAACGGGCTATTGACCACTTTGATCAGACGCGCCGACAGCGCGGTATCGCGGCCGATCACTTTGCTCAGGGTGCTGACACTGATTTCCGGGTCTTCGGCGGCCTTGCGAATCTGCAGGGCCACTTCCGGTAATGTTGGCAGAACCAGGTCATCATTATCGATGGCCTCAACCAAATCCTGTTGGACCTTATCCGCCAGCTCACTCATTTCTTTTCTCTAGGGTATTGCGACAAGTGCTGCTGTTAACGCTGGATTTCGCGATCACGATCCAGTTGGTAAGGCAGGTCGAGCAAGTGCAGGCCCGGGCCTTCGAGTGCGCCAAGGTGCAGGTTGCCATCTTCTGCAGCTTCGGCTTGCAGCACGGCCAGGAGTTCAATGTTCTGCTCGGTGCGAGCAGCGATCACCACTTCACCAATCGAACTGCCGTGAGTCGGGGAGAACAGTGGCGTGCCGGGTTCAGGCAGTTCACTACCTTCCAGTTGCAAGCGATACAGACGACGCTTGAGTTTGCCCAGGTATTGCATGCGCGCAACGATTTCCTGGCCAGTGTAGCAACCCTTCTTGAAGCTCACGCCGCCGACGGCTTGCAGATTGAGCATCTGCGGGATGAATAGCTCGCGGGTGCTTGGCATGACCTGGCCGATCCCAGCGCGGATCTGGCCCAGCAGCCATTGATTCAGTTCGCCTTCGGCCAGCAGGGCGGACAGCTTGCCCTTGATGGTGTCGGCTTGATCGGCGTTCACCCAGAGTTCAGCGCGCTCAGGCGAGACGCGAAGGGCGATCAGGCCGCCATTGCGCACGACGCTGTCGGTGCCTGCCGGTAGCGCCAGGCCCAGGCTGGCCAGTGCCGCATCGCCATGCTCAAGGCCAAAACGAACCCAGCCGGCACTTTCGTCGGTCAGTTTCGATTTGGAGAACACCGCGTACTTTTTCAGGTCCGCCAATTGCGGCTCCAGCAGCTCGCTGGCCATCGCCATGAGCACACCGTCGCCTTCCAGCAGAATGCGGAAACTCGACTGCATCCGGCCTTTCTGCGTGCAACGCGCGCCAAGGCTTGCCTGGGTGTCGCTCAGGTAATTGAGGTTGCAAGTCAATTGGCCTTGCAGGAATTTGCTGGCATCCGAGCCGCGTACCGCGAGAACGCCTTCGTGAGACAGGGTGCAGAAAAAAGCAGAATCGGCCATGGGTCATCGCAGGGTAAAGAGTCTGAGGGACATCATAAGGGGGCGCCCTTGAAATGGGTAGTTCACAAAGGATCGTCAGTGCCGACCAAAGCCGACTGTTCGACTCGCCTCGGGGCTGTATACTTGCGGCCTATTTGAGGAGCGCTCCATGGTCGATAACGTTGAACTGAACCGCCTCTTTTGGCACAGCCGTCGCGGCATGCTGGAACTTGACGTGCTTCTGGTGCCGTTCGTGAAAGAGGTTTACGCGAATCTGAACGAGGTAGATCGCGCGCTGTATGTCCGCCTGCTGGAGTGCGAGGATCAGGACATGTTCGGCTGGTTCATGGAACGCGCCGAATCGGAAGATCCGGAGCTGCAGCGCATGGTTCGCATGATCCTGGATCGTGTCCAGCCCAAGTAATGCGTTCGAATGCCGCTGGCATGCCTCACGGCAATTGCTGGCGGCTTATCTTCTCGCCCAGCTGTTCGCGTTGGGTTCGCTGTTTCTTCTCTCGATACCACTCTGGGCCAATCTGCTCGGCGTAGCGTTGTGCGTGGCTCACAGCATGTGGGTATTGCCGCGACAGATTCTGCTGACACACCCACAGGCCTTTCGCGGCTTGCGTCGCGATGCCGATGGTTGGCAGTTGTGGAGTGAGGCGCAAGGTTGGCAACCCGTACAGCTACGGCCGGACAGCCTGGCGCTGCCGTTGGTTGTGGTGCTGCGCTTTCGCCTGCGGGGCGAGCGAGGCGTCAGGGCGATATGCGTGCCGCGGGATTCGCAGGCGGCGGATGTGCACCGACGCCTGCGGGTTCGGCTCAAGTTCAGTCGGCGTAGGTGGGCGGCACCAGAATAGTGTCCAGGGCGACCGGCAGCAGGTTCGGGTAGTCGAGGGTGTAATGCAGGCCGCGACTTTCCTTGCGTTCCATGGCCGACCGGATCATCAGGTCTGCTACCTGAGCCAGGTTCCTCAGCTCGATCAGGTCTCGGCTCACTTTATAGTTGCTGTAGAACTCGTCGATTTCGTCCAGCAACAACTGCACTCGGTGCTGGGCTCGTTGCAGGCGTTTGTTGGTGCGCACGATGCCCACATAGTCCCACATGAATCGCCGCAGTTCGTCCCAGTTGTGCGCGATGATCACGTCTTCGTCAGAGTCGGTGACCTGGCTGGCATCCCAGACGGGCAGGGCGGTCGGAATCGACACCTCTGGCAACTGCTCAAGAATGTCCGCCGCCGCCGAACGGGCATAAACGAAACACTCCAGCAGCGAGTTGCTGGCCATGCGGTTGGCGCCATGCAGGCCGGTGAAGCTGGTTTCACCAATCGCATACAGGCCCGGCACGTCGGTGCGGCCCCGCTGATCGACCATCACGCCGCCGCAGGTGTAGTGCGCCGCCGGCACCACCGGAATCGGTTGTTTGGTGATGTCGATGGAGAATTCCAGGCAGCGCTCATAGACCGTCGGGAAGTGCGTCTTGATGAAGTCTTCAGGCTTGTGGCTGATATCCAGGTAAACGCAGTCGATACCCAGGCGCTTCATCTCATGGTCGATGGCGCGGGCGACGATGTCCCGTGGTGCCAGTTCGGCCCGTGGATCGAAGCGCTGCATGAAGCGTTCGCCGTTGGGCAGCTTCAAGTGTCCGCCTTCGCCGCGCAGGGCTTCGGTGATCAGGAAACTCTTGGCTTGCGGGTGATAAAGGCAGGTCGGGTGGAACTGGTTGAACTCCAGGTTCGCCACCCGGCAGCCTGAACGCCAGGCCATGGCGATGCCATCACCGCAGGCGCCATCAGGGTTGCTGGTATAGAGGTAGACCTTCGCCGCGCCGCCCGACGCAAGGATCACGAAGCGCGCACCGTAAGTGTCGACTTCACCCGTGCTGCGGTTGAGGACGTAGGCGCCGAGGCAGCGGTCGCCTTCAAGGCCCAGGCGCTTTTCGGTGATCAGATCGATCGCGACCCGCTGTTCCAGCAGCTCGATGTTGGGCCGCTGTATGGCCTGATCGAGCAGGGTTCTGAAGATCGCCGCACCCGTCGCATCGGCGGCGTGGATGATGCGTCGATGGCTGTGACCGCCTTCGCGGGTCAGGTGAAACTCGAAACCGCCGTCTTCGGTGCCGGATTGTTCGTCACGGGTAAAGGGTACGCCTTGGTCGATCAGCCATTGAATCGCTTCTCTGCTGTGCTCGACGGTAAAGCGCACGGCGTCTTCATGGCACAGGCCACCCCCGGCGTTGAGGGTATCGTCGACGTGGGACTCGACAGTATCGGTGTCATCCAGGACGGCGGCGACACCTCCCTGGGCCCAGAAGGTCGAGCCATTGGCGAGGTCGCCTTTGCTCAATACCGCGATGCGCAAATGACCGGGCAAGGTCAGTGCAAGGCTCAAGCCGGCAGCACCGCTGCCAATTACCAGTACATCGTGTTGAAACTGTTGGCTCATTTCAGGATTCCGCTCAAAGCGACCCGGTTCGGGGTGGCGCTGGACATCTGGACAGGCGAGGTCAGACAACCGCACAGCCCTCTAGTATATAGAGGGGGGGAGCGGCACAATAGTCGAGCCCACATGGCATTGTGAAACTACTGTGACGGAAAAGACTGGACGCTTCGTCGGAAGTTTTTTTGCATGCTTTGGCGACAAGGCGACTGTATCGTGGATTTAACAGTCTTTTTCGCTTCACGGTTGCACAATGTCGGTGTCAGGCAGCTATAAATATGGAACTTTTGCCAAAGGCTCAAGATCAATAGAAGGTTGCCTGAAACAAGGAACAGTGTCGGTTTCGGTGCGGGACTTGCGGTTAGGTCCTTGCTGACGAATCCGATGACAAGATTATTCGCGCAGCCTGGGTTTCCCGCGCTGCGTTTTTCGTGCGTGCCAAATCAGAGCCCGCAGGAAACTTGCTTGAAGGGGGAGAACTTTTGCGAAAAGCCCGAGTCTATGTTTGCAAGTCTGGTCGTTCAGTAATGCAAGCCTCCTTCGAGCTTATCGAGGAGTGTTCATGCTAACCCAGGAAGAGGATCAGCAGCTGGTCGAGCGCGTTCAACGCGGCGACAAGCGAGCTTTCGATCTGCTAGTGCTGAAATACCAGCACAAAATTCTCGGGTTGATCGTGCGTTTCGTGCACGACACCCATGAAGCCCAGGATGTCGCACAGGAAGCCTTTATCAAGGCATACCGTGCACTTGGTAATTTTCGCGGAGACAGCGCGTTTTATACGTGGCTTTACCGTATCGCCATCAACACGGCGAAAAACTATCTGGTTTCACGCGGCCGTCGGCCGCCGGATAGCGATGTCAGTTCCGAGGATGCAGAGTTCTACGATGGCGATCATGGCCTCAAGGATCTCGAGTCGCCAGAACGTGCATTGCTGCGGGATGAGATCGAAGGCACCGTCCATCGAACCATTCAGCAACTGCCAGAAGATTTGCGTACGGCTTTAACTTTACGTGAATTCGATGGTCTGAGTTACGAGGACATTGCCAGCGTCATGCAGTGTCCGGTGGGTACCGTGCGCTCCCGGATTTTCCGCGCCCGGGAGGCCATCGATAAAGCCCTGCAGCCGTTGTTGCAGGAAAACTGAGACAGCGGCGACAGCCAAGAGAGGAACGCCATGAGTCGTGAAGCCCTGCAGGAATCGCTGTCCGCAGTGATGGATAACGAAGCGGACGAACTGGAATTGCGTCGGGTATTGAATGCCTTTGACGATGTTGAAACCCGCGATACCTGGGCTCGTTACCAGATCGCTCGGGCGGTCATGCATAAGGACCTGCTGCTTCCTCGTCTGGACATCGCTGCGGCAGTCTCTGCTGCGCTGGCTGACGAAGCCGTACCGGCAAAAGCCTCCCGCGGTCCATGGCGCAGCCTGGGTCGTCTGGCAGTCGCTGCTTCGGTGACCATTGCCGTGCTGGCAGGTGTACGTCTGTACAACCAGGACGAGATCGCAGGTGTCGAACTGGCTCAGCATTCTAATCAGCCAGGTCTGACCACTCCTCAGGTCAAGGGCCCCGCTGTATTGGCAGGCTACAATGAGAGTTCGGATGCCACTGGCCCTATGGCCAACGGCGTATTGCAAGGTCAGCCAGGCTGGCACGATCAGCGTCTGCCAGGTTACTTGCGCCAACATGCTCAACAGGCTGCACTGAAAGGTACTGAGAGCGCTCTGCCTTACGCTCGTGCAGCAAGCCTGGAAAACCGTTAAGGAGGATCATGCGCGCCATACCTCTACTTACGCTTCTGCTCAGTGGCTGGTTTATTGTTCCAGCCCACGCCGATGAAGCCCAGGACTGGCTGAAGCGTCTGGGACAGGCGGAGCAAACGCAGAGCTTTCACGGTACTTTCGTCTACGAGCGTAACGGTAGTTTTTCTACCCATAACATCTGGCATCGCGTCCAGGATGGCAAAGTCCAAGAGCGTTTACTTCAGCTCGACGGTTCGGCCCAGGAAGTCGTGCGCATTGATGGGCATACTCAATGCGTCAGCGGCACCCTGATAGCAGGGCTGGGGGACTCACCCAACTCCGCTGCTCGTGCACTCGATCCACAAAAGCTAAAGAATTGGTATGACCTTGCCGTCATCGGCAAGTCGCGCGTGGCCGGGCGTTCGGCGGTGATCGTCTCGTTGACGCCTCGCGATCAGCACCGCTATGGTTTTGAGTTGCATCTGGACAAGGAAACAGGCTTGCCGTTGAAGTCATTGTTGCTCAATGACAAAGGGCAACTGCTGGAACGGTTCCAGTTCACCCGGCTGGATACTGCCGAGGTGCCTTCCGACAGCGATTTGCAGGCAGGTTCCGAGTGCAAGCCCATTAATCTGGACAGTGACAAGGCGTCCGCCGTCAAGACTGCGCAGGTCTGGCATTCGGACTGGTTGCCGCCAGGTTTCGAACTGACCAGCAGTACCTCTCACAAGGATCCGGATACCAAAGTCCAGGTCAACAGTTTGATGTTCGACGACGGTCTGGCCCGATTCTCGGTGTTCCTTGAGCCATTGAATGGGGCAACAGTCACCGACACCCGTACCCAACTGGGGCCAACAGTCGCTGTGTCCCGTCGCTTGACCACTCCGCAAGGCGAAATAATGGTGACCGTGGTCGGTGAAATACCGATAGGCACCGCCGAACGGATTGCGCTGTCCATGCGCAACGATGCCGCGGCTACCAACAAGCAGTGAGCTGATCAGCCATGCTCGTCAATTGGGGCTGTAGGGTGCGGGAGGTCGGCAATAGCTGCCCCGTCGCTGAGGCTTCGAAATGTTTTGCCGAGCATTTTCATTTGCAAATATCCCGAAAATTTTTTATAGGTCAGAGCCCCTCGGCTCTGGCCTTGTTTGTTGTTCCCGGAACAAAAATACCGGCGTATCGTTTCCGGTGTTCCTTGCTCCATATCGCTTAACCATGCTCGTCGTAACGGGAGCCGTATGTCGATACCACGCTTGAAGTCTTATCTTTCCATTTTTGCCACCGTGCTGGTGCTCGGTCAGGCGGTCACTGCGCAAGCGGCCGACTTGCCTGACTTCACGCAACTGGTCGAGCAGGCCTCGCCCGCGGTGGTGAATATCAGTACTACCCAGAAGTTGCCGGAACGCAAAGTGTCCAGCGAGCAAATGCCTGACCTTGAAGGCTTGCCGCCGATGCTGCGTGAGTTCTTTGAGCGTGGCATGCCGCAGCAGCCACGCTCACCTCGTGGCGATCGCCAGCGCGAAGCGCAGTCCCTGGGGTCGGGTTTCATTATTTCGTCTGACGGCTACATCCTGACAAACAACCATGTGATCGCCGATGCCGACGAAATTCTCGTGCGCCTTGCCGATCGCAGTGAGTTGAAAGCCAAGTTGATCGGTACCGATCCGCGTTCCGACGTCGCCTTGCTGAAAATCGAAGGCAAGAACCTGCCGGTTCTGAAGCTCGGCAAATCGCAGGACCTGAAAGCCGGTCAGTGGGTCGTGGCCATCGGCTCGCCGTTCGGCTTTGATCACACAGTGACCCAAGGCATCGTCAGTGCCATCGGTCGCAGCCTGCCGAACGAAAACTATGTTCCGTTCATCCAGACCGACGTGCCGATCAACCCGGGTAATTCCGGTGGTCCGCTGTTCAACCTGGCCGGTGAAGTGGTCGGCATCAACTCGCAGATCTACACCCGCTCTGGCGGCTTCATGGGCGTGTCGTTCGCGATCCCTATCGATGTGGCGATGGACGTTTCCAATCAGCTGAAAAGCGGCGGTAAAGTCAGCCGTGGCTGGTTGGGTGTGGTGATCCAGGAAGTGAGCAAGGATCTGGCCGAGTCGTTCGGTCTTGAGAAACCGGCCGGTGCGTTGGTGGCTCAGATCCAGGATGACGGTCCGGCTGCCAAGGGGGGCCTGCAAGTGGGCGACGTGATCCTGAGCATGAACGGTCAACCGATCGTCATGTCCGCCGATCTGCCGCACTTGGTGGGTGCGCTGAAGGCCGGCTCGAAAGCCAATCTTGAGGTGATCCGCGAAGGCAAACGCAAGAATGTCGAGCTGACCGTCGGCGCTATCCCTGAAGAAGGCAAAGAGCTGGACGCCCAGCCTAAACCTGGCGCAGAGCGCAGCAGCAATCGCCTGGGTGTTTCCGTGGCCGAATTGACCGATGAGCAGAAGAAAGCCTACGACCTTAAAGGTGGTGTGGTAATCAAGGACGTGCAGGACGGTCCTGCTGCTCTGATCGGCTTGCAGCCTGGTGATGTGATCACTCACCTGAACAACCAGGCGATCGGCTCCACGAAGGAGTTCACCGAGATTGCCAAGGCGTTGCCGAAGAACCGCTCGGTGTCGATGCGGGTTCTGCGCCAGGGGCGCGCCAGCTTCATCACCTTCAAGCTGGCTGAATAAACCGGTTGTCGGCTGAATAAAAAACCGCCTCGAAAGAGGCGGTTTTTTTGTATCTGAATTTTGTCCCTGAAGCAGTCAGCCCATCATGTCCTTGATCATGCGTTCCTGTTCCATCAGCTCGCGTTGCCGTGCGTCTATCCGCGATGACAGCGGGAAGTTGCTGCCCGCCTTGCGCTTGGCGAAGTCCAGTTGCTGGATCGCCTGGCGATAATCGCCGACTAGTGCGAAGTACTCTGCACGAGCCTGATGCAGGCCGATGATGTTGCCAGACAGACCACGAGTCTCGGCCACCAGGTACCAGACGTCCGGATCTTCGGGGCGGGTCTTGAGCAGGTTCTCCAGCGCCTTTTCCGCATCGGCTGCTCGATTCTGCTTGAGCAGCAGGTCAACACGCACCTGATTCAGCGGGTAGTTGCCCGGATACTGAGTCAGCATCCGGTCAACCCGTGACTGAGCATCGGGCAGACGATTATTGGTGATGTCCAGATCGACCTGCGCCAGGTTGTAGATGATCTCGTTCGGCGATTTGGCCAGCAGCTGCTTGAGGTTCTCGCGAGCTTCATTCAGCTGGCCGCCCTTGATCTGGGCGATTGCCAGGCCATAGCGCGCGACGTCGTTTTTCGGGTTTTCATCGAGTTGGGCGCGGAAGCGCTTGGCACCCAAGCCTGGGGTTTCTTCATAGATCAGCTGCACGCGTGCACGAATCAGCTGATAACGCATACTGTCTTCGATACCGCCCGGCTTGGCCTGTTCGGCGCGGTTGCGGGTGTCGGCGATACGCGATTCGGTCACCGGGTGAGTGAGCAGGAATTCCGGCGGCTTGGCATCGTAGCGGTACTGGCGCATCAGTCGTTCGAACATGGTCGGCATCGAGCGCGGATCGTAACCGGCCTTCTCCAGATTCATGATGCCGATACGGTCGGCTTCCTGTTCGTT
This sequence comes from Pseudomonas sp. 008, assembly GCF_016861935.1. Lineage (NCBI taxonomy): Bacteria > Pseudomonadati > Pseudomonadota > Gammaproteobacteria > Pseudomonadales > Pseudomonadaceae > Pseudomonas > Pseudomonas sp. 008. The sequence continues at coordinate 170,260 of NZ_BOMA01000010.1, read as the reverse complement.
CTGGCGCGAGAAGCGTCGTTGTTCCTGCATTGCCGCCGCCTGGGTGCCGGCAATGGTTGCGATCCCGGCATCGCCTGCACCGGCAGCGGCGATCACGATCCCGGCCAGCAGCGCCGCCATCATGGGCACTTGCATGCGTTGCGAGGCTTCGACACCACGGGCGAAGTGACGCTGCGACAAGTGGGCCAGTTCGTGGGCCAGAACCGAGGCATATTCGCCTTCGGTCTGGGCATTGAGGAACAAGCCGCCGTTGACGCCGACGATCCCGCCCGGCGCGGCAAAAGCGTTGAGCTGTGGGCTGTTGATCAGGATGAACTCCAGGCGCCGGTCATTGACCTGGCTGGTCTCCACAAGTCGGTAGACGCTGGACTCGACATAATCCTTGAGTTGCGGATCGTTGAGTTGCGACACCTGGCTGCGCAGCATCGCCAGCCACGCACGGCCCAGTTGGTATTCCTGTTGCGGCGAGACGATGGCAGAACTGGCGTCACCGAGTGACGGCAAGTCGTCGGCGAAGCCCGGTGAGGCGAGCAGGCAAGCGAGCGTCAGCAGGGTAGGGCGCAAAAAAGTCATGCACAAAGCCTTAGTCGACAAAGACCTTACTGTAGCCGGACACTACGCTTGGGACCAGATATTCTAAGCGGCTTAACCCCTGCCCAGGAGTGATTCGATGACTGACGCTGTAACCCACGACGCCGAGCTGGACGCCAGCGGTCTGAATTGTCCGCTGCCGTTGCTCAAGGCCAAGATGGAACTCAACCGACTAGCCAGTGGAGCGGTGCTCAAGGTGATTGCCACGGATGCGGGCTCTCAGCGCGATTTTCGCACCTTTGCCCGATTGGCCGGTCATACGCTGCTTCGTGAAGAAGATGAGGCGGGCGTTTACCGCTATTGGTTGAAAAAAGCCTGAAACCTGCTGCGTTCGTTCCTAAGGATTATTGATGTTCAAAGTGTTACGCGACTGGATTCAGCGTTATTTCTCGGATGAAGAGGCCGTGGTGCTGGCGGTGCTGCTGTTTCTGGCATTTACCGCCGTTCTCACTCTGGGTGGGATGCTTGCGCCAGTGCTGGCCGGGATGGTGCTGGCGTATTTGATGCAGGGGTTGGTGGTGATCCTTGAGCGTCTGCGCCTGCCGGGTGCCGCGGCGGTGGGGCTGGTCTTCGCGTTGTTCATGGGGGGGCTGCTGGTATTCATCATCGTCGTGGTGCCATTGCTCTGGCATCAGTTGATCACGCTGTTCAACGAATTGCCCGGCATGCTCGCCAAGTGGCAATCACTGCTATTGCTGCTGCCCGAGCGTTATCCGCATCTGGTGTCGGACGAGCAAGTGCTACAGGCAATCGAAGTGGCGCGGGGCGAGATCGGTAAATTCGGCCAGTGGGCGCTGACGTTCTCGTTGTCGAGCTTGCCGCTGCTGGTGAACATCATGATCTACCTGGTGCTGGTGCCGATCCTGGTGTTCTTCTTCCTCAAGGACCGGGAAATGATCGGCCAGTGGGTGCGCGGCTACCTGCCGCGGGAGCGAGCGCTGATCACTCGGGTCGCCCAGGAAATGAACCGGCAGATTGCCAATTACATTCGTGGCAAGGTCATCGAAATCTTCATTTGCGGGGGCGTGACCTACATCGCTTTCGTGGCGCTGGGGCTCAATTACGCGGCGCTGCTGGCGTTGCTGGTGGGTGTTTCGGTGGTGGTGCCTTATGTGGGGGCGGTGGTGGTGACCGTGCCGGTGCTGCTGATTGCACTGTTCCAATGGGGCTGGAGCGATCAGTTCATCTATTTGATGGCGGTCTACGGGATTATTCAGACGCTGGACGGTAACGTGCTGGTGCCGCTGCTGTTCTCGGAAGCGGTCAACTTGCACCCGGTGGCGATCATCTGCGCGGTGCTGCTGTTTGGCGGGTTGTGGGGCTTCTGGGGCGTATTCTTTGCGATTCCCCTGGCAACGCTGTTCAAAGCCGTGCTGGATGCCTGGCCGCGCAAGGAGCCGGAGGTGTCGCCGCTGCTTTGATCGTCGACTTGAGGGTCTCTTCGCGGGCAAGCCCGGCCCCACAGGGTTCATACCATCCCAGTGGAAGCGGGCTTTCCCGCGAAGGCGTCCGAATAGACGCCCAAAAAATCAGGCCTTGTTCAGCGTCTGAGCGGCCGCCAAAACCGCATCCACATGCCCCGGCACCTTCACGCCGCGCCATTCCTGACGCAGCACGCCGTTCTTGTCGATCAGGAACGTGCTGCGATCAACACCCATATATTCCTTGCCGTAGAGCTTTTTCAGCTTGATCACGTCGAACAGCTGACAGATGGCTTCGTCCTTGTCGCTGATCAGCTCGAAGGGGAACTCCTGCTTGCACTTGAAGTTTTCGTGAGACTTCAGGCTGTCGCGAGATAGGCCGAACACCTCGGTGTTGGCCGCCTTGAACGCCGCGTACTGGTCGCGAAAACCCTGGCCTTCGGTGGTGCAGCCCGGCGTGCTGTCCTTCGGGTAGAAGTAAATCACCACTTGCTTGCCTTTGAGGGCCGCGAGGCTGACGGTCTGCCCGCTGGTGGCGGGTGCTTCGAAGTCGGCAACCGGTTGGTCGATGGCTACGGCCATGAAAGCTTCCTTACATTGGGTTTTGTGGGCGCCACGGTTCAATCAGTGCGTCCAGGTTCATGGCGTCGGCGAAATCCAGGAACTGGTCACGCAGCCAGCTGATCTGGGTGCCGGCCGGCAGGGTCACGGTGAATGTGGCGTTGAGCATGGTGCCGCCGGTCTGCGGAGCCTGATAGGTGTCGCAGGTCAGGTTCTCCAGCTCGACGTTGTGGTCCATGAAGAACTGGCACAGCTCGTTGATAATGTCCGGGCGGTAGGCTGAGCTGACGTAGGCGACGTACGGCAGGGCCTGGGGACGGTTCTCCAGGGCTGCGCTGCGCACCACGTTGACAGTGAAAGCATGCCGTTTGGCTAGCACCGGCAGACTGCCTTCGAGGCGCGCCAGGGCGTCCCAGCTGCCGGAGATCTCGAGGATCAGCGCGCTGCATTCGCCATGACGCGTCAGGCGAGAGGTGACCACGGCGCAGCGGTTTTCATGGCTGGCGCGGCACAGGACGTTAGTCAGCTCCATGGGGTTGGCGCCGAGGGCACTGATGACAAGGAATTGTTCGCGAACTGTGGGGGTGGACATGCAGCATTCCTAAAGCGATGAGCGGTCGATACTGTTTATGGGCTTTTTTACCGGGAACGAGCCTGCGGATGCGAATTCACAAACCCCCAGCCGAAGGTTGCAACGTGCTCCAGTATGGCAAGAGCGAGGGGTGGCAACGCTGGATCGGGGCTTGTGATGCCGAAAATGGAGGCTGGAACCCGGCGTACGAGCTTATCAGTACCGATCAAAGTCTGAAGGGTAGCGAAAAGCAGCGCCAAGGGGAATGGCGGCAGCGCAGTACTTCGCTTGTACAAGCATCTTGGCGCCAGTACCATTACCGCTCTCTTTTTCCGGCAGGAGCGGTTGCATGATTGCGGGCAGTATGGTGGCACTGGTCACACCCATGGATGCACAGGGTCGTCTCGACTGGGACAGCCTGAGCAAACTGGTGGACTTCCACCTGCAAGAGGGCACCAACGCCATCGTGGCGGTCGGCACTACGGGTGAGTCGGCCACGCTGGACGTGAACGAGCACATCGAAGTGATTCGTCGCGTGGTTGCCCAGGTTGCAGGGCGTATTCCGGTGATCGCCGGTACGGGCGCCAATTCGACGCGTGAAGCGATCGAACTGACGACCAATGCGAAGAACGCTGGCGCCGACGCGTGCCTGCTGGTAACCCCTTATTACAACAAGCCGACGCAAGAAGGCCTGTACCTGCACTTCCGCGCCATCGCCGAAGCGGTCGATATCCCGCAGATTCTTTACAATGTGCCGGGTCGTACCGCGTGCGACATGCAGGCCGAGACGGTAATCCGCCTGTCGACCGTGAAGAACATCATCGGCATCAAGGAAGCCACGGGCGACCTGCAGCGCGCCAAGGACATCCTGGCCGGCGTGAGCAGCGACTTCCTGGTCTATTCCGGTGACGATGCGACCGCGGTCGAGCTGATGCTGCTCGGTGGCAAGGGCAACATTTCGGTGACCGCCAACGTTGCACCGCGCGCCATGAGCGAGCTGTGCGCCGCTGCGATGGCCGGTGATGCCGTCAAAGCCCGGGCGATCCACGAAAAGCTGATGCCGCTCAATAAAACCTTGTTTATCGAATCCAACCCTATCCCCGTGAAATGGGCGCTGCATGAAATGGGCCTGATGCCGGACGGTATCCGTCTGCCGCTCACCTGGCTCAGTGCTGCCTGTCACGAACCGCTGCGGCAGGCCATGCGCCAGTCCGGCGTCCTGGTTTAATTGAGGAAGTACTACGCATGAAGCGAATGGCCGGACTTTCCGCACTTGCCTTGATTATCTCCAGCACCAGTGGCTGCGGATGGATCTGGGGCCCGGAAGGTTACTTCCGTGACCGTGGTAGCGATTACCTGGAAGCGCAACAGACTGCACCGATGCAACTGCCACCAAACGTCAGCACCTCCAAGCGTCTGGATCCACTGTTGCCGATCCCGCGCAATGTGGCTGACGATACAGCCAAGGGCGAATATGTCGTGCCTCGTCCGCAGCCGCTGTCGGCAGCGGCTGATATCAGCGCCTACTCCTTGCAGAAGAGCGGCGATTCGCGTTGGATCATGGCTCAGAACCCACCGGCCGAAGTCTGGCCAGTGGCCGTGCAGTTCTTCCAGGACAACGGTTTCCGTTTGGACGAACAGCGCCCGCAAACCGGTGAGTTCACGACTACCTGGCAGCATTCCGACGAACTGTCCGCAGCCATGGCCAAGCGCCTGAGCGCAGCCGGTGTCGGCGCCGACAGCGAAACCCGCGTACGGGTGCGTATCGAGCCAGGCGTGCAGCGCAACACCAGTGAAGTCTATGTGGTCAGCGCCGAGCGTCCTGCCGGCAGCACCGCCAACGTCGACTTCACCAATCGTTCGGTCAACACCGGCCTGGATGCAGCATTGGTCGACGACATGCTCGCGAGCATGAGCCGCACTTCGGAGAAGGGCGGTTCGGTCTCCATGCTGGCCTCGCGTGATTACGATACGCCAAGCCGTGTCAGCCTGACCGAGGATGGCAGCGGCAACCCGGTGCTCAACGTCGGTACCGACCTGGATCGTGCCTGGTCGAGCGTCGGTCGTGCGCTGGAACAGGGCGAATGGCGTGTTGAAGACATCAACCGCAGCCTGGGCCTGTACTACATCAACCTCGCCGAAAAGGCCGAGAAGAAGGATGAGCAACCAGGTTTCTTCGGTAGCCTGTTCGGCAGCAAGCCGAACAAGGAAGAAGTTGAAGCCCGCGCCGAGCGTTATCAGGTTCGCCTGAGCAAGGTCGGCGAGAACGTACAAGTTACCGTCGAGAAAAACATCAACACCGTGGCGCCAGCAGACGTGGCGCGCAAAGTGTTGACCGTGATTCAGGACAACCTGGGCTGATCGCATGCGTTTTGCCGTTCTCGGCAGCGGTAGCCAAGGGAACGGCACGCTGGTAGCCAGCGATGACACGTATGTGCTGGTGGATTGTGGTTTCTCCTTGCGGGAAACCGAAAAACGCCTGCTGCGCCTTGGGGTAAACCCTGCGCAGTTGAGCGCGATACTTGTGACCCACGAACATGCCGATCACGTGCATGGCGTGGGTTTGCTGTCTCGGCGTTACAATCTGCCTGTCTACCTCAGTCGCGGGACCCTGCGCGGGATGCGCAAACCGATTGAACCCGCAGGCTTTCTGGCTGGCGGCGAGCAACTGCAAATCGGCCCTCTGAGCATCGGCGTCATTGCCGTGGCCCATGATGCACAGGAGCCGACGCAGTATGTCTTCAGCGACGGTCAGCGGCGTTTTGGCCTGTTGACCGACCTGGGGTCGTACTGCAACAAGGTGCTGGACGGCTATCGGGACCTCGATGCGTTAATGATCGAGGCCAACCATTGCCGTGACATGCTGGCTCGCGGTCACTACCCGTACTTTCTCAAGCAACGGGTGGGTGGTGAATTGGGACATTTGAACAACCATCAGGCGGCATTCCTGGTGGCCGAGTTGGGCTGGCAAGGCCTGCAACACCTGGTCCTGGCCCATCTGAGCAGCAAGAACAACCTGCCGCAGCTGGCCCGGCAATGTTTTGTCGACACCCTCGGGTGCGACCCGGACTGGCTGCAACTGGCCGATCAAGATTCAGGGCTCGACTGGCGACACATCGCCTAGCCCACCTACTTAGCAAGCGGAGCCCATCATGGAAAAACGTGAAGAACTCTACCGCGGCAAAGCCAAATCGGTTTACAAGACCGATGACGCTGACCGCTTGATCCTGCTGTTTCGCAACGACACCTCGGCGTTCGACGGCAAGCGTATCGAGCAGCTCGACCGCAAAGGCATGGTGAACAACAAGTTCAACGCCTTCATCATGCAGAAACTCGAAGCAGCCGGCGTGCCGACGCAATTCGACAAACTGCTGGGCGACAACGAATGCCTGGTAAAAAAACTCGACATGATCCCGGTCGAATGCGTCGTGCGTAACTACGCCGCCGGCAGCCTGGTCAAGCGCCTGGGTGTTGAAGAGGGTATGAAGCTCAACCCTTACACCTTCGAACTGTTCCTGAAGGACGACGCCAAGGGCGACCCGTTCATCAACGAATCCCACGTCGTGGCATTCGGTTGGGGCACCGCCGAGCAACTGGTTCGCATGAAAGAACTGTCGCTCAAGGTCAACGAAGTCCTGAGCAAACTGTTCGACGACGCCGGCCTGCTGCTGGTCGACTTCAAACTCGAATTCGGCGTGTTCTCCGACGGCTCCATCGTTCTGGGTGACGAGTTCAGCCCGGACGGCTGCCGTCTGTGGGACAAGGCCACCAAGAAGAAAATGGACAAGGACCGCTTCCGTCAGGGCCTCGGTGATGTCATCGAAGCCTACGAAGAAGTCGCCAACCGTCTGGGCGTACCGCTTTAATCGACGCAAGCATCTGATAGCACGGAAAAAAATCGCTAAAGGGGGTTCGCTTCCGGCGATTGTGCTGTTATGATGCGCGCCGTTGGAGAGATGCCAGAGTGGCCGAATGGGACGGATTCGAAATCCGTTGTACCTTCACCGGTACCTAGGGTTCGAATCCCTATCTCTCCGCCATACATAGAAAAGCCCCGTAGATGAAAATCTACGGGGCTTTTTAGTTTCTGGTTTTTTGGTTTAGGGCATTTTTAGGGCAAGAGCGAAGGTTGGTTGGCTCGGTTACATCGCCGATAAAATAGAAGGCCCAAACATGATCCTAAACGGGTCAGCATCAGAGGATTGGGCGCATTTAAGATCGCATAAGCTAGTTGTGGATTACGGGTGGTTTGCCCGTCTCATAAGCAGCCGGAAGACTTTTCGGCTCTCTCTAAGCGCTCACCGCACATTTCATGGATCGCGCGTTTAAGTGCCCTTCTGCTCGCTTGGGGAGGAGGGCTCCGCATCCATACGTCGTGCGATGACATCAAACAAGTCGCAGTCATCACGCAGCGGAATGAAGCAGTGCGAAGTCGCCGCGAGCGACGTGATACTCCGGGCATTCCACCAATCCCAGCAACTCGCTAGAGAAAGTGAGCTACAGTTTGTGTAACCACGAAGTGGCGCTTTCAATTGGAGAGAATCATGCTCGCAAGCATTACCGATGGAGTCTCACCAATGAGAGCATTCATCGCGCTGGTAATGCTGTTGTTGGGCAGCGCGATGGCTTACGCAGCCACATTCGATGGCTATCAATGCCAGGGTGACTGCTCAGGGCATCAGGCTGGGTATAACTGGGCAGAGCAGAATGATATTGATGACGAGAACTCATGCAGCACGCCTTCTCAGTCATTCAACGAAGGTTGTCAGTCGTACGTTGAAGACGGCAGCGGAGTGGCCTCATCGGATGACGACGAAGAGGAATGAGTGACTTGATGACAGCATCGTTGAGCTCTCATTGATCTGAAACGGGAGGTTGTATGAGAAAGGCATTGTTTTTGGCGGCTGTGGTGGCGGCAGTAGCGCTTTCAGGGGATGCTTATGCTCGTGGTAGCAGTTACGGCGGGCATTCTTCGTACAAGTCTAGTTATTCTTACGGAAGTCGTTCTGATCATACCATCAGTGGGTATACGCGAAGTAACGGAACGTATGTCGGACCTTCCCACGCTACAAATCCAGATACCACTAGGAATAATAACTACAGTACGAAAGGGAATGTGAACCCGTACACTGGAAAATACGGCACCAAACCTCGTGATAGTAAGTAGTTGGGCGAGATGGACTCTTGACTATGAGCGCGTCAGGTGACGGCTAACAGCTAAGCTGCTAGCGTAGAGGTGGTGACGCGCCTTAATGATTATGCCGACGCAGCAGGCTAGTGAGATTACCGAACTGCTGCTGCATAAATGGGCGTGCCGTACAGGTGGCAATTGAGTGTCAATTCTCCATTGGCGCTTTAGCGAGACTAAGTCTTATAAATCCCAACGCATCTTTGTAAATCTGATGCCACGCTTCTGAGGGCTCACTCATTAATGGATGCCAAAAAAAATGAACTCATGTCCTCCATCATCTTCAGTATGATGAACCCAGGTATCAGGCAGGTCTTGCGCAACATGACACTCATGGAATGCCCACATGTGTCCTGTTATATGCGAGCGCAACGTACCCAAATCTCGTTCACCTTGCCTTGAATCCCGGCTTCTTCGACCAGCTCTCGTGCAGAGGCCACTTCAGTTGACTCTCCGGATTCCACGCTACCTTTGACCAATTGCAGACCTGCCAGCGGATGCTCAAAAGCCAAAATTTCTAGCGTTTCACTTCTCCGTAGCACTACCGGGCAGGCTTTATCTACCGTCATGCCATCTTCTCCTTGGCTTGTAATTTCAGCTGTTGATCAGTTGGAAAGCCTAGGTGATATCAGCTAACAAGAAAACCCAATTGATATGTGGACATCGTTAAGGTGCATTAGCCATCCGCTTTTGAGCCTAGGGTGAACGAGTGATGTGATGGCAAGGTGCCCAGAGAGCAGCTAAGATCAGCCAATCTTTCCTAAGGATATCGACATGAAAGCAGGGATAGCGGCAACGGTTGTACTTATCGGTATTGCCATTTCATCTACTGCCAGCGCTCAATGGGATACAACCATTCAGGACGACATCTTCTCAGGCGACAAGAAAGCAATGCTTCTCGGCAACATCAGTCCGAGCCAAGCGGTTGCATTCGACTGCGATTCGGATGGCCTCTCCCTCGCAATCTTGCAAGAAGAAAAATGGGCTGATGGGCGGACCAGCTCAGAGTGGAAACTTCTCATCAAAGTAGACAAGGGTGAGATCCATCGCTTCACAGTAGAGAGCGCGAAACGCAATAACCAATACACCCAGTACGTCACTCGTGAGAAAGAGGAAATCCTCAAGGTTTTAGCTGATCTTCGTGAGGCGAAGTCAGTGATCCAACTTGGGCTCCAGTCGGAAGAGTTTGACTCTAAATGGTCTGGGACCGTGTCCGTAGGTGGATCTACACGAGAAACGGATAAATTCACACAAGCATGCAAATTGAAGTGAATGGACAACAGCGGCTGTGCGATCCGAGACCGCTTTTCACAACACCAAGAAAACTATCATGAAGGCGGGTATAGCGGCAGCAGTTGCACTGATTGGGACTCTATTAAGTAGTGGTGCCATGGAGTCAGACGGGAACCGGCTACTGCTAGCCTGTAAAGCCGGGATCAAAAGTGGCAATGGGTGGCGAGACCTAAATAGGTAGACGTCAGTCATTCTGCTTCTGATCATTTCTTGGCCAGCGCCAATTTTTTCGATGTACTTCAATTGCGTTCGGTTTTCGGGCTGAGAAAATAAATCTTGCTGTTTTTTGGGTGGTGCTAAAGCACGGCGTTTGTTGGAGGGGGATGTCGTTTAGGTGAGTCTCCATCTCTCCGCCATACATAGAAAGCCCCGTAGATGAAAATCTACGGGGCTTTTTCGTTTGCGCAGTTTTTTTCATCGGGCCACTTTCGCGTCCGTCCCGCTTTTTCCCCAAGTTTTTGGTGTCGGAAAAATCAGCACAACAGCGTAAGAAAGATATGTCCCCCCACAGGAAAAGTTACTCCGCCCAGTCGTTCTAATTACCGTCCCCCGTATTCATTGATCGTTTCGGCAATCAAGGTTTTTCCTTCGAAATATCCCCTGACATTGAAAGACGTTGCCGCAAAAATTCCTCATCTACTCTGGTTTCGCAGGTCTCTGATCTGTCGTAATCAGCCATCGCAAGGAGCGATCAATGTACTTTGAGATTTACAGGCAAACCCGTGGCACCTCACAGACCGGCAAGGGCCAATGGCGCTGGCGTTTGCGGGCGGGGAATCATGAAACGATTGCCAGTGGGGAGGCTTACGTCAATAAGTCTGATTGCGTGCATGCCATTGGTTTGATCAAAGGGACTCAAGAGCAGACGCCGGTCAGGGAGATATAGGCTCCGGGCGCTGAAGCTGCTCAGTCAGGGCAGCTTCGTTTCAGCCGGGCGCTCTTGAGTGGTGAGTGCCCCCGGTTTTTATGGATCGGGTCGTTTGCCAACCTGCATAGACGCCGATCGCGACACCTCCCTAAACTGTCATCCAGTCTTGGGGACCGGGGTGCAACGGATGAATCGCAACGAACTACGCAAGGCCGACATCAACCTGATGGTGGTGTTCGAGACATTGATGCTCGAACGCAACGTCACGCGGGTGGCGGAGAAGCTGTTCCTCGGTCAGCCGACCATCAGTGCGGCGCTGAATCGCTTGCGGACGATGTTCAACGATCCGCTGTTCATTCGGGTCGGCCATCGCATGGAGCCGACAGCGCGGGCCGAGGAGATTATTCAGCACCTGTCGCCGGCACTGGATTCGCTGTCGGTGGCCTTGAGCCTGACCCACGATTTCGATCCGCTCAGCAGCACCATGACGTTTCGCATCGGTCTGTCGGACGATGTCGAGTTCGGTCTGTTACCGCCACTGCTGCGTTCTTTGCGCCAGGAAGCGCCGAAGGTGGTGTTCGTGGTCCAGCATGTCGACTACTGGCGCATTCCCGACTTGCTGGCGTCTGGCGATATCACCGTTGGTATCAGCCAGACCCGCGGCCTGCCGGCCAACGCCAAACGCAAGTTGTTGCGACATATCCAGCCCAGCATCTTGCGTGCAGATGCGTCGGACACGCCGTTGACCCTCGATGAATATTGCGCGCGGCCGCATGTGTTGGTGTCCCACACCGCCAATGTCAGTGGCTACGCCGATGAATGGCTGGCAGAGATCGGCCGAACACGCCACGTCGTGCTGTCCGTTCCGCAATACAGCTCATTGCCGGCCTTGCTCGCCGGCACCGATCTGATCGCCAGCCTGCCGGATTACACTGCGGAGGCGATGGCAGCGTCAGGCCAACTGTTCAAGGAGCCATTTCCGTTCAAGACGCCGACCCTGGACCTGTCCATGGTCTGGCTCAGCCATGTCGACAGCGACCCGGCTGAACGCTGGCTGCGCTCGCGCCTGGAGGCGTTCATGAGTGAACGTCCGATCCTTCCGCTGACAGAGTGAGCAGGGCGGTGTTATATCTACGACCTTTCTGCCAATCCTCAGGAACCCCGTCATGCCCCACCTGCACATGGAATACACCGCCAACCTGTCCGAACTGAATGCCGATGTGGCATTGATGCGACTCAACAACGCGCTGGTCGCTTCGGGGCAGTTTGAAGAGTTCGACATCAAGGCTCGTGCGGTGAAGGTCGAGACTTTCAGGGTGGGCACTGCACCGGGTGAGCGGGCGTTCGTGCATGTGAAACTGGCGTTGTTGAGCGGTCGCTCGCCGCAGATCAAGAAGCAGTTATCAGACAGCCTGCTGGCGGTGGTGCAGGATGTGTGCGAATGGCCGGTCGGTGTTGAGGTCCAGCTATGTGTGGAAATCATCGACATCGATCGAGAGTCCTACACCAAGACTGCCATCGGCCTCTGAATTTCAGGCCATTTCCTGCTCGGCGCAGGCCTTGATCACTTGCTCACGCAGCCAGGTGTTGGCGCTGTCCTGGTCGACGCTTTGACTCCACTGCATGTCCAGGGTGAAGCCCGGCAAACCATTGGGCGCTTCGCAGTGATTGAAGATCGCCTCATTGGCCAGCAATTGCTGGATGCGCCGGGGCAAGGTCAAGATGAAGTCGGTGCCGGTGATCATCTTCAGTGCCGCGCTGTAGCTGTTGGAGCGCGCGACAATCTGGCGTTTGTGGGCCTGTTGAGCCAGCCAGCCGTCAACCATGTTGGTGGTGGACGTCCAGGGCGTCGGGAACACATGCCGACGTTCAGTGAACGCTTGCAGGCTCAAGCGCGGCTCCAGCGGCGTGGCGCGTTTGTCGAAGACGCAGACCAGATCGTCCTCCAGTAGCCGTCTGGAGTTGAAGTCGGTGTGGCTTCGATGAAAGTTCGGGCCGAAACAGATCACCAGGTCGAGGCTGCCGTCGCGCAGTTCTTCGGCCGGGATGTCGGTTTCGAACTTGTGCATGTTGACCATCACCGGCAGGTCGGCGAAATCGAAGCTCTTCAACAGGCGCGGCAGGATCAGTTGCTCGAAGTATTCCGGCGCACAGATATTGAAGGTGACCGGTTGCAGAGACGGATCGAACGTCGGTGTCCCGGCGTGACACAGGTTGATGCTTTCGAGAATCTTCAGCACATGGGCATACATGGTGCTGGCTTTGTAGGTGGGGCGCATACCCGTGCGGGTATTGATGAATAACTCGTCTTCGAAACTTGTGCGCAGTTTCTTCAGGCAGTAACTCACGGTGGACTGGCTGACGCAAAGTGCCTCCGACACACCTGTGACGCTGCTTTGCTCATACACGGCAACAAACACCATGAGGTCTTGCATATCGAGCTTTCTAAGCAAGTTACTGTTCAGCATCCGTTCTGTCCCGCTGTGCTCCTTGCGCCGACTGTGCGCAAACGTGTGCGAACGATCCTAACGGAACGATAGTGCCAAGAGAATGCCTTGTAGGATGTTTCATGGTCGGTTGTGGGACAGATAGTGTTATGAACACGACTTGTGAGTTCAATCACCCGAAACATGGCCAGAGGCCTTCAGCGCTGATTGCTGTGCAGGCATCGCATCGCGGCTGGATATTAACAGCGCCAACATGCCTACGCCCACCAGCAACGCGCCGAAGATTTCCAGTGCGCGTGGCGACTGGCGTAACCACAACCAGTGGAACAGTGTGATGAACAGGGTGCTTAGGTAGATGTAGGAAATGACTGAAGAAGGAGCGATCACGCCAATGGCTCGATGCAGCAGCCAGAAAGTTGTCAGGGTGGCGAACAGTGCCAGGTAGATCAACCACCAGATATCGCTCCCGCTCAGCAACAACGCCGAGCGCCAGCCGCCGCTGAACCCACAGAACACCAATAGAAACAGTGCGCCGAACAGCATGTTCCAGAAAGTCATGCCCACCGGGCCGCGCCCCTTGAGACTGTTGGCCTTGAGCCGTTGACTCAGGGGCGAGTAGAGCGCCATTGCCAGGCAACCGACCGCATACACCGATACCGCGTACAGCGACGGCAGTTCGCCGGGACCTGCGCCTTTCAATACCAGCAGCACGGCGCCGACCGCGGCAACCAGCATGGGCAACACGCGTTGTTTCAGGCGGCTGTCGGGTGTCAGGATGGCTTCGAACAGCAGCGTCAGCAACGGCACCAGAGTAAACATCGTCCCGGTGTTCACCGCCGAGGTGTAACGCAGTGCTTCGAACAACGAGCCGAAGTACAGTGCCAGCAACATGCCGAGCACGGCATGACCGAGCAGGCCGCGGGCGGTCATGGCGGTATCGCCCTTGAACAGCAACAAGGGCAAAAACACCAAGGCGCAACACAACAAGCGCAACCCGGTCAGCAGAATCGGGTCGATGGCCTGGCTGACCTGGGCTGCCGCGGAAAACGAGACGGCAATCAACAGCGCCCAGAGCAACATGCCGACGTGAGCGGCAGCAAAACCTGTGCGTTTCATGATGGGGGTTCCGGGTTAATGAATGTGTTTGGCGTAATGCCGCGGATCGAAGCGCAGGACCATCAGGATCATCAGTGCCATGACGCCCATCAGTGACCACCAGGCCCATTCGAAACTGCCCAGTTGATCGCGAATCATCCCGGCGATCAGCGGCGAGAGGCCGGCGATCAGGTAACCGATGCCTTGCACGAAGGCGGTCAACCCGCCCGCGCGTTGGGGATTGTCCAGATGATCCAGCGACACGATCAGGCTCATCGGGAACAGCCCGCCGATGCCCAGTCCCAGCAGGCACGGCCACAGCAGGCTCAGGTGTCGTGGGCTCAGAATCAGCCCGCAAAAACCGGCCATGATCAGGGCCAGCAACACCGCCAGCACCAGGCGCCGATCACGGCTGCGGTTTGCGATGGCGGGTGTCAGCAGCCCCGACAACACTTCCATGGCCGTCAAAAAGCCCAACAACAAGCCGGCCTGTTGTTCGCTCCAGCCTTTTTCCACGTAGTACGGCGCCAGCCAGGCCAGCACACAGGTGTAGGACGCCGTGCCCAGGCCGAAGAAGATTGCGAGTAACCAGGCGCGGGAATTGCGGAAAAAGGATTCTTTGCGGGACGACTTTTCCCCCAATGTCGGCATTCCCGTGCGTTGAACGCACCAGAACAGCAACGCCGCCAGCGCCAGTGCCGCCCAGATCGCCAACCCCACTCGCCAGCTGCCGGTGCGGGTCATCACCAACGGCGCGAATGACGCCGCAATTGCTGCGCCGGCCATGATCGACGTCACGTAGAGACCCATGCGCACGGAAACGTTGTCGCTGAAACGGGACTTGATCAGGGCGGGCATCAGCGCCTGAATCAGCGCAATGCCGACACCGGCCAGTACGGCGCTCAGGATCAGTTCCGCCGCCGAATCAAGGAACAACCGCGACACCGTGGCCAGGCCGATGATCAGCAGCGACAGCACTACGGTGCGCTGCTCGCCCAAGCGCTGACTGATGCCGATACCAAAGAACATCGCCAGTCCCATGGCCATGACGGGCAGCATGGTCAACAGCGAGGCCAGGCTGAAATTCAGCGGGATGTCACCGCGAATGGCAGACAGCAACGGGCCGACAGCGGCCATGGAAGGACGCAGATTCAGGGCGACAAGAATGATGCTGAACATCAGCCAGAGGGCAGGGCGGGAGGTTGCACGAATGTTTTCCATAATCGGACCTTCAGGAACAAGGAGCCGATTAGGCGCGCGAGCCTTGGAGGCGGCAAATCAGAAAGTCAGGAGCAGTATTTAGAAATTAAATAACGTCCCGCTCGGCTAATCCCCTTTAGCGAATAATCAATTGTTTAGCCAATCCACACCCAAGGTTCTTCAAATCCCGATTTAACGGCTTAACCGCCCGTGTGACGCTGCTGCGCATCTGTTTACTGCGGTCTTCTCTATGGACGGTTGTCCAGTCGCACTCCCTTCCGAACTGGCCTTCTGGGCGCTGTGGCACTGCCGTCACGCGCGCCCGCCGGATTCCTGCATCTCCCGCTGATTGTTCTGATAGGTCCCGCGCTGTGCGCCGGGATCAAACCGGCGGCGCCTGTGCGTTTGCCTGACGCGGATAGACGAGAATTCCCATGAGCTGTGCCACGACATCCTTCGCTACCAAAGAACAAGCCCTGACGTTTCTTGAACAGAACCCGGATATCGAGATGTTCGAGCTGTTCATCCTCGACAATAACGGTGTGCCACGCGGCAAATTGCTGCATCGCGATGAGTTGCTGGCGGTGTATGAAAGCGGTCGGCCACTGCCGAGTACCATCCTCGGCCTGACCATCAATGGCGATGACGTGGAAAACTCCGGTCTGGTCTGGGACGTCGGTGATATCGATTGCCGCGCTTATCCCGTCAGCGGCAGTTTGCAGCGCATGCCGTGGCGATTGATTCCCACGGCGGCGGTGCAGGTCAGCATGCATCCGCAAGAGGGCATGCCCGCGACCATCGCCGACCCACGGCACCTGCTGGCCAAGGTCATCGAAGGCTTGCAGGCCGACGGTTATTACCCGGTGATGGCGGCGGAGCTGGAGTTCTATCTGCTGGATCAGCAGCGCGACGGCAACGGTCGGCCGCAACCGGCGCGGGATGTCGATGGCGGGCGGCCACGCGGGACTCAGGTCTACGGCTTGCGTGAACTGGAACAGATCGAGCCATTTCTGGCCGACCTCTACAGCGCCTGCAAGCTCCAGGGCATTCCGGCGCGCACGGCGATTTCTGAATACGCGCCGGGGCAGGTGGAAATCACCCTCGAACACCGCACCGACGCTTTGCAGGCGATGGACGAAGCCGTGCGCTACAAGCGGCTGGTCAAGGGCGTGGCGCACAAGCACGGGATGACGGCTTGTTTCATGGCCAAGCCGTTCGATGACCTGGCCGGCACCGGCATGCACATGCATGTCAGCCTGGCGGACAAGGACGGTAATAACCTGTTCGCCAGCGAGGCCCCGGACGGCACGCCGCTGCTCAAACACGCGGTCGGGGGGATGCTCGCCACATTGCTCGATGCGTTGCTGTTGTTCTGTCCGAACGCCAACTCGTACCGTCGTTTCCAGACCAACAGCTACGCACCCCTGGCGGCCACTTGGGGCGTGGACAACCGCACCGTGAGTTTGCGGGTGCCCGGCGGGCCGGCATTCTCCCGGCATATCGAGCATCGCATCTGTGGTGCCGACGCCAACCCGTATCTGGCAGCGGCGGCGATCCTGGCCGGTATTCATCGCGGCATCCGCGAGCAACTTGACCCCGGGGCGCCGGTGGAGGGCAACGGTTACGCCCAGGCTGCGCAATTGTTGCCGACCGACTGGTTGACCACGTTGCGAGCGCTGGAAGGCTCGAATTGGGCCAGGGAAGCGTTCGGCAGTGAGTTTCTTGGCGTCTATCTGGCAGTAAAACGAGCCGAATACCGGCAATTCATGGGCGAAGTCGGTGAGCAGGACTGGCGCTGGTATCTGCATCAGGCTTGAAACGGGTCGCCAGTGTTGGACGTTTTGGCCTAATGCCAGAAGCCAACTATTCGTTGGCTTCTTTTTCACGAAATATTGATGGTTGACTGCTTAAGATTTGTGGCCTCTCGGTCAATGAAATTTTCACATTTGCCGCGGGCACTTCTTTTCAGGAACAGCCGATCACATGTTGAAGTTCAAAGCCGTGCGCCCCGAATGGGTGACGTTGGTTTCCAGTGCCTTTCTATTGGCAGGGTTCAATTTAGTTCTCTGGCAACACCTCTTCGATATCACCGCAGCAGACGGTCAAGGCATCGTCATGCGTGTCGCGTTCGGGCTGATGATCCTGGCGGCCTTCAACATTGTGCTGACCTTGCTGGCATTCCGGCCCGTGATGAAACCCGTGTTGACGCTGATCTTTCTGATCAGTGCCGGTGTGGCGTACTTCATGAGCCAATATGGCGTGCTGATCGACGCCGGTATGTTGCGTAACTTCGCCGAAACCAATGCCACGGAAGTACGCGACTTACTCTCGCTAAAACTGTTTGTTTATATCGTGTTGCTCGGCGTCTTGCCGTCGTGGTTGTTGTGGAAAATCCCGGTTAATTACCGTCGCTGGCACCGTGAGTTATTAAGTAAAGTGCTGGTGAGCGTCGCCTCGGTTGCAGTGATCGGCGGTGTCGCATTGGTCAACTATCAAGGCCTGTCGTCGTTGTTTCGCAATCACCATGAATTGCGCCTGATGGTGGTGCCGAGCAACTACATCGGTGCCTCGTTCGGTTATCTGCGTGAGCAAGTGGTGTCTGCACGGCAACCATTCGCCAAACTGGGTGAAGATGCCCAGAAAAAACCGGCCTGGCAGGCCCATGACCGTAAATCCCTGACGGTACTGGTGGTGGGCGAAAGTGCCCGGGCCGAGAACTTCGGCATCCTGGGTTATGACCGCGACACCACGCCGAAACTGAGTAAGGAATCCGGCCTGATCGCCTTCACCGATGTGCATTCGTGCGGCACGGAAACGGCAGTGTCGGTGCCCTGCATGTTCTCCAACATGGGCCGCAAGGATTACGACGCCAGCAAGGCGAAGAATCAGGAAGGTCTGCTGGACGTGCTCAAGCACGCCGGTCTCGAGGTGATCTGGCGCGATAACCAGTCAGGCTGCAAAGGAACCTGCGATCGGGTCACTGTCGACGACGTGAGCAACCTGAAAGACCCGGTGCTGTGCGCCAACAGTGAGTGCCGCGATGAAATTCTCCTGCAAGGCATGCAGCACTTCATCGACACGCTGAATAAAGACACCGTGCTGGTCCTGCACCAAATGGGCAGTCACGGTCCGGAATACTTCAAGCGCTACCCGAAAGAGTACGAACACTTCACGCCCGTGTGTGAAAGCAATGCGCTGAACAATTGCAGCCGCGAAAGCATCGTCAATGGCTACGACAATACGCTGGTGTATACCGACCACGTGCTGTCGACCCTGATCGATCTGTTGCGCAGCAACCAGGGCAAAGTTGATACCGCGATGCTATATCTGTCGGACCACGGCGAGTCGCTGGGCGAATACAACCTGTTCCTGCATGGCACGCCTTACATGCTCGCACCGGAACAACAGAAACATGTAGCGATGATGGCGTGGTTCTCCGACAGCTATCAAAAGTCGTTCTCGGTGGACACCCATTGCCTGCAGCAGAATCGTGAAAAGCCCTTGAGCCAGGACAACCTGTTCCATTCGATGCTCGGTCTGCTGGAGGTCAACAGCACGGTCTACAACCCGGGGCTGGATATGTTCGCCGGATGCCGCGGCGCAATGGGCGACGGTGTGCTGGCCAAAAAATGAGCGACTCGACCTTTTTTTCACGTAACGACCGCTAATCTGCGGCGCCTGGAACATCCAACAAGAGCCATTACACATGTCCGCGCAGCCCCCATCCGCCTTCGAGCTTGAGTTCGCCCGGCGCTACGATCAGGAACACGCCCGCGTCTGTAAACAGCCGCGACCGCGCGGCCTGGCGGGGCGTTTGACGTTCTGGCGCGAAGAGCAATTGGTGCGTAACGCGCTGCAGGTCGCTGGCGAACCGGGATTGATTCTTGATGTGGCCTGCGGGGTCGGGCGTTTCTGGCCGGTGCTGGCCGAGCATGCGAACCGGGTGATCCTCGCGACCGATCCATCTCAGGACATGCTCGATCATGCTAGCACCCACCATCCGCAGAACCTGCTGAAACGGATCAAGACCTTTCAGAGTTCAGCCTTCACCATCGGCTTGTCGGCGAATGCGGTTGACTGCATTTTTTGCCTGCAACTGTTTCAACGCATCGCCTGTCCCGAGCATCGATTGGCCATGTTGCGCGAATTCCACCGGGTCAGTCGCGATACGGTGATTGTGGCGGTGCGGGTTGATGGGCGTTTCAAGCTCGAGCGTTCGGACGTGGAGGGCGCACAGGCCCAGCCACAGGCCAGCAAGGCCGAGCTTGAGGCCGAGTTCAGGCAGGCGGGTTTCTGCTTGCTCAGTCACCAGGACTTGGTACCGGGTTGCACGCGGATGCGGGTCTACGTGTTGCGTAAGGACAGCTAGTCTTCACCTGTCAGACAATTCTTGCTGTTCGGCAGGTATTTTCGCTAAAGCTCTTGTTCAGTGGATGCGCGGAAATCGCCGGGGGCGATATATACTGCGCGCCATTCTTCAAGGGAGAGCCGTGTGGCCATCGATATTCACTGGATTCGCGACAACGATAGCCTCGGTCAGTTTTGCACCGAGTGGCAGCAGCTGCCATTCGTTGCCCTCGACACCGAATTCATGCGGGTCGACACCTTTTACCCGATCGCAGGCCTGCTGCAGATCGGCGATGGCGTACGCGCTTACCTGATTGACCCACTGACCATCGACAACTGGCAGCCTCTGGCCGCATTGCTGGAAAACCAGGCCGTGGTCAAGGTCGTGCATGCGTGCAGCGAAGACCTCGAAGTCCTGCTGCGCCTGACCGGCAGCCTGCCGGCGCCGCTGTTCGACACCCAACTGGCCGCCGCTTACCTGAACCTGGGTTTCTCCATGGGTTATTCGCGGCTGGTGCAGGAGGTGCTCGGCATCGAGCTGCCGAAGGGCGAGACCCGTTCCGACTGGCTGCAACGTCCACTGTCCGAGACTCAGATCAGCTACGCCGCCGAAGATGCTGTGCATCTGGCAGAGGTTTTCGTACAGCTGCGTCCGAAGCTTTCTGACGAAAAATACGCGTGGGTCCTGGAAGACGGAGCCGAGCTGGTCGCCAATCTGCGGCGCGAGGTCGACCCGTACGAGGTCTATCGCGACGCCAAACTGGCCTGGAAGCTGTCCCGCGCCCAACTCGCCGTGTTGCGTGAACTCTGCGCCTGGCGCGAGCGTGAAGCCCGCGCCCGTGATCTGCCGCGCAACCGCATTATCCGTGAACATTCACTGTGGCCGTTGGCACGCACCCAACCGGACAACCTCGGCGCACTGGCGAAAATCGAAGACATGCACCCGCGCACCGTGCGTCAGGACGGCGAATTTCTGCTTGATCTGATCAAGCGCTCTGGCAGTGTGTCGCCTGATCAGTGGCCGCCAGCGGTGCCGGAGCCATTGCCGGTGGAAGCCGCCGCGCTGGTCAAACAGCTGCGCGCCATCGGCCAGGCCGAAGCCGAGCGCCTGAACATCGCGCCGGAGCTGATGCTGCGCAAGAAAACCCTGGAAGCGCTGCTCAAGAGCGGCTTCCCCAATGGTCCTTACCAATTGCCTGATTCGCTGCGTGGCTGGCGCCGCGAATTGATGGGCCAGGCGCTGCTCGACAGCCTGGCCACCGCCGGAGAACAGCCTTGAAACGTATTTGCTCGATTTATCGAAGCTCGAAGAAAAGCGGGATGTACCTCTATGTGCTCAAAAGCGATGCACTGGAGCGCGTGCCTGAACCCCTGATGGCGGCTTTCGGCAAAGCCATCCACGCTTTCGACCTGGTGTTGACCCCCGAGCGCAAGCTGTCGCGCGAAGACATTGCTGTAGTACTGGAGAACCTCGACAAGCAGGGCTACCACCTGCAAATGCCACCGGCCGAGGATGAATACATCGAACACTTGCCGGAAGAATTGCTGCGCCGCAACGACCCGATGTAATCGGCAGACAGGCTCTGTTCAGAGCCTTATGAAACACTGGAATGATTTTGGCGATGGCCGTGACGATGGAGTGATCCTCCGTCGGCGGTCGTCTGCACTGTTTTTGAAAGGTTTGAAACATGCGCGTTCTGATTGCTGAACACGACCACCCTGTGTATGCCCAACTGTTGCGTCAGGCAGCGCCTGAACTGGAAGTATTGACCAGCGGCGACTCCGCCGAACTGGCCCGTCAGGCCGCCGACTGCCAAGTCTGGCTCGGTCAGCCGGACCTGCTGGCGACGCTGTTGCGTCAGGGCCACACGCCTGCATGGTTGCAGTCGACCTGGGCCGGTATCACGCCGCTGCTGGCCGATGGCTTGCCACGGCACTATCGGCTGACTCGCGCGGTCGGGATTTTTGGTCAGGTCATGGCTGAATACGTGCTGACTTACATGCTCGGCCACGAGCGCGAAGTGTTGGCGCGGCTGGTCAGCCAGGTCGAGCGCAAATGGGACAATCGCCAGGGTCAAAGCCTGGCTGGACGAAAGGTGCTGATTGTCGGCACCGGTGACATCGGTCAGACAGTGGCGCAGTTTCTACTGCCGTTTGGCGTCGAGTTATACGGCATCGCCAGCACCGCCCGGGAGCAGGCGCCTTTTGTCGAAGTCGGCGCGCTGAGCGATTTGCCGCGCCTGGTCGGTGAGGTGGATTACGTGATCAATCTGCTGCCGAATACCCCCAATACGCACGACCTGTATGACGCTGCACTGTTCAAGCAGTTCAAGGCAACCGGGTTGTTCATCAACGTCGGGCGCGGCGTTGCAGTGGTCGATGCGGATTTGGTGGAAGCCTTGAAGGAAGGGCATCTGGCCGGGGCTGTGATCGACGTCTGCCGTCAGGAACCACTGCCGCAACGTCATCCGTTCTGGACCGCGTGGGGACTGCTGCTGACCGGCCACAGCTCGGCACCGACTTCGCCACCTGCGATGGTGAAGCTGTTTGTCGAGAACCTGCGGGCGTATCAGGCGGGTGAAGCGTTGCGTGGGGAAGTGGATTTCGCGCGCGGGTATTGAGTTCACCCAGCTGATCGTTCCCACGCTCTGCGTGGGAATGCATCCCGTGACGCTCTGCGTCACATCCGAAGCGGAACGCGGAGCGTCCCTGGCGGCATTCCCACGCGGAGCGTGGGAACGATCAGGTCCGGCGCGTTTAGAGGGTGAAATTACCTTCAGCCGCCAACTCGCTCAGCGGACGACGCGGGCTTGGCTCTTCACGTGCTTGCAGGTACTCGGCCAGTGTCGCCTTGTCGCCCAGCTTGCCGATCGCCACGGCGGCGTGCAGCGCATAACCCTCAGGAATGTTCAGCTCCTTGCGGGTCAGCTCCTGATCGAAACCGGCCATGCCGTGGGTGTGCCAGCCGCTGATGCTCGCTTGTAACGCCAGGTGGCCCCAGGCGGAACCGGTGTCGAAGGTGTGCCACAGCGCCGGGGTTTCTTCGCTGGCGCCAGGTGCCACGAAGGTGGTTTTCGAGATTACGATTACCAGCGCCGAGGCGTGCTGTGCCCAGCTGCGATTGAACTCGTTCAGCAGGCCCAGGTAGCGCTCCCAGTTCGGCGTGTCGCGACGCGCATAGAGAAACCGCCAAGGCTGCGAGTTGTACGCTGATGGCGCCCAGCGGGCGGCTTCGAAGAAGCTCAGCAGGGTCTCTTCGGGAATGGTTTCGCCGGTGAAGGCGCGGGGCGACCAGCGATCGGTGAACTGAGGGTGAATGGCGTAATCGGCAACGCGTGGATTAGCACTCATCAAGAGATTCCTTTACGTTTGAAAGTGGGGGTCGTCGTAAAAAACCGGCGGGTACAGTTGAGCTGAGCGCCAGGATTTCTTGAGCCAGCAGTTCACCTGAATGCAACGCGGTTGAGCGTTAATGGCACTTGGGTAGGGCTCCTTGCGACTGGCAAAGCTACTGGGTAGCGCAAAAACTGACAAGTGCCGTCGTACCGGCAGTCGCCAATGCTTGGCCCGCCGGTGCCTTGGCACTAGACTGGCGGCCTTTTCACCACCTGATGTTGATGCTTGAGCCATGGCCGCCAAAGTCGAACCGTTCTGGATACGCAAAACCCTCGATCAACTCGATCAAGAGGAATGGGAATCGCTGTGCGACGGCTGTGGCCTGTGCTGCCTGCAAAAGCTCGAGGATGAAGACGACAACGCCGTCTACTACACGCGCATCGCCTGCAAACTGTTGGACCTCAAAACCTGTCAGTGCACCGATTACCCCAACCGTCGCGACTTTGTCCCCGATTGCATCCAGCTCACGCCGGGCAAGGCCGATGAGTTCAAATGGTTGCCGCCGACCTGCGGTTATCGACTGGTCAGCGAAGGCAAGGACCTGCCGCTCTGGCATCACCTGGTGTGCGGTGATCGTGATGCGGTGCATCACGAACGTATTTCCCAGTCCGGGCGCATGCTCGCCGAAGGCAGCGTGGCCGAAGACGATTGGGAAGATCATCTGATTTTTCGCGCGGGTTAGTGCGTAGCACTCACAAGATCGGCAGCGATTACAAGAATTTGGGGCCGCTACGCAGCCCGGCGCGAGCAAGCTCGCTCGCCACAATAGGAGTGTGTATGGCGGTGGGAGTGCTGCGGGCGTTGGCTGTCGGTCTGCTGGCCTTGAGTTCGCCCGTGTGGGCGGCGAAGAAAGTCGATCTGGATTATCACGTGCGCCTGTTGCCGCAAAGCGATCAGGCCGAAGTGCGCCTGACCCTGGCCCAAGGCTCGGCAGTGCGCAGTCTGGATTTCGACTTGGGTGATGGCAGTCACTACAGCGATTTCAAGGCCGATGGCCAATGGCAGCTCACACCGGGCACGCAGGCCCGTGGTGTCTGGCGCCCGGCCGCCGACAAGGCCAGCCTGACCTACCGCGTGCGCATCAGCCACGGGCGCAAGAGCGGTAGCTTCGACACGCGCATGACACCAACGTGGGCGCTGATGCGTGGCGATGACCTGGTGCCCCCGGCGAAACTCGATCAGCAGGACGGTATCGAGTTGGTGTCACGCCTGGAATTCGAATTGCCCACCGGTTGGAAAAGCGTCGAAACCGGCTGGCCGCGGATTGGCAAAAACAAGTTCCGCATCGATAACGTCTCGCGTCTGTTCGACCGTCCCACTGGCTGGATGCTCGCCGGTAACCTCGGCAGCCGTCGCACTCGGTTGGGGGAAACCGAAGTCACCGTGGCCTCGCCCCAAGGCCAGGGGATGCGCCGCATGGATGTGCTGACGCTGCTGACGTTCGTGTGGCCGCAAGTGCAGGAAGTTTTTCCGCGTCACCCCAGCAAACTGCTGATCGTCGGCGCCAATGACCCGATGTGGCGTGGCAGCCTGGCCGCGCGGGAATCGATCTATCTCAATAGCCGCTTGCCGCTGGTCAGCGAAAGCGGCACCAGTGCCTTGATGCGTGAATTGGCTCAGGTGTTCGGGCGCATCAACGACAGCCAGCGCAGCGACTGGATCAGCGAAGGGTTTGCCGAGTATTACGCCATCGAACTGGTGCGCCGAGCGGGCGGCATGAGTGACGAGCGGTATGAGGGCTTGCAGAGCAAGTTGGCCAAGGCCAGCCAGAAGGTCACGACCTTGCGCGGGGAGCAGATCAACCCGGCCCAAGTGGCCAAAGCGGTGGTGTTGCTGCAGGAACTGGATCGCGAGATTCGCCTGAAGACCCGCAACAAGCGTTCGCTGGATGATGTGCTGCGCGGGGCGATGCGTTTGGAGAGTGTCGATACCAAGGAATTCGTTCAGCTCAGTGAGAGCGTTATTGGCGAGTCTTCCAAAGTGCTTGATACCGGGTTGCTTCAGTAATACCGCCTTCGCGGGCAAGCCTCGCTCCTACAGGTTGTGGCGATCGCGTTATTGTCCGTAGGAGCGAGGCTTGCCCGCGAAGAGGCCCTGAGCCTCACCGAAAATTCCGGATCAAACCCCGGCTTTCGGCGACTTCAAAGAATCATTCCCGGTCACGGTGGCGGTTTTGGTCGCCGCCTCGGCATTGGCCTTCAACCGACTCAACTCTTCCCCGGCACGCTCAATCCTGGCCCGAGCGTTAACCATGTCCTGACGGCTCTTTTCCAGAAAGCTTTTCGCCGAACTGTGCCCGGTAATACCCCGCGCCATCGCTACGCCGCCAATGGCCACTTGAAGCAACCCGAACACACCACCGCGCCGCAGGCCTTTGCCGACCATCACCACACCGCCGGCCAGGGAACCGATGCGCTCCCAACCCTGGACGTTCTGCGCGGGCTGAGTCTGGAACGGGGTGGATTCGATGCGCTCTACGCGTTTGAGGTCGCTCATGATCTGTCTCCAGGCTTCAAGAATGGATAATTAAGCTGACTGTCGAGGCGGTCGGCTCGTTCCATCGGATGTGCGGTGATTCAGCGGAATTTCGGGCCTGAACGGGTGTTGTTGCCCTTGGCCATGCGGTCGTACAGCACCACGTTGACCGTGGCCGCCAGGTTCATGCAGCCGGTGGTCGGGATATAGACCACGTCTTCGCACCAGTCGCGGATCTCTTTATCCAGCGAACCGTCTTCGGGGCCGAAGATGTAGAGGGCGCGATCCGGGTGCGTGTATTCCGGCAGCGAGCGGGCGCCGTCGACCAGTTCCACCGCGACCGGTACACAGCCCAGCGGCAGGATTTTTTTCAGGTCATCGATGCCGATCAGCGGAATGTCGTAGTGGACTTTCTTGGTGTCGGTGACGAAGTCGGCGGCGCGCTCATAGCGCTTGCCGGTGTAAAACACCGACGCCACGCCATAGCAACCGGCGGCGCGCATCACCGAACCGACGTTCTCCGGTGATTTGGGGTTATACAAACCAATGCAGCTATACCGTTTGTCTGCCACGAGCGGGGTGCCTTCGGGAAAAAAGCGCGATTATACGGGGATTGGGGGAGGGGTGTTCAGTTTGGAGATTGGTGGTGTCAGGGATATAGCCTTCGCGGGCAAGTCGGATCGCCGCACCGCTCGCTCCTACGGATCAATGTCATACGCGGTAGTCGCGTAATCCTGTAGGAGCGAGGCTTGCCCGCGAAGAGGCCAGCATGGCTGGCGAAGATCTTCAGTCTTCTTTCTTCATCAGTCCGGCCAACGCCGCAAACGGGTTATGCGTCGCCTTGGCAATCTTTGGCGTACTCAGCGAGCCTTCGTCGAAATACTGCTGATCGGTATAACGCGAATGCTCGTTGTCATGGCAATACAGGCACAACAGTTCCCAGTTCGAGCCGTCCTGCGGGTTGTTGTCGTGGTTGTGGTCGCGGTGGTGCACGGTCAGTTCGCTCAGGCGTTTGCCGGAGAACTCACGGGCGCAGCGGCCGCACACGTGCGGGTACATCTTCAGGGCCTTGTCGCGGTAACCCATTTCCTTGTCGCGCTGGTTGTCGGCGAGGATGCGGTCCAACTTTGAGGTGTTGGTTGGAGGCGTTGACGAACTCATGGGTTCACCTTTGTAAAAGACTAATGACGGTTATGTGTTGAAGTTTAGCCTAGCCCTTGAGCTTCTCGGCAATCCAGATGGTGTGGCGGGTGCCTTTGTTGCCGTGGGCGAAGACCTGTACTTCTTCGGCCTTGAAGCCGGCCTTTTTCAGCTTGTCGGAAAACTGCCGGTCAGCGCTGGCCGACCACACCGCCAGCACGCCCTTGGGGCGCAGGGCCTTGGCGCAGGCGCTCAGGCCGCCGGCGGAGTAGAGCCAGCTGTTGGCCTTCTGGGTCAGGCCTTCGGGGCCGTTGTCGACGTCGAGCATGATTGCATCGAAACCCTGCGGCTCGGCTTGCAGCACCTTGGCCACGTCTTCCATGCGGATCACCGTACGCGGGTCGAGCAATGGGTTGCCGGCTTTTTCGCCCAACGGCCCACGGTTCCACTCCACCACGCCGGGCACCAGTTCGGCGACCACCACTTCAGCGGTCTTGCCCAAATGCTTGAGCGCCGAGGCGAGGGTGAAGCCCATGCCCAGGCCGCCGATCAATACCCGCGAATTCGGCCGGCCGGCGACCTTGCGGCAGGGGATTTCCGCCAGGGCATCTTCGGAGCCGTGCATGCGGGTATTCATCAACTGCCCGCCGTCGCCGCCCTGGATCTTGATGACGAAGTCCTCGCCGTATTCGAACAGGCACAGGGCACCGCCGTTTTCAGGAATGGGGGTGGTGTCGAGCAGAACGAAACGTTTCATGGGGCTCTCTTGGGGAGAAATGGACAGACGGAAGAAGGCAAACGAACGCGGTTGGGAGTAGCCTGCAAAAGACCACAAGGCCAACGGAGCCATTGATGAAGCGCACCATTCTAACGGCCATTGCCCTGGCCGCGCTCTCGATAACTGCAGTGCAGGCCCAGGAGCAGCAAACCATCCCCACCGGCCCCACGCCGATACCCGGTTCGCCCGGCACTGCCACGCCGACGCCGTACCCGCAGATTACCCCGACCACTGTGCCCAAGACCGGCAACGGTGGGCCACCGTTGTTGCCGCCGATCGAAATGCCCAACCCGCCCAAGGACCAGACCCTGCCGGGCCTTGAGCCGAGCACGACGAAAATCAAAACGCCGGGCGGATAGTGTCTAGATCTGCTGCGAGAGCAGTTGCCCGTCGGCCATGCGCAAGCGTTTGGAGAGGGAGACGGCGAGGGCGCGGATGATCTTGGCGGCGATTTTCGGTGCCTCGTTGAGCATCTTTTCCAGGGAGTCCTTACCCAGGTTGAGCAACTGGCAGTTGCTCGCGGCCACACAGCTGGCTGAGCGCCGTTCGCCGTCGAGCACGGCCATTTCGCCGAACGCCCGCCCGCTGCGCAAGGTGGCCATGGTCACCCGTTGCCCTTCGCTGTTGGTCTTTTGCACCGCGACCTGGCCGGTGTGGATGATGCACATGAAACTGCCGGCATCGCCCTCACGGAAAATCTCTTCGCCTTCGGCGATGGTGCTGATGCTGAAGTAACCTGAAGCCGCCACGAAGTCGGCCGGCAGCAGTTGATCGAACAGGCCGCAGTCCATCAGCCAGTCGCGAATTTCTTTGTTCAGTAAGGTCGGTTCTGACATGTCGTCACGGTCTTTTTCTTGTGGTCTTTTGCGGGGGCGGGCCTTCAGTCACCAATTATCCCCTGTGGGTTGTGTCGGGTCCGGCGTCTGGTGTTAAGACCGGGACGCCGGGCCAAGTTCCTCAGGCAATGCCCAAAACCTTCAAAACAAATGCGTATTCGAGGGCTACGTCACGTAATCCCTGGTAGCGACCGCTCATCCCGCCATGCCCGGCGCCCAATTCAGTCTTGAGCAGCAGGGGATTGGTGTCGGTTTTGGTCGCGCGCAATTTCGCCACCCACTTGGCCGCTTCCCAGTACTGCACGCGACTGTCGTTGTAGCCGGCGATCACCAGCGTTGCCGGATAGGCTTGCGCGGTGACGTTTTCATACGGTGCGTAGGCCTTGATCCGATCATAGACGTCTGGCTCTTGCGGGTTGCCCCATTCGTCGTATTCGGTGACGGTCAGCGGCAACTCCGGGTCGAGCATGGTGTTGAGCACGTCGACGAACGGCACTTCGGCTATTGCCGCGCCGAACAGCTCCGGCCGCTGATTGAGCACCGCGCCGATCAGCAGGCCACCGGCGCTGCCGCCACTGATTGCCAGCTGCGATGAGGTGGTGAAGCCGTTGGCGATCAGGTGTTCGGCGCAGGCGATGAAGTCGCTGAAGGTGTTGTGCTTCTGCTCCTGCTTGCCGGCGCGATACCAGGCTTCGCCCAATTCACCGCCGCCGCGAACATGCGCGATGGCAAACGCCATCCCGCGATCCAGCAGGCTCAGGCGGGCGTGGGAGAACCACGGGTCGAGGCTTTCGCCGTAAGCGCCATATCCGTACAGATAAAGTGGCGTCGGCTTACCGAGGAATTCGCGTTTGACCACCAGGCTGATCGGCACTTGCGTACCGTCCGGGGCCGTGGCCCAAAGCCGCTGGCTGACGTACGCGTCGGCGTCGAACGGGCCGAGCACTGGGGTTTCCTTGAGGACTTTCTGCTCGCCGGTGGCCAGGATCAGTTGGCGGATTTGCGCCGGACGGTTCAAGGCCTCGTAGCGCAGACGGATTCTGTCGCTGATAAATTCCAGGCTGTTCTGCACATGCAGGCTGTAAGCCGCATCCGGTAATTGCACGCGATACGGCACCAAGTCCCGTGGGTAGACTTCGATGATCGGCAGGCCTCCTTCACGCAGGCTCAAGGTCATGGCCTCGGCGTTCAGGCTCATGCCATCGATCATCACCGTGTCGCTATGGGGAATCAGGTTCTGCCAGTCGGCTTCGGTCGGCGCGACGCCGGTGTCGGCGGCCTGGTACAGGGCGAAGTTGATGCCGTCACGGTTGGTGCGGATCAACCACGTCCACTCGCCATCGAGTTTGCCGTGATCGACGTCGTATTCATGGTCTTCGACCCGCGGCGCCAGGCAGGTAAAGGCCTGGTGCGGCAGCGAGGCGTCGAGCGCCCAGACTTCGCTGGTGGTCTTGCTGCCCAGCGACAGCAGCAATTGCCGTTCGGAACTTGAGCGGTAGCAATGCAGGAAGAATCGGCCGTCTGGTTCATGGAACACTTCTTCGGCGGCGGTGCCGTCCAGCCGATAGCGGAACAGTTTGTGAGGGCGGTGGGTGTCGTCGAGTTCACCGAAGAACAGCGTCAGGCTGTCATTGGCCCAGGTCATGCTGCCGTCGCAGTCCTGGAATTCCAGTTCGCTGACGCGGCCGCTGGACAATTCCTTCACGAACAGCGTGTAAACCTCCTCGCCACTGGAATCGATGCTGTAGGCCAGGCGCTGGTGGTCCGGGCTGACGCTGAACGCACCCAGGGAAAAGAAACCGCCCTTGGCCA
Organism: Pseudomonas sp. 008; assembly: GCF_016861935.1. NCBI lineage: Bacteria > Pseudomonadati > Pseudomonadota > Gammaproteobacteria > Pseudomonadales > Pseudomonadaceae > Pseudomonas > Pseudomonas sp. 008. The sequence goes on along the minus strand of NZ_BOMA01000010.1, from coordinate 140,241 downwards.
GCACGTTCGGATCGAGCAGCAGGAGTTCCTGGCTTTCGTCGATGCGCAGGCTGCCATCGGTCGGACGTGGGCAGCGGTAATGACGGGCGTATTCGTCGCCGGCCGTGGTGCGGGTGTAATACAGGTACGGGCCCCAGGGCGAGGGCAGCGACAGATCGGTTTCGAGAATCCGCCCCTTGATCTCTTCGAACAGGGTTTCGCGCAGCCCGGCCTGATCGGCGGTTTGCGCCTCCTGATAGCGGTTTTCGGCTTTCAAGTAATCGAGCACTGCGTCGGTGTCGCGCTCCTGCAGCCAGGCATACGGGTCATCGCCGTCGGCCTTGTGGGCAATGGGCGCGTCGGAAACGTTGGCGGATAGGGGCATGAAGAGCTCTCGAACGTTGTACGAAATTGGGGGATCGCAGACGGCGGGGCAGTCTGAAGTGCGAAAAGTCGTTACTATAAGCGCCTCTTTGCCTGCCTTGCCATGGACACCATGACCGAGAACGACTATCTGATCGCTTGGGGCCTCTACGCCTTTGCCGCTTTAGGCTGCCTGTTGGTGTGGATGCGCATCACCCGCTGGATGTGGCGCTGGCTGCGTGAGCCGCTGCGGCTGCTGATGGCGGTGTTGCTGTTTAGCCCGACCATCATCGACCCGGTGAAGGAAAAGGTTGCCCCAGCCATTGCCATTACTGCACTGGATCTACTGTTCAAGGTCGGCAACAACGCCTGGCGGGCGATTTCCGATCTGTTCATGTACGGCATGATTGCCTTCGGCCTTTACCTGGTGCTCGTGGCGATCCGTTTCCCGATCGAGCGCGCATCCAAGGCTCGCAAGGAGCGGGCGGAGGCCGCCAAGGCTGCGGCGCGGACCGACGAGCCTGAAGGCGATCAACCGTTTGGCGGTGCCGGTGATGATCGTTACGGCCGGCCACCGGTACCGAGCAACCCGCAGCGTTTGCGGGTTGAACCGCGTCTGTAACAGTGCCCCTGCCTTTCATCGAGAGTCCGAGCATGTGTGAGTTATTGGGCATGAGCGCCAATGTCCCGACCGATATCGTGTTCAGCTTCACCGGGCTGATGCAGCGCGGCGGCCGCACCGGACCGCACCGTGACGGTTGGGGCATCGCTTTCTATGAAGGCCGTGGCCTGCGGTTGTTCCAGGACCCGGCGGCGAGCAGCGAGTCGGAAGTGGCGAACCTGGTGCAGCGCTATCCGATCAAGAGCGAAGTGGTAATCGGCCACATCCGTCAGGCCAATGTCGGCAAGGTCTGCCTGTCCAACACCCACCCGTTTGTGCGCGAGTTGTGGGGTCGCAACTGGTGTTTCGCCCACAATGGCCAGTTGGCCGACTTCAACCCGACCGCCAGTTTCTACCGCCCCGTCGGCGATACCGACAGCGAAGCGGCATTCTGCGATTTGCTCAACCGGGTGCGTGCTGCGTTCCCCGAGCCGGTGGACATCGAAGAACTGCTGCCAGACCTGGTGGCCGCTTGCGCCGAGTACCGCAGCAAAGGCGTGTTCAACTGCTTGCTCAGCGATGGCGACTGGTTGTTCTGCTACTGCTCGACCAAGCTGGCGCAGATCACCCGTCGTGCCCCGTTCGGCCCGGCACGCTTGAAGGATGTCGATGTGATCGTCGACTTCCAGGCCGAAACCACGCCCAACGACGTGGTCACGGTGATCGCCACCGAACCCTTGACCGAAAACGAAACCTGGACCCGCTACGAACCGGGCCAATGGAGCCTCTGGCGACGCGGTGAATGCGTCAGCCAGGGCAAGACCGAATAAGGATCTCCCCCCCCATGTTGCTCAGTTATCTACGGCTGGTGTTGTTTGCGGCAGGCCTGTTGATCGGTGTCCAGGTGCCTGGGTTCATCAGCGACTATGCCAAGCGGGTCGAGGCGCATCTGATCGAGGCGCAGACCGGTTTGAGCGGTTTTCAGGGCACTGCCAATCAGTTTTTCAAGGGCGATATGCAGGCGCTGGTGGCCCATTACCGTGCCAGCGAAGACCCGATCTTTCGCAGCGATGCCGACAGCCTGAGCACCTTGCTCACCCGTCAATTGGCTTTGGACAAGCAATTCCAGGCCATGCAGGGCCCGTGGTACATCCGCTTCCTGCAAGTGGTGCTGGCGGCCGACCCGGATATTCGCAAGGAAACCTGGAACGGCTACAGCTACCAGATCCTGCTGACGCCTGAAGCGATGATCTGGGGCATGAGCGGCGCGTTGCTGCTGTCGTTCGGCATTGAATGCCTGTTCCGGTTGATCGACTGGGTGGTGCTGGGCGGCAAGCGCCTGCGTCAGAGCCGGCCGATCGAAGAGCGGGATTTGCGCGGGTTGTAACACTGGAGCCGACTTGCCGGCGATTGCCGCGAGATCGCATCGCTGGCAAGCCGGCTCCGGTTTTTACCAATCGATCGAGTAGCTCATGCTCAGCGTGCGGCCTTCAGCGTTGGCATACGGCGCTCTGGCGTTGGCCTGGGTGAACAGGTTCTGGTACGTGCGGTTGGTCAGGTTGTACACGCCGCCTTCAAGACGACCGACCGGCAGTTGCACGGAGCCGAGCAGGTCCACCAGCGTATAGCCTTCGATGTCGCGTCCATTGTTGTCCTTGGCGGCGGCATCGTAATTGGCCAAACGCATGCCTTGCAGGCGCAGGCTGTAGTCGTCTTCGGTGTAGCCGACGAACAGTGTGGTCTTGGCAGGTGAGATGCGCGTGGCCGGCAGATCGATCCATTTGCCGTTCTGCTCGGTCTCGCCTTTGGCCCAGGCATAAGTGCCACCCACCGACCAGTGATCGGTCGCGCGGTAGGTCAGGCTGTTTTCGATGCCGCGAACTCGCTCTTTCTGATTGATCAGACGCAATACGCGATCATTGGCATCGTAGAACTGGGTCACGTCTGAGGTGTTTTCGTACACGGTGACGTCGGCTTGCCACTGGTCCCAGTTGCCACGCCAGCCCAACTCGTAACTGTCGACCTTGATGGCCTGGGCGTTAAGACTCTGGATATCGAAGGTGCTGCTGACGTCACGCATGAAGCGCTGGATATCCGGCAGCGAAAATCCCTGGCTGTAATTGGCGAAGACGTCCTGGTTTTCACTCAGGTGGTAGACCGCCCCCAGGTTGTACAGCGTGGCGTCGTATTTGAGGGTGTCACCGGGCAGCGTTGCGCGTATGCCGGTCTGGACGATCTGACCGTAGGCGATGCTGTCGGAGACGTCGCTTTCGATCCATTCGCGGCGTACACCGCCACGCAAGGTCCAGTCACCGATGTCCCAGGACATCTGCCCGAACAGCGATTTGGTGGTGGTTTCGATGTCCGGGCCCAGCTCGTAGGTGGTGCCGGTCTTGGTATAGGTCAGGCCCTTCAGCGTGTATTGATCACCTCGTTGACGGGAGCGCTCATTGTCATAGTCAGCCCCCCAGACCAGATTGCCCGTGGCGCTCCCGATCGATGGCAGCGGCGTGTCGATGGCCGCGCGCAGGCCGTAGACGTCCTGCACACTGTTGTTGTCGGAGATCCCGGCCTTGCCCCGCGACAGGTCCGGAAAGAACAGTGCATCGGCGCGGCGCCAGTAGCTTTCCAGTTGCAGGCCCTGACCGTAGAAGTCCTTGTCGGTGTAGTTGAGGTTGACCGCCTGGTTATGGGTATAGGGTTGGTCGTCGAGTTTCAGACCTTTGACTGCCACCGCTTGCTGCGAGTTTTTCGGGTCTTTGGTGTAGCCGGTGTCCTGCTGGTCCTTGTAGTCCTGCAGCGACAGGCTGAGTTTCTTGTCGGCATCCAGCTCATAACCGAAACGACCTTGCAGGTCATAGGTTTCGGTATCCATGTTGCTGCCCTGGGAGGTGTCCTGGGGGATGCGGTTGCCGTTGCCATCGAACTGATCGTTGCGCTGGGTCAGGTCGGCAGACACATACCAGTCCAACGCATCCTTGCGCCCGGTGGCACTCTGGAAAGCTTCGTAGGCGAAGCCTTTTCTGTTGAGGTTGTTACCGCTGGTCAGGCCCAGTTTGCTGCTGTAGGCAATGTCCTGGCCCTGATTGCGCTTGGTGATGATGTTGATGATGCCGCCTGAAGCACCGGCACCGTAAATGCTGCTGGCGCCGGAGATCACTTCGATGCGTTCGATGCTGGCCGGGGCGATGCTGTTGAGCTGGCGGAAGTTGTCGCGCGTGGCGTTCTGCGATACGCCGTCGATCAACACCAGCATGTTGCGCCCGCGCAGCGTCTGGCCGAAGTTACTCATCCCGCCGCTGGATGGCGCAATACCCGGGACCAGTTGCCCGAGGATGTCGGAGACCCGGCGACCCGCACCACTCTGCTCACGGACTTGCTGCTCGTCGATCACCTGGACCGAGCCCGGAATCGAAGCAATGCTCGCTTCGCTGCGAGTCGCGGAGACGACGGTGGCTTGCATGTTCAATGTACCGGGCTGCTGCTCGGTGTCCTCGGCCCAGGCCTGGGCGCTGAAGGTGCCAAGTAGCGGGATCAGCAGGGAGAGTTTGGTTCGGGTCATGACGTGGTCTTTTTTAGTTGTGATAAGTGTGGGGCGATAAGGTCGAGCGGTCAGGCGTGGCGTTGAACGAGCGCACCCAGCGGATACCGATGGCGGCTATGGCGTAGGTCAGCGCCACCAGCCAGAAACTGTGGGCCAGGCCCACCAGGCCCATGCCTATTCCGCCAAGGACGACACCGAGCAGAGCACCAGCCTTTGCCGCGCTGTTGCCGAGGCCGAGCGCGAAGCCCTGCTGGGTGATGGAAACGGTGTTGGCGATCAGGGCATAGGCGACGGGCAGCAGGGCGCCTTGCCAGATGCCCCAGACGAGTCGGCTGACGAGAAAGCCCAGCCATTCATTGGCCAATGCCGTGGCCGCCAGCGTCAGGGCACATAACCAGGCCACGCCTTCGATGACGCGCAAGGTGTAGGCCGGCTGCCAGCGGTCGAACAGGCGTCCCCACAGCGGGGCGGAAATGGCCAGGGTCGCGGCGCTCGCCGCGTAGGTGGCACCGATCAGCCAGCTTGGGGCATGCAGGATGTTCGCGACGTACAGAGCGTAGAACGACTGCGGCATCATCTTCGCCGCCTGAATCAACACGATCACCAACAGGATTCCACTGAGCCAGCCTTTGGGCAGGGCAACCGGCTCAACCGGTTTTTTCTTCGTGGTTCGCGCTTTGTCGGCCGGCAGGAAAAAACTCCCCAGTGCGCACAGCAGGCAAATCGCCGTCGCGCCATAACACAGCAAGGCAAACCCCGAGACGTCCATCAGCCAGCCACCCAGCACCGGGCCGATCAACGAGCCGACGGCGGTTGCCGATTGCAGGCGGGCCAGGGTGTGACCTCGTTTGGCACTGTCGCAGCAGGCCAAGGCGTAGGCTTGCGCGGCAGCGAGAAAACCGGCCAATGCGCCTTGCATCACGCGAATGCCCACCAGCAGCCACGGGTCGAGGGTGATAGCCGCCAACCCTTGGCACAGTGCGAGGGCCAGCAGCGCCCGAACAATCATCGGTTTGTGTCCGGTGCGATCCCCCAACCGGCCCCACAGGGGGGTCAGCAGCATGGCCGCCAGCATCGGGCCGGCATAGACCATCGCCGATAACAGCGCGGTGTAGCCGGCGCCTTCGGGCCCGAGCAGATGCTGGATCTGCAAGGGCCAGAACGGGCCGCTCATTTCCATTGCGCCCATGGAGACAAACTGGATGACGATCAGCAGTCGCAGGGCGCGACTGTCAGCGAGCATGGGTGTTGGGTCGCAGCGGGTTACTCAGGCGTCCGACGATGTCGGCATGACTGTCGAGCAAGCGCATGCGCATGAACGATTTGGCGGGCCAATCCTGTTCCAGCAAGGCCTGGCGCTCGCATTCCCAACGTGCCGGTTCAACGCGCTCGCGCAAGGTCTCGAAGCACTGTGCAACGTGCGCTGCCAATCGCTCCCACAGGATATTTTCCGGCACATTCCAGTGGCGGGCACAAAGCAAGGTCAGCTCACCGAGGTGGCACATGAAAGTGGTGTGCAGGAGTTTGTCGCGGACAAAGCCGGCGTCGTCATACAGGGTCATTTTCGGATCGTGCAGCTGGATATCCATACCCTTGGCGTGCAGGGTTTTGCGATCGATACGAACGTCGCCGAAATCACGCAACAGCAGCCGATTCAACTGCCCGTCAGCGCCCATCACCATGAAACTGTTTTGCTGATGCGCTTCGAACGCCACGCCGTACATCAGATAGATGCCCAGCAGACTTGGTACCGCAATCGACAGGTAATCATCGAAGAACGTCAGCATGGCCTCGCTGTCGTCCCGGCCTTGAGCCAGTCTGACCCAATCACGCAGCAACGGTTGTTCGAATTCGTTGACGGCGAACAGGCTGCCGACCGGCACCGCCAACTCGCCTGCTTGCAGCAGGGTCAGCGGGTTGTCGCGATACAGCACGCCAGCATGCCGGGAGCGTTCGTCATCGGCCGGTAGTGGTGCGTAATGCACGCCGATGCGCTCTGGAACGATGTTCAGCAGGCGCTGAATCTGCGGTTCCTGATCGAGGATGTCCAATATCAGTTGGCTGATGCGCGGACCCATCCGGGCCGAGCGCGGCGACACGGTGCGCTGCACGCTGGTCAGGCGCAAAGCCACCGGCAGTTTGACCATCGGTGCCGTGCGACTGGCCTGCGGCAAGACCGTGCGGAAGGACATGGTCGGGTGACCGGTAAAAGCCACGATGTCAGTGACGATCAGCAGGTTGTCGGCGATCTCGTTGGCAAACGAACGTGGCAGCTCTTCATGGGCTTGCCATGGGTGCGACGGCAGCGGGAGGTAGTCCTTTGCGTCCAGGCCCATTTGCTGCAAATGGCGTTGCAATTGCTCGGCGGCCTGTGGGAAGTGACCTTGCCACCAATCCCAGTAATCCGTGGTTCCAGCCAGCGCTTCAACATGTGCGTACTGGCGGTGCAGGGCGCACAGCACGATCGGAAAACTCGCTTCGAATTCTGGCGAGAAAGCGATGACCTGAGCGGCGCTCAAGCCCAGTTTGGTCTTGTAGTTCGGGTGCCACGGATGGCCGAGAGTCCCCCACTGTTCGAGCAGCGACGTAGGGTTCTGGAGGCAGGGGCTGGCTTTGAGCCAGGCGAGCAGATTGTCATCGTACCCGCCGTCGATCTGCTCTCTCAGGCGCTCGGTCCATCCCTGGTGAAATGCCAGGCACAGAGTGTCGTTGCTGAAACTGTCATCCAGCTCCCGGGCCAGACGTTCCAGTACTTGGGGGGAGGCTGGCGGATTGAGCTGAGTGCTGAGGTGAGCGAGCAGTTCGCTGGGCAACTGGATTTTGTGCGGCAGTGTGTCCGGGGTGTGCAGGACGATGCTGCCGCGTACGTCCCAGCTGTTCATTCTGCCGCTGGACAAGTGCTCGAAGCAAAGATGCGCGCCATCGCCAAGTGGCAGCCAGCAACGGCTGGTGTCGTCGTATTCGCAGGTGTCGGGGTCGATCAGCTCTTCACGAAACAGCGCCTGGATCAGGCGTTGGAAACAGCGCTGGGCGGCGGGCTCCAGGGCATTGCTCAAATGATCGAGAGTGATGCGGTGTGACTGGAAAGCCTGAGTGCCGAGCGCTTCGCTCCAGTGAGCGAGCAATTGCTGCTGTTTTTGCGTGTAGCCGCGCATCAGGTCCGACTCCTTCTGGACAATTGATTAGCTGAAAGCGCGCTGAGAATACCGTTTTGAATAAATAATGCAAATGATAGTGGTTCATATTTACATTTTGGAGGGTGTGTATCAGATTCCGGCCGGTGGTTGGCTCAAGACGATGTAGTGCTCGCCCATTTTCTGCGCATAGCACTCCACGACTTGCTGACACAACGTCACGATTTCTTCGACCCACTCCACGCCAACCCGCCACGACACCACCACCTGCAAATTCGGCGGCCGTTGATCGATGGCCAACAAGGTCAACTCTCCTCGGGCCAGTTCCTCGGCCACCAGCACCGGCGGCAGGGCGCCAATACCGAAGCCGTCGCGTAGTAAACGAGTAATCGCCGACACTGAGTTCACGCAGTTCAGTCGTGGCGCCATGACCCCGTTGGCTTGCATCAGGCTCACGATGTCCTGGTGCGGGCGGGAGTTTTTCGAATAGGTAATGATTCGCTCCCGCGCCAGGTCGGCGACACCTGAATACTCACGGTTGTAGATGGAACTGCTGGCCACGATCCAGCCCATCGGATGACTGACCAATTCCAGGCTGCGCACGCTTTCCTGGCGCAACAGGTCGGTTTGCAGGATCAGATCGAGAAAGCCTTTTTGCAGCTGATCGCAGAGGTTGAGCGCGGTATCGGCCACCAGCTCGATTTCCACCAGCGGATAGTGATCCATCATCTGTGCCACCAACGGGCTGAGCCAAGTGTGGATCACCGTGTCCATGACGCCGATCCGCACCCGTCCGGCCTTGCTCGAACGCGTCTCGATCGCCTGCTTGAGCGCATGCATCGTGTCCATCATCTGCTCGGCATAATCGAGCACTTTCAGGCCTTCGGGGGTCAGGCTCACGCCGCGGGAGTCGCGCAGAAACAGCTTCACCCCAAGCTCGCTTTCGAGCACGGCGATGCGGCTGGAAATCGACGCCTGGGTGGTGAAGAGCTTGTCCGCCGTCAGGCGAAAACTCTTGAGTCGGGCGACCCAGACAAACGTCTCGAGAAACTTCAGGTTCATGGGGGTCAGCTCGTGGATAAAATTTTTCTTATGTCTAGGGCGGGGTTTTATTAGTTGGACGCAGCGGGGCCAACCGCCCAAAAATCAGGCCATCCGGTTCCCACGATAGGCGTCGTCGGGGCTCAGAACAATACCAATAAAATATGCACGGAGATTTTGCCATGAGTGCGCCCGACACCCTCGATATCCCCAAGTCCACGGCTCGCCCGGGACCTTTTGACTGGTACCGCAACATCAACAAGCAGGAGCGTCGCACGTTCTGGAGCTGCAAGATCGGCTATGGCCTGGACGGCATGGACACCCAGATGCTCAGCTTCGTGGTACCGACCCTGATTGCCATGTGGGGCATCACCACCGGCCAGGCCGGGCTGATCCACACCAGCACCCTGATCGCCTCGGCTATTGGTGGTTGGGTGGCGGGGATTCTCTCCGACCGCATCGGTCGGGTGCGCACCCTGCAACTGACGGTGTTGTGGTTCGCCTTCTTCACCTTTCTTTGCGGCTTCGCCCAGAACTACGAGCAACTGTTGATCAGCCGCACGTTGATGGGCTTCGGTTTCGGTGGTGAATGGACCGCCGGCGCGGTGCTGATGGGCGAAGTGATCCGCGCCAAGGACCGTGGCAAAGCCGTCGGCATGGTGCAGTCGGGTTGGGCGTTGGGGTGGGGGCTGACAGCGATTCTGTATGCGCTGCTGTTCTCGCTGTTGCCGCCCGAAGACGCCTGGCGGGCACTGTTCATCCTCGGCATCGTGCCGGCGATTTTCGTGATCTTCGTCCGTCGCCTGGTCAAGGATCCGGAAATCTACCGCGAAGCCAAGGCCAAGCAAGAGCCAAGCAACCCGGCGAAGTTCTACGAGATTTTCGCCCCTGGCATCCTCTTCACCACGATTCGCGCTTCGATACTGACCACCGGCGCCCTCGGCGGTTACTACGCGATCACCTCCTGGCTGCCGACGTTTCTGAAAAACGAACGGGGCTTGAGCGTGCTTGGCACGGGTGGTTATCTGGCGATGGTGATCATCGGGTCCTACATCGGTTATGTAATCAGCGCGTATCTGACTGACATCCTTGGTCGTAAAAAGAACTTCATTCTGTTTGCCGTCGGCTCGTTCACCATTGTTCTGCTGTACACCCAATTGCCCGTCAGCAACGGAGTGATGCTCTGGCTGGGCTTCCCCTTGGGCTTCTTCGCTTCGGGGATTTTCAGTGGCATGGGGTCGTTTCTGACCGAGTTGTTTCCAACGCGGATTCGCGGCTCGGGCCAGGGTTTTTGCTACAACATCGGTCGGGCGTTGGCGGCGTTGTTTCCGCTGCTGATCGGCTTGCTCAGTCAGAAGGTGCCATTGAGCGTGGGAATCGGGGCTTTCGCGGCGGTGTCCTACGGGGTGGTGATCCTGGCGGCGCTCAGCTTGCCGGAAACCCGTGGCAAACAACTCGACGCCGAATAACCGGATGTCCGCTAACTGATAATCTGAGGGGCATATGCCCTTCAGCTAAAAAGACAAAAGCCTACAGGAGTGTTCACCGTGAACCGCCTGCTATTGAACTGCGACATCGGCGAGAGTTTCGGCAACTGGACCATGGGTCTGGACGCCGAAGTCATGCCCTTCATCGACTGCGCCAACATCGCCTGCGGCTTCCATGCCGGCGACCCGAGCATCATGCGCAAGACCGTCAGCCTGGCCCTGAGCAACGGCGTGCAGATCGGCGCGCATCCGGCCTATCAGGATCTGGTCGGTTTCGGTCGCCGCTCCATGGCGTATACCGCCCAGGAACTGCAGGACCTGTTGCATTACCAGATCGGTGCCCTCGACGGCATTTGCCGGGCTCAGGGCGGGCGAGTGAGTTACGTCAAACCCCACGGCGCGATGTACAACGACATGATGGCCAACCCGGCGCAATTGCGTACGGTGATCCAGGCCGTGGCGGCTTATGACCGGACACTGCCGCTGATGCTGATGGCCACTCGCGACAACAGCGCCGCCCAGCAGTTGGGCGACGAATACGGCGTGACCCTGTGGTTTGAAGCCTTCGCCGATCGCGCTTACGACAGCGCCGGAATGCTGGTCTCGCGGCAACTGCCGGGGGCCGTGCATCACGATCCCGAGAAAATCATCGAACAGGCGCTGATCATTGCCCGCGGTGACAACCTCACGGCCAGCGATGGCAGCGCCTTGCACTTGCAGGCCAATACCTTGTGCGTACACGGCGACAACGCCAGTTCGGTGGCCGCCGTGCGGCGCATTCGTGAGGCCTTGAATCAGCAGAGCGCATCATGAAGCCACGGGTGGAAGTGGTGGCGCTCGATTGCCTGATGGTGCGCCTGTTCGATGAAATTGCCGAGGCCAACATGCCGTGGATGCTCGCGGCCAGCGAGCGTTTGCGAGAAGCATTCGCCAGCCATTTGATCGATCTGGTGCCGTCCTACACGACGCTGATGGTGCATTACGATCTGATGGCATTGAACCCTGCCCAGGCCCGGGAGTTGATTGCTCAAGCCCTGATCGATCTGACGCCCAACGCTCGGGCCAAGGGGAAATGCCATGTGCTGCCGGTCTGGTATGACTTGAGCGTTGGGCCGGAGTTGAACCTGTTGTCCCAGCGTAGCGGCTTAGCGGTGAATGAAGTGATCCGCCGTCACAGCGAACACGAGTATCAGGTGTTCGCGCTGGGCTTCGCGCCGGGGTTCGCGTTCATGGGGTTGGTGGAGGAAGTGTTGGCCGCACCGCGTCTGAGTACACCGCGCAAAAAAGTCGCCGCCGGCAGTGTCGGCATCGCCGAACGCCAGACGGCGGCTTATCCGGTAGTGTCCCCCGGCGGCTGGAACCTGATCGGTCGCACCCCGGCCAAATTGTTCGACCGTGAACGCGACGGCTACAGCTTGATGCAACCGGGCGACACGGTGCGCTTCGAGGCGGTCAGTCATGCCGAGTTCATCAACCTGGGCGGTGACGACACGCCGTTGGAGACCTTGGCATGAGCCGAATGACGATTGAAGCAAGTACACCGCTTTGCCTGTTGCAGGACGCCGGGCGATTTGGTGTGCGGCATCTGGGCGTGACCCAGGGCGGCGGGCTGGATTGGCGGTCGATGTCGTGGGCCAACTGGCTGCTGGGCAATGGGCTGGATGCATCAGTGATCGAAATCACCCTCGGCGGGTTCAGTGTGGTGGCCGAGGACGATTGCTTGCTGGCATTGGCGGGTGCCGATCTTGGGGCGCAGATTGATGGCCAGCCCCTGGCGCCGTGGCGCAGTTTCAAACTGGGCAAAGGTCAGCGATTGCAATTCACGCAACCGCTGCTTGGCGCTCGGGCGTACCTCGCGGCACCAGGCGGGTTTGATGCGCCGAAGGTGCTGGGCAGCACTGCGACTGTGGTGCGTGAGGAACTCGGTGGCCTCGACGGCATGGGCCGAGCGTTGGCCAAGGGATCGTCGTTGAAGTACTCCACCGAAGCGCCGCTGCTGGTACGGGAGCTGCCTCGCGAGCACGTTCCGGATTTCAACCTCGATGCGCCGCTGGACCTGGTGCTTGGTGCGCAAATCGGTGAATTCAGCGGGCAGAGTCTGTTTGATGCGTTCAACAGCGTCTGGACCCTCGACAGTCGCGCCGATCGCATGGGCATTCGTCTGTTGGGAACGGCGTTGCAGTATCAGGGCAAGCCGATGATTTCCGAAGGCATCCCGCTGGGCGCGGTCCAGGTGCCGCCGGATGGGCAGCCGATTGTGCTGCTCAATGACCGGCAGACCATTGGCGGTTATCCGCGGTTGGGGGCGTTGACGCCGTTGGCGTTGGCGCGGCTGGCGCAGTGTTTGCCGGGGGCGAAGGTGCGGTTGAAACCGGTGGTGCAGGATGTCGCGCATCGCGAACAAGTCGAGTATTTGCGCCGGTTTTAACTGTGGCGAGGGGGCTTGCCCCCGTTCGGCTGCGCAGCAGTCGTAAAACCATTGCATGCGGTGTGTCTGATACATCGCGATTGCAGATTTTGGGGTCGCTTCGCAACCCAACGGGGGCAAGCCCCCTCGCCACAGATGCAATGCTTTATTTGGACAAAAACCGCATCCCTTCCTCCAACCCCCGCAACGTCAGCGGATACATTTGATCATCGATCAAATCCCGCACGATGTTGGTCGACGAGGTGTAGCCCCAGGTGTCTTTCGGGTATGGGTTGATCCAGATGAGCTTCTTGTACTTTTCCTTGAAGCGCTGCATCCACACGTAACCGGCTTCTTCGTTCCAGTGCTCGACGCTGCCGCCGGCCTGGGTGATTTCATAGGGCGCCATGGCGGCATCGCCGATGAAGATCACTTTGTAGTCGGCACCGTACTTGTGCAGCAAGTCCTGAGTGGCGGTGCGCTCGGAGGTGCGGCGCATGTTGTTCTTCCACACCGATTCATAAATGAAGTTGTGGAAGTAGAAGTACTCCAGATGCTTGAACTCGGTCTTGCAGGCGGAGAACAACTCTTCGCAGATCTTCACGTGGGCGTCCATCGAGCCACCGATGTCGAACAGCAGCAACAGCTTGACGGTGTTGCGCCGCTCCGGACGCATCTGGATGTTCAACAACCCGGCATCGCGCGCGGTGTGGTCGATGGTGCCGTCGATGTCCAGTTCTTCCGCCGCGCCCTGACGGGCGAATTTACGCAAGCGACGCAGGGCGACCTTGATGTTGCGCGTGCCCAGTTCCACCGAGTCGTCGAGGTTCTTGTACTCGCGCTGGTCCCAGACTTTCACCGCTTTGCCCTGGCGCTTACCGGCATCGCCGACCCGAATCCCTTCCGGGTTGAAACCGCCGGAACCGAACGGGCTGGTGCCGCCGGTGCCGATCCATTTGTTGCCGCCGGCATGGCGTTCTTTCTGTTCTTCCAGGCGTTTCTTGAACTCTTCGATCAGCTTGTCCAGGCCGCCGAGGGACTGGATCGCGGCCCGCTCTTCGTCAGTCAGGGAACGTTCGAATTCCTTGCGCAGCCAGTCTTCCGGGATCAACGCCTGAAGGTGATCGTCGAGCTTTTCCAGACCATTGAAGTAGGCTCCGAACGCCCGGTCGAACTTGTCGAAATGCCGTTCGTCCTTCACCAGAATCGCCCGCGACAAGTAATAAAACTCGTCCATGTTGGCGAAGGTCACGCGCTGTTTCAGCGCGTTGATCAGGTCCAGCAGCTCACGCACCGAGACCGGCACCTTGGCTGCGCGCATTTCGTTGAACAGGTTGAGCAGCATGGCGTTAGCCCTTATCGAGTACCGCGACGACTCATGAACGCCAGACGCTCAAGCAATTGCACGTCCTGTTCGTTCTTCACCAAGGCGCCTGCCAGCGGCGGAATAGCCTTGGTCGGATCGCGTTCGCGCAGCACCGCTTCGCCGATGTTGTCGGCCATCAGCAGTTTCAGCCAGTCCACCAGTTCGGAGGTCGAGGGCTTCTTCTTCAGGCCCGGCACCTTGCGCACGTCGAAGAACACGTCCAGCGCTTCGCTGACCAGGTCTTTCTTGATGTCCGGGTAGTGCACGTCGACGATCTTCTGCAGCGTCACGCGATCCGGGAATGCGATGTAATGGAAGAAGCAGCGGCGCAGGAAGGCGTCCGGCAGCTCTTTCTCGTTGTTGGAGGTAATGATGATGATCGGGCGCTTCTTGGCCTTGATGGTCTCGTCGATCTCATAAACGTAGAACTCCATCCTGTCGAGTTCTTGCAGCAAGTCGTTGGGGAACTCGATGTCGGCCTTGTCGATTTCGTCGATCAGCAGAATCACCCGCTCTTCGGACTCGAACGCCTCCCAGAGCTTGCCCTTTTTCAGGTAGTTGCGGACGTCGTGGACCTTGTCCACGCCCAGTTGCGAATCCCGCAGGCGGCTGACCGCGTCGTACTCGTACAGGCCTTGATGCGCCTTGGTGGTGGACTTGATGTGCCAGGTAATCAACTTGGCGCCGAAGGACTCGGCCAGTTGCTCGGCGAGCATGGTCTTGCCGGTGCCTGGCTCACCCTTGACCAGCAGTGGTCGCTCCAGGGTGATAGCGGCGTTGACCGCCAGCTTCAGGTCATCGGTGGCGACGTAGGCCTGGGTGCCTTCGAACTTCATCTGCTAATCCTCGAACGGTAACGCCGACCTGAGCGAGGCAGGGCGGGGCGCAATAAATGGTCAGGCTCGACTATAACGCGCAGGTCGGTCGACTGTGAACGCAGACGGCTTATTCAGTCTCTGAATGGGGCGTCACATCTTGACTCAGTCTCGGCTGCTGGCCAGTATTGAGATATCGCCATTTTGGCGATAGCTTGCGGGGCATGTCTACTAAATACCGATTTCGCGATACGTATCGAATTCAGTTGCGCGAGAAGGATCATCCGCCACCCCATGTCCACCTGACCGGTGGCGGGCTGGATGTGATGCTTAGCCTGGAAACCGTCGAAGTAATGTTGGGCAAGGCGCCGCCGCTGATTATCAAGGAAGCGCTGGAGTGGGTCAGAGCCCATCAGGTGCAATTGCTGGAGGATTGGAAACGATGTTACCCATGAAACGACCACGGTTGTCGGCCGTGCAGGTGTTGCCGGATTACCGTCTGGCGCTGACGTTTATCGATGGGCAGCAACAGAGCCTCGATTTAAGTCGCGACCTGCGCTCATACCCGGGGTTGCAGCCATTGCTGGAGAGCGGTGCTTTTGAAGGCGCAACCCTGGGTGACGATGGCTGGAGTGTGGAGTGGCCCGAGCTGGATATTCAGATTGGCGCTGACACGCTGTATCTGGATGCCCTTGCGCAAAATGCGGCAGATGAAAACACTCGTATTTTTATCGATTGGCGTGCTCGCACCGGGTTGTCGCTGAATCAGGCGGCCGAGGCGCTGGGAGTCAGTGCCCGCAGTATTAGTCGCTACAGCAGCGGTCGTGAAGCAGTGCCTCGGTCGCTGGCGTTGGCTTGTCTGGGTTGGGACTTTTTGCAGCAGCAATCGAACCCGGCGCGGGCGGCGGAAGAAACCGGTCGTTACACCGTTACACGAAAATCTTAGCCGGAATCCGGCTTGGATCGTTCGTACTGGGCATTGAATGCTTCAATGAAACCATTACGTAAAATCTGCAAAAAAGCCTCGAACGCGCTGATATCTCGCTGATGCACGTTGCCCTTGAGCTCGACGCGAGTGGCGAACTGGTTTTTCTGCTGGTTCTTCAGCACGTTCTCGGTGCCTCCGACGAGCGCTTCCCAGATGGAACGGAAAAGCCCTTTATCTTTGTTTTCCACGTCCTGTTGCCAATTGAACACATCGACGTCGTGCAATAGCGGTTTGATGTAGCCAGTGAGTTGACCCTTGTTGGCCTCGGCTTCGATGACCAGATCGCCATGGCCGGCATTGAAGTCGAACTTGCCATAGGCCGCGGCGAAGTCGTTCATGCGTTTGAGTTCGAGGTCCTTGACGCGCAGGCGGAATTGGAAGTTCTGGAAGTCGCTCAATGGATCAAAAGTTGCCGTGGTTTCCAGCGGCGCATCCCCGAGCAACAGGGCCTTGCCGTCGAAACGTGCGTCGCGTTTGCCTTTTTTGTCGACCACGTTGGTCAGGTTGTAAATGGTGGCACTGACCTGGGTGGCATTCATATTGACAGGCGGTTTTGAATTGAAGTTACGAAAGGTGATCCGGCCATCGTTGATCCGTACTTCGTTCAGGGTGATCGGCAGCAGTTTCTCCAATTGAGCCCGCCAATCGGTGCCTTCACCGGTCTGGGAGTTTTTCTTGTTGGCACCACCGTCGACAAAGTTCACCTCGGGCCTGTCGAACCGGGCCTTGCCCACCACGGCATGGTCATACCAAAGTGAGTGCCAACTGACGGAGAGGTCGATCAATGGCGCGTTGACGAAAGGCACCGGGACCTTGCCTTCGACCTTGACGATTTTCAGGCCGTTGATTTTGTAGGCGCCGCGCCACAGGGCCAGGTCCACGTCGGTAATCTGCCCGCGATAGTCGCCCATGTTGGCCAATCGCTCGTTCAGATAGTCACGCACGACATAGGGCAGGGCGATGTGCGCGGCAACCAGCAGCATGAGGAGGCCGGCGAGGGTCAGCAGGGGCCAACTGTATCGACGCTTCATGGCGGCAAATCTCTGGCGATGTAAAGCGGTTGACTGCTGTGGCAGCCGGACGTTCGACTGACTGGACGACCACGAGTAACAGGCATACCTTGGTGGGCTAATTCAACGCTGTATAAGGACCCAGCCATGAGCCGTATCTATGCTGACAACGCCCACTCCATCGGCAATACGCCGCTGGTGCAGATCAACCGTATCGCCCCGCGCGGTGTCACCATTCTGGCCAAGATCGAAGGGCGCAACCCTGGTTATTCGGTCAAGTGCCGAATTGGCGCGAACATGATCTGGGATGCTGAAAGCAGCGGTAAACTCAAGCCCGGCATGACCATCATCGAACCGACCTCGGGCAATACCGGTATCGGCCTGGCATTCGTTGCCGCCGCCCGTGGTTATCGGTTGATGTTGACCATGCCCGCGTCCATGAGCATCGAGCGACGCAAGGTGCTCAAGGCCCTTGGCGCCGAACTGGTGTTGACGGAGCCGGCCAAGGGCATGAAAGGCGCGATCGAGAAGGCCGCCGAAATCCTCGCCAGTGATCCGTCCACCTACTTCATGCCGGGGCAGTTCGAAAACCCGGCCAACCCGGCCATCCACGAAAAAACCACCGGCCCGGAAATCTGGAACGACACCGACGGTGCGGTCGACGTGCTGGTGGCGGGCGTCGGAACGGGTGGAACCATTACCGGAGTTTCGCGGTATATCAAGAATACCCAGGGCAAACCGATTCTCTCGGTGGCGGTGGAGCCGGTGGTGTCGCCGGTAATTACCCAGGCGATCGCCGGGGAAGAGATCAAACCGAGCCCGCACAAGATCCAGGGCATCGGCGCTGGTTTTGTGCCGAAGAACCTGGATTTGTCGATGGTTGATCGGGTGGAATTGGTCAGCGACGACGAATCCAAGGCGATGGCCCTTCGTCTGATGCAGGAAGAGGGCATTTTGAGCGGCATCTCTTGCGGCGCCGCCATGGCGGTAGCCGTACGCCTGGCCGAAACCCCGGAAATGCAGGGCAAGACCATCGTGGTAATTCTGCCCGACTCCGGCGAACGCTACCTGTCGAGCATGCTGTTCAGTGACTTGTTTACCGAACAGGAAAATCAGCAATAAGATTTTATGGCTGTTTTGAAGTCGATCAGGGGGTTGATTCAGGTCAGCCCCCGTTCAGGAACCCTATGTTAAGAAGTGCTTTATTGCACAATCCTTAACACTGAATGTTGAGTAATACGGGTTTTTCCCGAGGCCGGTAGTGTTTATCATGGCCGACTGCCACGTCGGGTAAAAGGCGTTGTGCGGAGTTTCCTATTCTCAAGGAGTCGTAGATGAGCTTTTCCTTTGTCGCGAAGGCGTCGGTGTTGCTGCTGTTTCTCGGCAGCACGCTCTATGTGCATTTGCGTGGCAAGGCGCGTTTGCCGGTCCTGCGTCAGTTCGTCAATCACTCGGCCCTGTTCGCGCCCTATAACGCCTTGATGTACCTGTTCTCCGGTGTGCCGTCCAAGCCCTATCTGGACCGCAGCAAGTTCCCGGAGCTCGACGTGCTTAGGGACAACTGGGAAGTTATCCGCGACGAAGCCATGCACCTGTTCGACGAGGGCTACATTCGCGCCGCCGAAAAGAACAACGACGCCGGTTTCGGTTCGTTCTTCAAGAAGGGCTGGAAGCGTTTCTACCTCAAGTGGTACGACAAACCGCTGCCGTCGGCTGAAGCCTTGTGCCCGAAAACCGTGGCTTTGGTCAGCGGAATCCCGAATGTCAAAGGCGCCATGTTTGCGCTGCTGCCCGGTGGCAGTCACCTCAATCCGCATCGTGACCCGTTCGCCGGTTCCCTGCGTTATCACCTGGGGTTGTCGACGCCGAACTCCGACGATTGCCGCATCTTCGTCGACGGTCAGGTCTACGCCTGGCGTGATGGCGAAGACGTGATGTTCGATGAAACCTACGTGCACTGGGTCAAGAACGAAACTGAGCAAACCCGCGTCATCCTGTTCTGCGACATCGAACGCCCCTTGAGCAACCGCCTGATGACCCGCATCAACCGCTGGATCAGCGGCTGGCTGGGGCGTGCTACTGCGCCGCAGAACCTTGACGACGAGCGCGTTGGCGGGATCAACCAGGCTTATGCCTGGAGCAAGACTTTCAGCGACAAATTCAGCGGCGCGGTCAAGCAGTGGAAGCGCCGCAACCCCAAGGCCTATCGCGTGCTGCGACCGGTGCTGGCGGTGGTGGTGTTGACGTTGTTGGGGTATTGGTTGTTTGGTTGAGGCCAATCATTGAATGAAAAAACCGCTCTTTGGGAGCGGTTTTTTTTGCCTGTGAGTTTTAGGGGCGCCCGGCGAGCAGGCTAGGCTCTTCGGTTTCGGTACCCGTCGCAATAACCTGCAGAATGTGCCGTTGACTGGCTGTCAGCTCTACAGCAATGGGCTTGTTTTCTGTTGTGGGCGAGCTTTTCTTTGTGGGGGACTTTTTAATTACTTTGCGCATCTTCCCTCCGCCGTTGGTTATTAATTGAACAGTTTTCACGATACTAGGCTCTCCAGTGCTTTGACAAGTCGGCCTTCAGCATCAAAGTAAAAACCGAGTTGTTGGTCAATGGAAATTGCCCCCTCCAGCGGCTCCTGAACTTCAATGAACCTGCTGCCGATGATTTGGGCATACTGTTCGATGACCAATATGGCCAATGGCGCAATACGGTTTTTCAGGGCATGGACTCCACCAGGACATCCCTCCAATCGCACGATACGGATTCGTTGCCGACTGTTGTTTGGGTTTGCAAAGCATAGTCCGCACAGTACTTCATCGAACCAAATGGCGAGGTCCAGAGCCAAGGGTTCCCTCGCTTTCCACCTAACGACCTCACCCCATGAAAAGTGTGGATCGTCCCAGCGCTCAAAAGCATTCAATGCCTGCGCGCTGATTGCTTCAAAGCGTACTCTGGATAGATCGAGGACTGTGGGGCCGGCCCTCTCCAGTTCATGTTGCAGGTAGGCAGTATTAATACCGGCCAACTTTCTAGCTCTTGATCGATACAACTGATACCGAAGATGAGTCCGTTCCCTTGGCATTTGATCTCTTGCATTCCATGTCCCCCATAGCGGGCGATTCCTTTTCGCCCAGAGTAAGTAGCGCTTCCCTGGCTGTCGTTACTGGCCATTTGGTCAAGTCATTGCAATCCATGTCACGCGCTGGTTATAGTCGGCGCTCGGTGGTTTTCTGAGCCACCGTTCCACCCATCAAAAAAGATCAGCCCATGCCAGCTTCCCTTATCAACGCGGTAGTCGATTCAGCGGTCAACGCTGGCGTCGTGCCGTGCGGGAATCAGCAGCCTGCGCAGATCAGTCATTACCCTCCACCTGTCAGTAGCACGCCGGTGTGCGCAGTCGTATCACCGCCGGGCGTTGGCTTTTCGGGCTGATCAGCTTTTTCCGCTGCTCTCCTGTGCCCGTCTGAAAAAACTACTGAATTTCAGCTTCGGCTGAGTTGGCTTTTTGCCTGACTACAGGTGGTATTCATGTTTGTCCTTTCGAAAAAGTCCGCGCTTGCGGCGACGTCCACGTGCCTGTTCGTTCTGCTGTGGAGCAGCGGGGCGATTTTCTCCAAATGGGGGCTGGCCCACGCCTCGCCCTTTGCCTTTCTGCTGATTCGCTTCGCCATCGCTCTGTGCGGGTTGGTGCTGCTGGTGCCGCTGCTCAAGCTGAAACTGCCCAAGGGCGGCAAGCCGATGTTGTATGCGATGGCCACGGGCGTGGTGTTGCTGGGGGCTTATCAGATTTTCTATCTGCTGGCCCTCGACCTCAAAGTCACACCGGGCGTGATGGCAACCATCATGGGCGTTCAACCGATTCTCACCGTAGTGATCATGGAGCGGCACCGATCAATAAGCCGGATGTTCGGTCTGGCGTTGGGCTTGGCCGGATTGATCATGGTGGTTTATCAGGGCATTGGGCTGGCCGGGATGTCGATGGCCGGAATGCTCTGCGGTCTGTTGGCGCTGGCGAGCATGACGTTCGGTTCGATCATGCAGAAACGCATCACCGACAATCCCCTCGGCACACTGCCGGTGCAGTACCTGGCCGGGCTGTTGTTGTGCGGGGTGTTTGTGCCGTTCCAGCCGTTTCACGTCGAATACAGCACAGGCTTCATCGTGCCGGTGTTATGGATGGGGTTGGTGGTGTCGGTGCTGGCGACGCTGCTGCTGTATCGGCTGATTGCCCGGGGCAATCTGGTGAATGTCACCAGTCTGTTTTATCTGGTACCGGCGGTGACTGCGGTGATGGATTACCTGATATTCGGCAACCGGCTGGCGGCGTTGAGCCTGCTGGGCATGGGGCTGATCATTGTCGGTCTGGTGTTTGTATTCCGTAAGACTGCTTGAAACAAACAAGGCCCGGGGCATGAGCTCCGGGCCTTGTAGGTGATCCGACTTGCCTGCGAAGGCGGTTTTATCGGGCAACCACCTCAACCGGCTTCACTACCGCCGGCTTCAACACCAGCCACAACGCCGCCGCAATCAACACTCCGCCATAGAGGTGCGCCATCGACAGCGGCTCATCCAGCAACAGCGCGCCCCACAACACCCCGAACGGTGGAATCATGAAGGTCACGGTCATCGACTTCACCGGGCCGATCGAGCTGAGCAAACGGAAGTAAACGATGTAGGCAAACGCGGTGCAGCCCAAGCCCAATCCCAGCAACGACAACCAGACACTCCAGCCGCCCCAGCTCGCCGGTGGCTGGCTGATCACGCTGTAGCCGAACAGCGGCAGCAAAAACAAGGTGGCGCCGAGCATGCTGCCCAGGGCCGACAGGCGACTGTCGAGGCCGCCGGCCTGGTCGAGCCAGCGGCGGGCGAGGAAGCCGGCAAAGCCATAGCAGGTGGTGGCCATCAGACAAGCCAGTGCGCCCATCAGCAGTTGCATATCGAACGCCACCGGACCTGCACGGGTGAGGATGCCGACGCCGAACAGTCCGAGAAACACCCCGCAGACCTTCGCTCCGGTGAGCTTTTCACTGAAGAACAACCCGCCGATCAACACCCCCATCAATGGCGTGGTGGCGTTGAAAATGGCCGAGTAACCGGCCGGCAGCACCTGGGCAGCTACGGAATAAAGGGTCGCCGGAACCCCGGAGTTGATTACTCCGAGCAGCATCACCGTCTTGAGTTTGCCTTTGAAATCCCAGCTGATACGCAGCAGCCCGACGATCACCAGCAGCCCGACAGCGGCAATCGATACACGGAAAAAGGCAGTGGGGATTGTGCCAATCACTGGGGCGATAATGCGCATGAACAGAAAGCTCGCTCCCCAAATGGCGGCAAGTGACAACAAACGCAGGATATCGACGGGGTTCACAGCACTTTCCTTCCTTGATTGGCGCGCAAGTGTCGCGCCAGTCGGGGTACAAGGCAATGGTTGCGTTGCGTCACACGGGGCCACTAAGCTCAGGCTCCAACGATAAGAACAGCCGCAGAGGTTCCACCATGCCGCAGCAATGGCCAGCCGCCGACATCGCCCGAATGATCCTCGATGGCTTTGACGATTACCGCGAGCATTTCCGTCAGATCACCGACGGTGCCCGAGCCCGCTTCGAGCAAGCCCAGTGGCAGGCGACGCAAGTCGCGTCGGCGGCGCGGATCAACCTCTACGAAGAGAAAGTCGGCGAAACGGTCGGGCGCCTGCATCAGTCGTTCGCCGCCGATGTGCTGATGGACGTCAGCAGCTGGCCGTTGGTCAAAAGCGCCTATATCAGCCTGATCGACCTGCGCTTCGACGATGAACTGTCCGAGACCTGGTACAACTCGATTTTCTGCGGGCTGTTCAGCCATGACCTGATCAGCGACGGCTGCATGTTCATCCACACCACGCGGCCAAGCTTGCGCCGTGCACGGGCCGCGCAAACCCGTACTTACAAGCCCCATGGCCAGTTGTCCGGCATGCTCGCGAGTATCTTTACCGACTTCCGCTTCAGCGAGGACTACGCCGATTTACCCGGCGACCTGCGCCGCCTCGAAGCGCAACTGCGCGAGAACCTGCCGGACTGGGTCTGCAAGGATCCGGAACTGAGTGTCGAGCTGTTTTCCTCGGTGCTTTACCGCAACAAGGGCGCCTATCTGGTGGGGCGCATCTTCACCCAGGACGATCAATGGCCACTGGTGATTCCGCTGCTGCACCGCGAAGGCCGGGGCATCCAGATCGATGCGCTGATTACCGACGAGGCGGAGGTGTCGATCATCTTCTCCTTCACCCGTTCGTACTTCATGGTCGATGTGCCGGTGCCGGCGGAATTCATTGGCTTTCTCAAACGCATCCTGCCAGGTAAACACATTGCCGAGTTGTACACCTCGATCGGCTTCTACAAGCATGGCAAGTCCGAGTTCTACCGGGCGCTGATCAATCACCTGGCCAACACCGACGACCAGTTCATCATGGCCCCCGGCGTACGCGGGATGGTCATGAGCGTGTTTACGCTGCCGGGCTTCAACACAGTATTCAAAATCATCAAGGACCGCTTCTCACCGTCGAAAAACGTCGACCGCGCCACGGTGATCGAAAAGTATCGGCTGGTGAAAAGCGTCGACCGGGTCGGGCGCATGGCCGACACCCAGGAGTTCGCCGACTTCCGTTTCCCGTTGAGCAAATTCGAGCCGGCATGCCTGGAAGAACTGCTTGAAGTGGCGCCGTCCACGGTGTCGGTGGAAGGCGATACGGTGTTGATCCGCCACTGCTGGACCGAACGCCGGATGACGCCCTTGAACCTTTATCTGGAACACGCCAACGAAGCGCAGGTGCGCGAGGCGCTGGAAGATTATGGCCTGGCGATCAAGCAACTGGCGGCGGCGAACATTTTCCCCGGCGACATGCTGCTGAAAAACTTTGGCGTCACCCGTCATGGTCGCGTGGTGTTTTATGACTACGACGAGATTTGTTTCCTGACCGAAGCCAACTTCCGCCACATCCCGCAACCGCGTACGCCGGAAGACGAAATGGCCTCCGAACCGTGGTACTCGATCGGGCCACTGGACGTGTTCCCCGAGGAGTTTCCACCGTTCCTGTTTGCCGATTCCGGGCAGCGAAAGTTGTTCGATCAGTTGCACGGCGAGCTGTACAACGCCGATTACTGGAAGGGGCTGCAGGAAGCGATTCGGGCGGGGAAGGTGATTGATGTGTTCCCGTATCGGCGTAAGGGCCTGGATAACGAGTAGTCGGACTCTCACGACCCCGTAGCAGCTGTCGAGCCCCAGCGAGGCTGCGCTCGGCTGCGAAGCAGTCGCCAATCCGATCACCTCGGTTCACCTGAAACACCGCACTGGATGATTTTACGACTGCTTCGCAGCCTCGCTGGGGCTCGACAGCTGCTACGGGGGATCTCGCTTGTCCCTTAAATCTGCGACAATCCGCCTCCTGCGCCACTAGACGACTTTTGCGTACCTGATGACTGACGAATCGCCTTCCATCGACAAACTGCTGAAAAACCTCGATCACGCCATGCTCGCTGACCGCCACCGGCTGCGGCGGCAGTTGCTTGAGCTGCGCAAGAAACCTGACGAGGCCAAACTGGCCCAATGGGTGACGCGCACACAGGCGTCCTGTGATCAGGTGTTGGCGCGGCGCGCCAGCCTGCCGGTGATTCGTTACGACGACAGCCTGCCGATCGCCGCCAAGCGCGACGAAATCAAAGCGGCGCTGCAAAAGCATCAGGTGCTGATCATTGCCGGCGAAACCGGTTCGGGTAAAACCACCCAGTTGCCGAAGATCTGCCTGGAAATCGGTCGCGGCCAACACGGTCTGATCGGCCATACCCAGCCGCGTCGAATCGCCGCCCGCAGCGTGGCGAGCCGGGTCGCTGAAGAGTTGGCGACACCGTTGGGCGCGCTGGTCGGCTATCAGGTGCGGTTCGAGGATCAGAGCGATGCCAACACCCTGATCAAACTGATGACCGACGGCATCCTGCTGGCGGAAACCCAGAACGACCGCTACCTCGAAC
Organism: Pseudomonas sp. 008; assembly: GCF_016861935.1. NCBI lineage: Bacteria > Pseudomonadati > Pseudomonadota > Gammaproteobacteria > Pseudomonadales > Pseudomonadaceae > Pseudomonas > Pseudomonas sp. 008. The sequence continues at coordinate 115,514 of NZ_BOMA01000010.1, read as the reverse complement.
GCTACGACACGATCATCGTCGACGAAGCCCACGAACGCAGCCTGAACATCGACTTCCTGCTCGGTTACCTGAAAACCCTGCTGCCCCGTCGCCCGGACCTTAAGGTCATCATCACCTCGGCCACCATCGACCTGGAGCGTTTCTCCAAACACTTCGATGACGCGCCGATTGTCGAAGTCTCCGGCCGCACCTTCCCGGTGGAAACCTGGTATCGCCCGCTGACCCTGGAGCAGGACGAGGAGGGCAACCGTGTCGAGGATGACCTGACCGTGGATCAGGCGATCCTCGCCACCCTCGACGAAATCGCCGCGTTCGAACGCAGTGAGCGCAAGAGCCCCGGCGACGTGCTGGTGTTCCTGCCCGGCGAGCGCGAGATTCGTGACGCGGCGGACATGCTGCGCAAGGCCCAGCTCAAACACACCGAGATTCTGCCGTTGTATGCGCGGTTGTCGCCGGCCGAACAGCAGCGGATTTTCCAGTCGCATCCGGGGCGTCGAGTGGTTCTGGCGACCAACGTTGCGGAAACCTCTCTGACGGTGCCGGGCATTCGTTACGTGATCGACAGCGGCACCGCGCGCATCAGCCGCTACAGCTACCGCGCCAAGGTCCAGCGCCTGCCCATCGAAGCGATTTCCCAGGCCAGTGCCAATCAGCGTAAAGGTCGCTGCGGGCGGGTCGAGCCGGGTATTTGCGTGCGTTTGTACAGCGAAGAAGATTTCATCGATCGGCCGGAATTCACCGACCCGGAGATCCTGCGGACCAACCTCGCGGCGGTGATTTTGCAGATGCTCCATCTGCGTCTCGGCGAGATCACTGATTTCCCGTTTATCGAACCGCCGGATGGCAAGGCCATCAGCGACGGTTTCAACCTGCTGCAAGAACTCTCGGCAGTCGACCGCAACAGCCAACTGACGCCGCTCGGCCGGCAACTGGCGCGGTTGCCGGTGGACCCGCGCATGGGCCGGATGCTGCTGGAAGCGGCGAAACTCGGCAGCTTGCAGGAAGTGCTGATCGTCGCCAGCGCCATGTCGATCCAGGACCCGCGCGAGCGTCCGCCGGAGCGTCAGCAAGCCGCCGATCAGGCCCACGCCCAGTGGAAAGACGTGGACTCGGACTTCGCCGGGCTGGTCAATCTGTGGCGAGGTTTTGAAGAACAACGCCAAGCCCTGACGGCCAGTCCGCTGCGCAACTGGTGCCGCAAGAATTTCCTCAATTACCTACGCCTGCGTGAGTGGCGCGATTCCCATCGCCAGTTGAGCCTGATCTGCCGCGACATGCAGCTGAGCCTCAACAAAGAGCCGGCGGATTACCCGAAGCTGCACAAAGCCGTGCTCTCGGGTTTGCTCAGCCAGATCGGCCAGAAAACCGAAGACGGCGATTACCTCGGCGCCCGTCAGCGACGCTTCTGGATTCACCCGTCGTCGGGCCTGGGCAAGAAACGCCCGCAATGGCTGATGACCGCCGAACTGGTGGAAACCACCAAGCTTTACGCGCGGATGGTCGCCAAGATCGACGCCGACTGGATCGAGCCGCTGGCCGGGCACCTGATCAAGAAAAATCACTTCGAACCCCATTGGGAGAAGAGGCGTGGGCAGGTCGTGGCCTTCGAGCAAATCACCTTGTTCGGGCTGATCGTAGTCGGACGCCGGCCGGTGCATTACGGCCCGGTCGACCCGGTGGTGTCTCGCGAGTTGTTTATCCGCGAAGCCTTGGTGCGTGGTGAGATTCAATCCAAAGCCAAGTGCCTGACGGCCAACAAGCAACTGCTGGAACAGCTCGACGAACTGGAAGCCAAGGCGCGTCGCCGGGACATTCTGGCCGACGAAGAAACCCTGTTCGCCTTCTACGATGCGCGCCTGCCGGCGGAGATCCACCAGACCGCGACCTTCGACAGTTGGTACCGGATCAACAGCCAGAAAGACCCGCAGCTGCTGATCATGCGCGAAGAGGACGTGCTGGCCCGCGAAGCCAGTGAAGTCACCGCTGCGCATTACCCCGACACCCTGCACATCGGCGACTTGGAACTGGCGCTGAGTTATCACTTCGAACCCAACCATCCGCGTGACGGCGTGACCTTGCGCGTGCCCGCACCGCTGTTGCCGATGCTGCCGCCGGAACGTCTGGAATGGCTGGTGCCGGGCGTGATCGAGGCCAAGTGCATTGCGCTGGTGCGCAACCTGCCCAAGGCCCTGCGCAAGAATTTCGTGCCGGTGCCGGATTTCGTCAAAGCCGCGATGCAGCGCATGACTTTTGGCGAGGGCTCATTGCCTCTGGCGCTGGGCCGCGAGTTATTGCGCATGACCGGCGCACGGGTCAGCGATGAGGCCTGGGCCGAAGCGTCGCAGCAGGTCGAAAGCCATTTGCGGATGAACCTGGAAATCGTCGACGGCCAGGGCAAGTTCCTTGGCGAAGGGCGTGATCTGGCGGAGTTGACCGCGCGCTTTGCCGAGGCTAGCCAGGCCGCCTTGGCCGTGCCGCAAACCGCGAAAAGTCAGCAACCGGTGGAGGCGAAGGTCTTTGCCGCCGTCGCCGAGAAAACCCAACAGAAGATCGCCGGGCTGTCGATGACGGTGTATCCGGCGCTGGTGGAAGAGGCCGGCACGGTGAAGGAGGGGCGCTTCTCGACCCCGGCCGAAGCCGAGTTCCAGCATCGCCGGGCCTTGCAGCGCTTGCTGATGCAACAACTGGCGGAGCCGGCGAAGTTCTTGCGCGGCAAGTTGCCGGGGCTGACCGAGTTGGGCCTGATGTACCGCGAGCTGGGGCGCATCGATAGCCTGGTGGAAGACATTCTGCTGGCCAGTCTCGACAGTTGCATCCTCGACGGCGAAGACCCGTTGCCACGCGATGGCGCCGCACTGGCGTCCCTGGCCGAACGTAAACGCGGTGCCTGGACCGAGCACGCCGAGCGTCTGGCCAGGCTGACCCTGGAGATTCTCAAGCACTGGCACGGCCTGCAAAAACGCTTCAAGGGCAAGATCGACCTGGCGCAAGCCGTGGCCTTGAACGACATCAAGCAGCAGCTCAGCCATCTGGTGTACCCGGGGTTCGTGCGGGAAACGCCGATGCCGTGGCTCAAGGAACTGCCGCGTTACCTGAAAGCAGTCGAGCAGCGTTTCGAGAAACTCGGTGCCCAGGTGCAGAAGGACCGGGTCTGGAGCGGAGAATTGTCTGGCCTCTGGACCCAATACCAGACCCGAGCCAACAAACACGCCCAGGAAGGCAAGCGCGATCCGCAGCTGGAGCTTTATCGCTGGTGGCTGGAGGAATACCGGGTTTCGCTGTTCGCACAGCAATTGGGAACCAAGGTGCCGATCTCCGACAAGCGCTTGAGCAAGCAATGGAGCCAGGTCGAGGCGTAGCAAAAAGGGGCCAAAAGCCAGCGTTTATGGCAAACTTCGCGCCTATAAACGCCGGCCCCGCGGTTTTGAGCCTTCCGGGCCTGGGCGGATCGGAATAAAGCGATGCCAGGTTTGCATCTGGAACCTGGAATAGACCCTTTGTGTGTTGGTACGTCGGTGCCAGCGCTTTCTGCCTGAACAGATTAGAGAAACGACCATGCATAACGTCGTCATCAGCGGCACCGGGCTGTACACCCCGACCAACAGCATCTCCAACGAAGAGCTGGTGCAGTCTTTCAACGCTTACGTCGCGCAGTTCAACGCCGACAACGCCGAGGCCATTGAGCGCGGCGAAATCCAGGCATTGACCGAATCCAGCGCAGCGTTTATCGAAAAAGCCTCCGGTATCAAAAGCCGCTTTGTCATGGACAAAGAGGGCATCCTCGACCCGCAACGCATGACGCCACGCTTGCCCGAGCGCTCGAATGACGAGTGGTCGGTGCTGTGCCAGATGGCTATCGGTGCGGCCGAGCAAGCCTTGCAGCGCGCCGGCAAAACCGCCGCTGACATCGACGGTGTGATCGTCGCCTGCTCCAACCTGCAACGCGCCTACCCGGCCATCGCCATCGAAGTTCAGGAAGCGCTGGGTATCCAGGGTTTCGGTTTCGACATGAACGTGGCGTGTTCCTCGGCGACCTTCGGCATCCAGGCCGCGGCCAACAGCGTGCAGCTGGGCCAGGCCCGGGCGATCCTGATGGTCAACCCGGAAGTCTGCACCGGTCACCTGAATTTCCGTGACCGCGACAGCCACTTCATCTTCGGCGACGCCGCCACTGCGGTGATCATCGAGCGCGCCGATCTGGCGACCTCCAAGTACCAGTTCGACGTGGTCAGCACCAAACTGCTGACCAAATTCTCCAACAACATCCGCAACAACTTCGGCTTCCTCAACCGCGCCGCGGAAGAGGGCATCGGTGCCCCCGACAAGCTGTTCGTCCAGGAAGGTCGCAAGGTGTTCCGCGATGTCTGCCCTATGGTTGCCGAGCTGATCGCCACGCACCTGGAAGAAAACCAGCTCAACGTCAGTGACGTGAAGCGTTTCTGGCTGCACCAGGCCAACCTCAGCATGAACCACCTGATCGTCAAGAAGCTGCTGGGCCGCGAAGCCACTGAAGCAGAAGCCCCGGTGATTCTCGACACCTACGCCAACACCAGCTCCGCCGGTTCGGTGATTTCGTTCCACAAGAATCAGGACGATCTGGTCAGCGGTTCGCTGGCCGTACTCAGCTCGTTCGGCGCTGGTTACTCGATTGGCAGCGTGATTCTGCGCAAACGTTGATCGAAGGGGTTGTTGTTCTTTCCTCTGGCTTGTGATGACTTTTCCTACATTCGAAATAGTCGGAAGGCTGTAATTTTCGGAAATTCCAGCAGGACGATGCCTACAGGCGAAGTCCTGCTGTTTTCATTTTCGAGGTCAGAACAAGGGGGTTGTTAATGGCGGCTGACGACGCGCAACTGCTTGAGCGCTTGCTGGCAGGTGAACAAAAGGCCTTCAAAGAGTTGGTCAGCACCTATCAGAACGCCATGCGTGCGGTGGCCTACGCTATTGTGGGCAACCGGCATGCCGACGAAATCGTTCAGGATGCCTGGCTATCGGTTGTGCGTAACCTGAGCGGATTCGAGGGACGTTCGAGCCTCAAGACCTGGCTGCTGACCATCACCGCCAACTCGGCCAAGAGCCGCTACAAGCAAAACCGCCGGGAAGTGTTGCTCGATGACCTGCCGTCGCCTCACGGTACGATCGATGACGATCGTTTCTCATCGAGCGATGGTCATTGGCTGGTGGCGCCGTTTGCCTGGCATCAGGACACGCCAGAGGCGCTGTTGACTGAAAACGAACTGCGCGAATGCCTGGAGCACACGCTGCTCAGCCTGTCGGAACTGCAAAGCAGTGTTTTACTGTTGCGCGAGCGACAGGGGCTGGAGTTGGAGGAGATCTGTAATCTTCTGGAAATCTCGCTCTCCAATGTTCGTGTGCTGCTGCATCGGGCACGGTTGAAGGTCTTTGCGACCGTAGAACATTTTGAGGAAACCGGCGAATGCTGACCTGTAAGGAACAAGTGGCGCGCTCCAGTGATTATCTCGATGGCCAGTTGAGTTTTCGCGAGCGTCTGATGATGCGGCATCACTTGATGTTTTGCCCCAATTGTCGGCGTTTCATTCGGCAGATGCGGTTGATGCAGGCGACCTTGCGGGTGATGCCGCAGAAGCCGGTCGAGGATGTGGAGGCGCTGGCCGAGCGGCTGGCGGCGCAGCGGCGCAAAGATCGTTCCTGAAGGAAAGCACAGGCCGGCGCGGGTGAAACGAACGGATGATGGGGATCGTTGCCCCGCGCCAGACTGTTGAACCTCTTCAAACGACACGACCGTATGTAAACCGCATCGTTTGAAGTGTGTTGCTTCGCAGCTTAGAACTTCGCTTCCGCGTCCAGTTGCAGCGTGTTGGTGTCGGCATCACGCTGGGTACGGCTGGAGAAGTCGGCTTTGGTCAGGAAGTAAGTGGCACCGAGGGCGAAGTTCTTGTCGATGTCGTAACCGACTTTGAACTTGTGACCGCGAGAACCGGTGGTGCCGTTGGCGAAGTCCGAGTCGGTGAAGGCGCCGACCACGGCGTTACGCTGCACGTCGCGGTAGTTGTAGTCGAGGTTGAAGCCGAAGACTTTCGACTTGGCACCCACCAGCCAGGCAGTGTCCTGATCGGTCACCGCATCATTGTTCTTCACATATTGACCGTAGAACGACAGCGGCATCGGCAAGCCGCCGATATCGACCTGGCTGAAACCTTCGTACAGGCGGAACTCGTTGTTGGCCGAGTTGCCGTTGACGGCCAGGGCGCACGGCGTGGAGGTGCCGGTGCAACGGCTGTCTTCGTCGTTCTGGTAGGCATAGACGCTGCCGCCGACGGTCAGTTTCAGGTTGTCGGTGATGGCGAAACGGCTGCCCAACTGGCCGGCGGTCAGACGCAGGTCGTGACGAAATTGCACGCCTTCGCCGTCGACGTTGTCCTTGAGGTTGTAGTTGCCCAGGCTACCGAACAGTTCGGCACTGCTGCCCAGCGGGTATTTGTAGGTCACTGCCAGACCTTCCGGGTTGATGTCGCTGTCCCAGATCACATCACCCATGCTGACCCACGGTTGCAGCATCTTGCCGCCGATCACATGCAGGTTTTTGATGGCGTCCGGGTGGTAGTCGATGTAGCCCAGATCCAGCCAGATCTGCTTCTTGTCGAAGTAGTTGTCCATGTCCTGGTTGGTCGAGCGAGCATCGTCACCGCCGCCGGTGGCAATGCGGATGCCGGTGTCCACTTGCGGGTTGATTTCGCTGTAGGCACCCAGACGGGCGCGGATGCGTTGACGATCCTTGTCACGGCCACCGTTGTTGGGTTCGCCGTCGATCTTGACCGTTTCCTGGCGTACGCGAACGTCGCCCTTGAACTGGGTCTTGGCGGCCCAGGCCAGCTTCTGGTCGAAGGCACTCAGCTCGTTGGCTTTCTTCGCGGCGACCGCTATTTGTTCGTTGGTCTCTTGCTGCGCCTGCTGCGCGATTTGCTGAGCCTTCTGATCCTTGGCAAGTTCGGTTTGCAGTTCAACGTACTGCGCCTGGGAAATAGAACCGTTAGCCTTGAGCATGTCGAGCAGTTTGGCGTCGACTGCGGCACTGGCCGGAACACTCATGGCCAGCAACAGGCCACCGCACAAGGCCGCCGCAGTTTTCGTGGAAGCAAGACGCATAGCAATCTCCGAAGATGAGAGGGATGGCTGAACCATCCTGGACACAACCGACAGTTGAAGGTCGGAAAACAGTGGCCGGGTAGAACCCGGCGCTCTAAAAACAGGCGCCAGTATCGCGATGGTTTATGACAGGTCAGTGGCGAAGTGATGGCAGGTCGATGACGATACAAACATTTCCGAAATGCCCGATTCAGAGCCTTGTATTGGATTGACGCGTGTGGATCGCTCTGCGATCGGCGATACTCGCGGAGCTGTCACGCCAAGATGTGGAGAGGAAAATGCCGCTGCAACGTCTGCATACACTGTCGCAAATCGCAGCCCGTACCTGGGATGCCCTGGTGCCGGAGAATCAGCCGTTTCTGCGCCACGCGTTCCTCGGTTCACTGGAAGACAGCGGCAGCCTGGGCCCGCATTCCGGCTGGCAGCCCGAGCATCTGCTGCATGTCGAAGGCGAGCGCCTGATCGCCGCGCTGCCCAGTTACCGCAAATGGCATTCCTACGGCGAATACGTGTTCGACCATGCCTGGGCCGATGCCTGTGAGCGTGCGGGTATCGACTACTACCCCAAACTGTTGACGGCGGTGCCGTTCAGTCCGGTCAGCGGGCCGCGATTACTGGCGGCGACGATCGAGGACGGTTTCGAACTCTTGCAGAGCCTGCCGGGTTATCTGGAGATAGAAAAACTTTCCAGCGCCCACATCAATTTCACCGATCCGTTCACCGACGCTGCATTGGCCGAACAGCCAGGCTGGTTGCAGCGCATTGGCTGTCAGTACCACTGGCAGAATCGTGGTTACCGGGATTTTCAGGACTTTCTCGACGCCCTCAGTTCGCGTAAGCGCAAGCAAATGCGCAAGGAGCGTGAGCAAGTGGCGGGGCAGGGCATCGACTTCGAATGGCTGGAAGGCCGGCAGCTGACCCAGGCGCAGTGGGACTTCGTGTACGCCTGCTACGCCAATACCTACGCGGTGCGTCGGCAGACGCCTTACCTGACGCGGGAATTTTTCAGTCTGTTGGCCGAGCGCATGCCAGAGTCGATTCGCGTGGTGCTGGCCAAACAAGGTTCACGGCCGGTGGCCATGGCCTTCAGCCTGGTCGGCGGCGACAGCTTTTATGGCCGTTACTGGGGGTGCCTGGCGGAGTTCGATCGCCTGCACTTCGAGACCTGTTTCTATCAGGGTATGGATTACGCCATTGCCAACGGCTTTCAGCGTTTCGACGCCGGCGCTCAGGGCGAACACAAACTGATTCGTGGCTTTGAACCGGTGATCACCCATTCCTGGCATTACCTGCGCCATCCGGGCTTGAAGTCGGCGGTGAAAGACTTCCTCGAGCGCGAACGCGCCGGGGTGCTGGGGTATGCAGAAGAGGCGAAGACCGCCTTGCCTTATCGACAAGGTTGATCTTCGCCGTTGATTGCAGGCTCAGTCGCGCAGATTAACTGTCTTCTTTGCCCAACCAGCGATACATCACACCACCGATGACCGCCCCCAAAATCGGCGCCAGCCAGAACAGCCACAGTTGTTGAATCGCCCAACCCCCGACAATCAGCGCCGGCCCCGTACTGCGGGCCGGGTTGACCGAGGTGTTGGTGACCGGAATCGAGATCAGATGGATCAGGGTCAGCGCCAGGCCGATGGCGATGGGCGCCAGCCCGGCCGGGGCGCGTTTATCGGTGGCGCCGAGAATGATCAGGATGAACATGGCGGTCATCACCAGTTCACTGACAAACCCCGCCGCCATCGAGTAGCCGCCTGGCGAGTGTTCGCCGTAGCCATTGGACGCCAGGCCGCTGGCCAGTTCGAAGCCGGGTTTGCCACTGGCGATGAAGTACAGCAGGGCCGCTGCGATGATCCCGCCAATCACCTGGGCGATGATGTAGGCGGGCAGTTCTTTGGCAGGGAAGCGTCCGCCGACGACCAGTCCGACCGAAACCGCAGGGTTGAGATGACAACCCGAGATGTGGCCGATGGCGAAGGCCATCGTCAGTACCGTCAAACCGAATGCCAGGGACACCCCCAGTAAACCGATCCCCACGTTTGGAAATGCTGCCGCCAGAACCGCACTGCCGCAACCCCCCAATACCAGCCAGAACGTACCTACCAATTCTGTAGCCGAACGTTTGAACAAAGACATAGCGAGTTCCCTGTCGAGATAACACTGTCGTTGTGCATCCGGTAGATGGACTACAGAACCATCTCCAGTACTCTGGCTGAGTACAGCAGGGTTTTTACGGAATTCCAGTGACCATAAAACCGCCAGAGCCCGTGGTTTGCGGGTTCTGGCGGTTTCTGGTGTTCTTGTACATGGCTGATGGCGCCAAGACCGCGGCTCAATCGATCCCGACAAACCCGCCGGTCTGGTGTTGCCACAACCGTGCATACAAACCGCCATGGGCCAGCAGTTCGGCGTGGCTGCCGGTTTCGGCGATCTTGCCGTTTTCCAGCACCACCAAGCGGTCCATCCGGGCGATGGTCGAGAGACGGTGGGCGATGGCAATCACGGTTTTGCCCTGCATCAGGGTTTCGAGGCTTTCCTGGATCGCCGCTTCGACTTCCGAGTCCAGCGCCGAGGTGGCTTCGTCCATGATCAGAATCGGCGCGTCCTTGAGCAGCACCCGGGCGATGGCAATCCGCTGACGCTGGCCACCGGAGAGTTTCACCCCGCGCTCACCGACATGGGCATCGAAACCGGTGCGGCCTTCGGAGTCCGACAGCTGCGGAATGAACTCGTCGGCACGGGCCTTGTGCACCGCTTCCCAGAGTTCGGCGTCGGTGGCGTCGGGTTTGCCATACAGCAAATTGTCGCGGATCGAGCGGTGCAGAAGTGAGGTGTCCTGGGTGATCATGCCGATGCGTTCGCGCAGGCTTTCTTGCCCGACTTCGGCGATGTTCTGGCCGTCGATGAGGATCCGCCCGCCCTGCACGTCATACAGGCGCAGCAGCAGGTTGACCAACGTCGATTTGCCGGCGCCGGAGGGGCCGATCAGGCCGATTTTTTCGCCGGGCTTAATGGTCAGGTTGAGGTCGCCGATGATCCCGCTCTTCTTGCCGTAGTGGAAATCGACGTGTTCGAAACGCACTTCGCCACGGGCCACCGCCAAGGGTTTTGCCTGTTCGCGGTCGGTGACGCTGACCGGTTGGGCGATGGTCTGCAAACCGTCCTGGACCATGCCGATGTTTTCGAAAATGCCGTTGACCACCCACATGATCCAGCCGGACATGTTGACGATGCGGATCACCAGCCCGGTGGCCAAGGCAATCGCGCCCACGCTGATCAGCGACTGCGTCCACAGCCACAGGGCCAGCCCGGTGGTGCCGACGATCAAGAGGCCGTTCATGCTGGTGATGACCACGTCCATGCTGGTGACCACACGGCCGGCCAGTTGGGCTTTTTCGGTCTGTTCCGCGATGGCTTCGCGGGCGTACTGCTGTTCGAAGTTGGTGTGGGCGAACAGCTTGAGGGTGGTGATGTTGGTGTAGCCGTCGACGATCCGCCCCATGAGTTTGGAGCGCGCATCGGAGGACACCACCGAACGCTCTTTCACCCGCGGCACGAAGTAGTAGAGCGCGCCGATGTAGGCGGCGATCCAGATCAGCAGCGGGATCATCAGTCGCCAGTCGGCTTCGGCGAACAGCACCAGCGAGCTGATCGCGTAGATCAGCACGTGCCACAGCGCATCCACCGCTTGCACGGCAGAATCGCGCAGGGAGTTGCCGGTTTGCATGATGCGTTGGGCGATGCGCCCGGCGAAGTCGTTCTGGAAGAAATTCAGGCTCTGTTTGAGCACGTAACTGTGGTTCTGCCAGCGGATCAGGCTGGTCATGCCGGGACTCAAGGTCTGGTGCACCAGCATGTCATGCAGGGCGAGGAACAAGGGGCGCAGAATCAGCGCCACCGCTGCCATCCAGGCCAATTCCACGCCGTGGACCTTGAAGAAGTCGACGTTGGATGTGTTCTGGGTCAGGTCGATGATGCGACTCAGGTAGCTGAACAGCGCCACTTCGATCAGCGCGCCGAACAGGCCGACGACCAACAAAACGGCGAAGATTGGCCAGACCTGCTTGAGGTAGTAGGTGTAGAAGGAGAGAACCCGGCTCGGTGGAGCCGCCGTCGGGGCGTCGCGGAAAATGTCGATCAGTTTTTCGAAACGGCGATAAAGCATCAGTTCTCCGCCCGCGTACGGGCTCTCCTTTAAACGATATGAGCGGCGCCGGATATCGACCGGCCACCGCTCAAGACTGCCGGTGTACTCAGTCGATGCGCTTGGCCGACTTGATCAGCACCGGGTCGACAGGCACGTTCTGCATGCCTTGTTTGGTGGTGGTCTGAGAGTTGACGATGATGTCCACCACGTCCATGCCCTTGACCACTTTGGCGAAGACGGCGTAACCGGCGTCGCGACCCGGATCGAGGAAGGCGTTGTCGGCCACGTTGATGAAGAACTGGCTGGTGGCCGAATCCGGGTTCGAAGTACGCGCCATCGACAGTGTGCCACGCACGTTATGCAGGCCGTTGCTGGCTTCGTTTTTGATCGGTGCCTTGGTTTCCTTCTGTTGCATCTGTGCAGTGAAACCACCGCCCTGAGCCATGAAACCCGGGATCACACGGTGGAAGATCGTGTTGTTGTAGAAGCCACTGTCGACGTACTCAAGGAAGTTCTTGGTACTGATCGGCGCCTTGACCGGGTCCAGTTCGATTTCGATCTGGCCGTTGGTGGTCTCCAGCAGCACGTGCGGTGCCTTGGCCGGCGTGGCGGCCATCAGGTTGGCGGCAAACAGAACGGAGCCGGCGACGAGGGCGATTTTTTTCAGCATGGGTCAGTGATCCTGAGTGGTGGTGTCGACTGCGGTGAGAAACTCGAGCAGCGTTTGGTTGAAGCGTTCGGGTTGATCCAGCGGGGTGGCGTGGCGCGAATCGGCGATCACCACCAGCCGCGCATCGGGCAGCAGTTTTACATAGGTTTCTTTCAGCGCGACCGGGGTGTAGTCACGGTCGGCGCTGACGACGAGGGTTGGACAGGAAACCCTGGAAAGTCGTTCCTGAACCCCCCAGCCAACGATGGCATCGAAGCTGGCGAGATAAGCATGTTTGTCGTTTCTTGCCCAGCGCGCCGCTATTTTTTGTCGTAACGAAGCTTGTTCCGGCTTGGGAAACAGTTTTGCGCCCAGGGCCTTGCCGATGGTGCCCATGCTCAGCACGCGCATCAGGCTCCAGCGTTTGAACCACTGCCAATAGTCGTTGCGGCTGCGCCGTTTGACCTCGGGCGCGCTGTTGACGATGCACAGGCTCTTGAGCAGTTGCGGCTGGTCCACTGCCAGTTGAAAGGCGATCATACCGCCCATCGACAGTCCCACAAGATGGACAGGGCCCAGGTTCAGATGTTCGATCAGCGCGATCAGGTCGGCGCTGAACCCGGCGATGCTGTAGCGCTCGCGGGGTTTGTCGGAGCGCCCGTGGCCGCGCACGTCCGGCACGATCACCCGATGGTGGGCGGCGAGCGCCGGGATCTGCATTTCCCAGTCCAGGGTGCTGGAGCCCAATCCGTGAACCAGCAGCAACGGGGTGCCGTGGCCATATTCCTCATAATGCAGGTTGCAACCTTCATGTTCGAAATAGGCCATGGGTACACTCCGTGTCAGGCTTGTTCGGGCGCGGCGAAGGGCGCATCCAGCGGCGCGGTATCAAAGGTGCGCAGCAGTTCGATGAGAATCTGCGTGGCCGGGCCCAAGGGTTTGTCCTTGTTCGAATACAGATAGAAACTCGGGTTGCGGCTTCCGCCCTGATCCAACGGTAGCACTTTGAGCGTGCCTTCTTTGAGTTCGCGCTCGATCATGTGCCGGGGTAGCCAGGCGAAGCCCAGACCGCTGCTGACGAAGGTCGCGGCAGTGGCCAGGCTGCCGACGGTCCAGCGCTGTTCGGCACCGAGCCAGCCGACATCTCGCGGTTGCTGACGGCCGGAGTCGCGGATCACCACTTGCATCTGAGTCTCCAGGTCCTGGAAGTTCAGTTCGCGGTTCAGGCGATGCAGCGGGTGTTCTGGGTGGGCGACCGCGACGAATTCGACGTCGCTCAATTCCGCGCCAAGGTAACCGGGAATACTGAGGCCGGTGATGGCCAGGTCGGCCACGCCTTCAAGCAGGACCTCTTCGACACCCGACAACACTTCTTCGCGCAGCCGCACCCGGCAGCCACGACTTTGCGGCATGAACGCGGTCAAGGCGCGGACGAGGCGGGCGCTCGGGTACGCGGCGTCGACCACCAGCCGTACTTCCGCTTCCCAGCCTTGTTCCATGTGGTGGGCCAGGTCTTCAAGTTGGCTGGCCTGTTTCACCAGTTGCCGGGAGCGGCGCAGCAGCACGCCGCCGGCCTCGGTGAGCACCGCTTTGCGGCCATCGATGCGCAACAGCGGTACGCCGAGTTGGTCCTGCATGCGCGCTACGGTGTAGCTGACCGACGATTGCGAACGGTGCAGCACTTCGGCGGCCTGGGCGAAACCGCCGTGATCGACCACGGCCTGCAACGTTCGCCATTGATCAAGGGTCACGCGGGGCGCTTTCATGTTGAGCTCCTCTTGTCCTAAGCTGGCAGCTCTTATTGGAGACTGCCGAATGAAAAAAATCTGTTGTGTGATGGCGGGGTGTGCGGTGTTGGCGATGTTGCCTCTGACTGCGTTTGCCTATCCGATCGATGTCAATAAACAGCTCAACGGTTTGAAGGTCGACTACAACGCCTACGACACGGACGCCGACATCGGCTCCATTCAGGTCAACAACTACGGCGACACCGACGTCACTTGCAAAGTGGTTTTCAATAACGGTCCGGAAGCGCCACGCACCCGCAAGATCGACGTACCTGCCGGCAAACACAAAAACGCCACGGCCAAGTTCACCCGCACCATCATCAAGCTGCGTATCGACCTGACTTGCACCCCGAAATGACCTCAAGCGGAGCATGTCGCCTGGGCATGCTTCGCTTATAAACGAATTTATCGATGCTTTATAGCAGTTATTTGCGCTTTTTCATCGATATGACTCTGTTTAACCTTCACTCCATCGACCTACAGCATTCTCAGATGGAGGCTACATCCCATGTCCCGCGTTCTGATCATCGAAAGCAGCGCCCGTCAGCAAGACTCGGTTTCCCGCCAGCTGACCCAGACCTTCATCAGCCAGTGGAAAGCCGCACACCCGGCCGACCAGATCACCGTCCGTGACCTGGCCGTCAACCCGGTGCCGCACCTGGACATCAACCTGCTGGGCGGCTGGATGAAACCTGTTGAACAACGCAACGAGATCGAACAGGCCTCGCTGGAGCGCTCCAACCAATTGACCGACGAACTGCTGGCCGCCGACGTGCTGGTGATGGCAGCGCCCATGTACAACTTCGCGATTCCGAGCACCCTGAAAGCCTGGCTCGACCATGTGCTGCGTGCCGGCGTGACTTTCAAATACACCGAGACCGGTCCGCAAGGTTTGCTCAGCGGCAAGCGCGCCTACGTGCTGACCGCTCGCGGCGGGATCTACGCCGGCAGCACTGCGGATCATCAGGAACCTTACCTGCGTCAAGTCATGGGCTTCATCGGCATCCACGATGTCACGTTCATTCACGCCGAAGGCATGAACCTGGGCGGCGACTTCCAGGAGAAAGGCTTGAACCAGGCCAACGCCAAACTGGCCCAGGTCGCCTGAGTCGTTAATCGCCAGATAATCGCTGGATGGTCTAGTGACCTGGCGCAACCCTTCAAGCCTGTACGCGCATCGAACCTCCCTTTGCACTTATTGCTCCTGAGTGCTCTAGCCCGATTGAACGCTTTAGCGAGATCGGGCTTTTTTTTGCCTGGGATTTAGTGGGCGCTGATGATCCTGTGGGAACGGGCCTGTTGTTGGCCGACCGTTCGCGATAATGGGCAAAAACCGCTATCGTCGCCGCCATTCGAAACGAGGCGAGCATGGGCTATCTACTTTTTGTCACGCTGATCCAGGCGTTTTCCTTCAGTTTGATCGGCGAGTATCTGGCCGGTCATGTCGACAGTTACTTTGCGGTGCTTGTGCGAGTGCTGCTGGCGGGGCTGGTGTTCATTCCGCTGACACGCTGGCGTTCGGTCGAGCCGGCGTTCATGCGCGGGATGTTGCTGATCGGCGCGCTGCAGTTCGGTGTGACCTATGTCTGTTTGTATTTGAGCTTCCGCGTGCTGACGGTGCCGGAAGTGTTGCTGTTCACCATCCTCACGCCGCTGCACGTGACCCTGATCGAAGACGCACTGAACCGGCGCTTCAATCCGTGGGCCTTGATCGCGGCATTGGTGGCCGTGGCGGGTGCGGCAGTGATTCGCTACGACCGGATCAATCCGGACTTCTTCATGGGCTTTTTGTTGCTGCAACTGGCCAACTTCACCTACGCCGCCGGGCAGGTGCTCTATAAACATCTGGTGGCCCGCCATCCGAGCGATCTGCCGCATTACCGGCGATTCGGCTACTTCTATCTGGGCGCATTGGCGGTGGCGTTGCCGGCATTTCTGCTGTTCGGCAAACAGAACTTCCTGCCCGAAGCGCCGCTGCAATGGGGCGTGCTGCTGTTCCTCGGTCTGGTCTCGACCGCGCTGGGCTTGTACTGGTGGAACAAGGGCGCGTGCCTGGTGAATGGCGGGACGCTGGCGGTGATGAATAATCTGCATGTGCCGGTGGGCTTGCTGATCAATTTGCTGATCTGGAATCAGCATGAAGAGTTGGGGCGGTTGTTGTTGGGTGGATCGGTCATTCTGGCGGCGGTGTGGATCAGCCGGTTGGGTGTACGCCAACCCGTCATTGCACACTAAACCGGGTTAATTCGGCGCCAACTGCGCCACCAGAAACTCAATAAATGCCCGGGTCTTTTGCGGTACGCGACGCGAGGAAGGGTAAACCGCGTTGATGGTAATCGCTGGTGCCTGCCACTCGCACAGCACCGGCACCAGCCGGCCTGCCGCCAGCGCGTCTTCCACAATGAAATCAGGCAGCAGGGCGATGCCCATCCCGGCTTCGGCGGCCTGAGCGAGCAAGTCGCCGTTGTTGGCGTGCAACGGGCCGGAAACGTTGACCCGTTGCGTCTCCTTGCCATTGCACAACTGCAGGCTCACGCCGCTTTGCAGATACCCGTAATTCAGGCATTGATGCGCGCGCAAGTCTTGCGGGGTCCGCGGTATGCCTGCACGCGCCAGATAGGCGGGGGAGGCCACCATGATCCGCGGTGCCGGTGCCAGTTGCCGGGCGATCATGGTCGAGTCTGGCATGCTGGCGATGCGAATCGTCACATCGAAGCCGCCACGCACTGGATCGACCTGTTGATCGCTGAGCACCAGTTGAAGCTCGATGTTCGGATGCTGCTCATGGAACAGCGGAATCAACTGTCCAAGGCGATGCAGGCCGAACGACATCGGCGCATTCACCCGCAACACCCCACGTAGCTCGCCGATGCCGTCTCGAGCGCGCTGCTCGGCCTCGTCCAGCGCGGACAACACCTCCCGCGCCGCCTCGAAATACTCGGCGCCAGCCTCGGTCAAGTGCAGGCTGCGCGTGGTGCGCTGCAGCAATTGCACGCCGATTGCTTCCTCCAACGCCTGAATCTGTTTACTCACCTTTGATCGCGGCACGTCCATCGCGCGAGCGGCAGCTGCGAAGCCGTTCTCGCCAACCGTCACGACAAAGGCGCGCATGCATTCGATCCGATCCACGATTGTCCCTTTTTTAGAATCAATTATTCTCGATTTTAGGTAATTGTCCCTTTTTTATCTAGCCCGTAAAGTTACTTCCAAGCCAGCAAGCAAACAGCTTGAGGCAAGTGACTCACCCAATACTCATTAAACAAATCGACATCAAAAGGAACGCGCCATGTCTAACCGTGAATTGCTCAACCCAACCAACTCCGCCCTGATCCTGATCGACCACCAGCCGCAAATGGCGTTCGGCGTGCAGTCGATCGACCGTCAGACCCTGAAGAACAACACCGTGGGTCTGGCGAAGGCCGCGAAGATTTTCAACGTGCCGACGATCTACACCTCAGTTGAAACCGAAAGCTTCAGCGGCTTCATCTGGCCGGAGTTGCTGGCTGTTCACCCAGAGCAGAAGCCGATCGAGCGCACCTCGATGAACTCCTGGGAAGACAAGGCGCTGGTTGACGCGGTGAAAGCCACCGGCCGCAAGAAGCTGATCATTGCCGCGCTCTGGACTGAAGTCTGCCTGACCTTCCCGGCGCTGGAAGCCCTGGCTGAAGGCTACGAGGTGTACATCGTGACCGACGCGTCTGGCGGCACCACCAAAGAAGCTCACGACATGTCGGTGCAGCGGATGATTCAGGCAGGCGCGGTGCCGGTCACCTGGCAACAAGTACTGCTGGAATACCAGCGTGACTGGGCACACAAAGACACTTACGAGGCGGTGATGGAACTGGTGCTGGAGCACAGCGGCGCGTATGGCATGGGCGTGGATTACGCCTACACCATGGTGCACAAGGCGCCGCAGCGTCAGGTCAAATAACACCGTTACCCTTGTAGGAGCATGGCTTGCCCGCGAAGGCGGAGTATCAGTCGATAACTATGTTGACTGACACTGCGCCTTCGCGGGCAAGCCTCGCTCAGGGGCGGTGTTTACATGATGTGTTTTTCCGGCTCCGGAATGTGGCTCGCGCCTAACATGGCCGGAAGCAATCCGGCCCTTAAATCCCCGCCACTCGGCTGCTGATAAAGACTCAATCCGAACTCCGGCAGTACCGCCAGCAGATAATCGAAAATATCCCCCTGAATCCGCTCGTAATCCGCCCACGCCGTGGTGCGGGTGAAACAATAGATTTCCAGCGGAATCCCCTGCGCCGTCGTCTGCATCTGCCGCACCATGCAGGTCATGTTCTGCTGAACCTCCGGGTGACTTTTCAGATACGCCAGCGCGTAGGCGCGGAAGGTGCCGATGTTGGTCATCCGCCGACGGTTTGCCGCCATCGCCGCGACGTTGCCCTGGGCTTCGTTCCAGGCCTTGAGCTCGGCTGTCTTGCGGCTCATGTAGTCAGTCAGCAGATGCACCTGGGACAGCTTCAGCTCTTCGTCGTCACGAATGAATCGCACGCCGCTGGCGTCGATGAACAGGCTGCGCTTGATCCGCCGTCCGCCGGACTGCTGCATGCCGCGCCAGTTCTTGAACGACTCGGACATCAGGCGCCAGGTCGGGATCGACACAATCGTCTTGTCGAAGTACTGTACGCGTGAGCTAAAACTCCAAATGGACATAACAAGTCTATTCAAATCAGTAGCTTAAAATTTTCTGTCCATTGTCCATTTTTTCCCAGAACGATGGACAGCCCGCCACCCCGCAATGCCCGCAGCCCTATGAGTCTCCCTCCTGCCAGAGCCTCACACGACCTCCAAAGCAGCCACACCTGTCTATCGGGTTCCCTATCACGGCGTAATAACGATAGTATTGTGCCATTACACAAGGACACTCAGTTGCCCAGCCACCCTGGCCTAGAGGGAGGAGGGCGGTAGGAGCTCGGCATGGATCAGCCACGCCACAGGAACGCAGACAGACAACCACCCTATCCCGAGGCTACTACTTGGGAGTCTTCGTCGTGCCTGCGATTTGCCGCGCGTCCGCATAAATGCCGGAAAGCCCAACAACGAAGAATCCATACGAACAACATTTTAACAACCAAGGTACTCATGCATGAGTGAGCAGGAACAGGGACAGGAAAACGGGCAGGAACAGAAGCAGGAATACGTTTTCCATCCCGCTGATCTAGTCCAATACGCCATGGACAAACCCATTGGCGCAGCCCGCGCGGCGCTGGCAATTGGACTGGAAGGCGCTGATGTTGACCCCGACATAATCATTGCTGAACTGGTGGGGAATATGGAGTTTAATCAGCGTTTCTTGAAGAAGCTCACGAGCGCCTTGCGGAAGAACCCAGGCAAAATTGTTGATGATATGCCGAGGCATATTCGGGCTCTTCAGGTGGAGCGCGTCCTCGGATTATGATTGTTTCCCATGATGGTTCAGCAAGCAAAGCACCTTGTCGCAGAGGTGTAGCCAATGGCATTTGGTGAAAACACCATCAAGCTCCCTCCACCACCTGAGTTTGAGCTCACGGCACTCGATGTGGAAAAAGGTGAGCCAGTCCATCCTCTAGATCGTCTGCAGATTATGTCGCCAGATGCTTGGGAGGTATTTACGCTGGAGTTTGTTTCTTACCTGGGAAATGATTACGAGTCGGTAACTCGCTGCGCTGGTGCGGGAGACAAAGGCCGTGACGTTATCGCCAAGTTCTCATCAGGTTGGGATAATTATCAGTGTAAACACTACAAGGATAAGCTGAGCATTGCTGACGTAGTTGCGGAGTTGGGTAAGCTGGTTTACTACACATGGAGGGGCGATTACACCCTGCCGCGTGAGTATCGCTTCGTATCGCCGAAAGGCTGTAGTTCTCATTGCATTGACATGCTGGCCAAGAAGGCTCGCATCAAGGCTGAGATCATCAAGCGCTGGGATAAGGTGTGTAAAGATAAGATCACGAAAACGGAGTCTATTCCTCTTCAGGGTGCTCTGTTGGATTATCTCAATGGTCTCGACTTCTCTTTCGTCGATGAAATGTCCTCCCAAGAGTTGATCGATAAGCATGCACGGACACCTTATCACACGACCCGGTTTGGGAGTTACCACCTGAAGCGACCACCAGCTCGAAAGCCAGAACCTGGCCTTGCTGATAATGAGAAGGTTTATGTCGATGCTCTCTTGAGTGCGTTCTCTGATGCCGATGGGGCGGAGTATTCATTTAGTAGTGTGATGGAAACTGAATACAAGGATGACATGGAGAGAGCTCGAATCAACTTCTACAGTGCCGAGTCGTTAGAGATATTTTCTCGTGATGCATTTCCTACGGATTGCTATGAGAAGCTCAAGAGTGAGTGTCATGAAGGTGTGCATAGTGTTGTGCGTAAAAAATTCGACGATGGATATCAACGGTTTCTCGAAGTGAGCACGCAGTCCGTTAATATTCCATATGACTCGCATCCCCTCCGTCACTTCTTGCAGACTGCAGATCGAAAAGGACTGTGCCACCAATTGGTGAATGACCTTAAGTTCGAATGGATCAAGAAATAAATGATGAACTCAAAGGACTTGTACAACAGCCCTGTGGAAATTGGGGCGCGCATCATTCTGATGCTTGCAGGGCTGGCTAGGGAGGTTGATCTGGATGAGCTTATCTTCCTTGATTATGCGGCTATTTATAGTAGTGATTTTCAAGGGGAAGCGAGCTTGCACCCAGTTCTGTTGAACCGACTTGCCGAGCTGGTTCGAAGACGGGAGATATTCCCTGGCGCGATCAAACTTTTTACCGCGAAAGGGTTGATGACTTCCCAGGTTGATGAGCATGGCGTTCGATATTCCATCACCACGGCTGGAAGTGAATTTGCCGCCAACTTAACTACTGAGTATCACTCAGGTTTCAGGCGGCATGTGTCATGGGTTGAAGATAATATTGATTATCTCACGATTCAACGTCGCACCATTTATAAAATTGAAAGGGCGATCTGATGTTCATTGAAAGTATTATCGTGAGTGGCCCTGACCTGAGTGATGCGGCTGTTTTTTTTGAAAAGGGCGCGAACGTTGTTCAGGGTGGCTCCAATACCGGTAAGTCATACATTGTACAGTGCTTGAAATTTGCCCTTGGTTCAAATACCCCACCGAAGTCCATCAAGGAGTCGGTGGGCTACACCACGCTCAAGGTGAAGTTTGTGCATGATGATGGGCGCTCCTTTACCATCGAGAGGCACCTTTCAGAAAGCTCCAAGCCTACGCTTTATGATGAAGATGGGAAGGTTTTGATCTTGGGGGTTAAGCACAATCCTAAGAGAATGAACTCGATTTCCAACCAGTTTTTGCACAGGTTGGGGTTGAATGGAAAACTTTTGTTGAAAGGAACAGAGTCGCTAAATAATGCCTCATTCTCTCTTCGTTATTTTGAGAATGTCTTGTTGATGGATGAGACGCGAATCGTGGCTGAGTACTCTCCTTTAGGTACGGGCCAGAAGGATGAGCGGTTTCTGGAAAAATCCATTCTGAAGCTTCTGTTAACGGGTAATGACGATACCGGGGTTAAACAGGCTAAAAAGGAGTTGGAATCAAAGGGGGCATTGAGACATAAGGCTACTGCTGTAGAAGGAATTATCAAGCAGTTTTATCCAGGAAATGATGCCGCTGAAAGCCTTGAACTTCAGAAGCTCAGCTCGTTTGTCGACCAGGTCGCGCTTCGGCTGAAGCTGGCTGAGCAGGAACTGGAAGGCGCGTTCCATTCGAGTGAAGACCTGTTCACCCAGAAGGCCAACCATATCACCGCACTGGAGTTGGTCGAAGGCAAAATTGCTGAAGACAAGGCTCTGCTTAGCCGATTTGACATGCTTGGCCAGAAATACGATTCAGATCGCCAGCGCCTTCAGGGCATTGAGCAGGCGGCAGTTCTACTTGATGGTGCGGACGCGGTGCTTTGTCCAACCTGTGGGAATCATTTCGACTCCGAGTCGTGTACGACGGACGTAGATGACATCAAGAAAGGTGTCTCCTTCGAGTTGGATCGAATTTCGAAGAATATCCACGAGCTCGCGGAAGCCCAGGGATCTCTGACGGCAGCGATTGAGCGGAACACCTTAAGCGCTGAGAGCACCAAGACGTCCATCGCGGCAGTGGAGAAGGTTATCACCTCGGAGCTCCAGGGGTTGGTTCAGGCAGTGAGTGACCTGAAGGAGCTCGCTGCGTGCCTTAAGCACGATCACTCGGTGCTGGATAGACTCGTGAAGGATAAGGCCAAGCTGAGGGAGGAGTTAAACCGACTGGGTGTTCTGCTGCTTGAGGAGCAAAACACTTATACCCCTGAAAGCTTTGAGGACTCTGCCAAGCCTCTGGTGAAAGAGATTGAGGATATCTTGCAGCGCTGGAGTTTCCCGAATCACTCCCCAGTGGAATTCGATTTCGGTGCGCGTGACATCACGATTGGTGGAAGTAAGAGAGGCAATTTCGGCAAAGGGTATCGGGCGATTGCTTCCTCTGCATTTGCTCTGGGGCTGATGAATCTGCTGAAGCTTTCTGGGCGCCACCCCGGGTTTGTAGTGCTTGATTCGCCACTGACCACATACAAGGAAGGGGATCCAGAGCCTGAAGAAGATGATGAGGAAGTAGCAGCGGACGTGATTTATGCGTTCTATCAGGATATCGCTGATAACTTCAAAGACTCTCAAGTCATTATATTTGAGAACAAGGAGCCTGATATGGCGCTCATCCCTCATATGAATTATCAGCATTTCACGAAAAGCAAAAAGATTGGGAGATATGGTTTCTTCCCACTAAAAGGCTGATTCGATCGTGTGAGTTGTCGGTCACCCGCCCATGGCGTGGTGATCGGCTTTCTCATCCTTTGGCCTGCGCAGCGTAGTCTTAGGTCGGTTCGAACGGTATCGGTTGATGCCCATGTGCGCCAGGTCGCACATAATGGCTTTACGTCATTCATAAACGTCAAACAGGACACCCATCGGGCCAGTAAGATCAAGCTGTAAACTCAAAAAATGCACCGTAAACCTCCATGCTTTACAGGTCATTTTTTTGGTTTACACCCTCCTATCATGACTTGTGCCTGTGCCTGACTAGCAGTCCAGACAAGCGTCTGATTGCGCCCGCGCTAGTGTGTGTGGCAAGTCCAGAGTCATGGGGCCGTGTACAACGAGTAGCGCTCAAACAGCGAGCGATATAACCCAATCAGCACCTCGTCGGCATTAGGCTCCAGAAGCTCGGAAGCCCCAAACCGGTAAACCTCGTACCCCACCAGCCTCAGAGCCCTGTCAGCGGCCATCATCTCGGCTTAGAGGCGGGGGGCTTGAGTGTACGAGCTTCGTCACTCGAAGCCTTTGGGATCCCTCAAGAACTCTTCGGCGATGTGCAGTGCGCTGATGTGCTGCGCATGGACGATGGGATTGCCGCATGAGCAATCTGTGGTCTGCGCATCCCGTGTCCACACTCCGCTTGCCTGCCTGCGATATGTCCAGCCTGTGATGAAGCCGGCACCGGTCAGTCGGAGTCCTGGGTGGTTGACGCTGAGTTCACAAACCTCAAATAGGTCGGGCCCGCGAGGTATGACGCCGACGCCCTTCTGGTAGAGCGTCAGGTGATCGAGGGTTGGATGCTTGATCAGCGTGGCAGATTCGAATGCAACCGTGCCATTCTCGTTGATTAGCTTCTCGATCTCAGGGAAGCGAAGAGACTTGCTCGGGTCGGCTGAGCCATAGAGTACTATGTCCGGGATTTCGACGAAGATTCCACTGTGAGGGTTACCATCAATCGAATCCTGGGTATCCAGAATCCTTGCACCACGATAGAACGCCGTTTGCGCACCTGCGATTTTCACAAAGCTCGGATGGTATTCCGGAAGCTCCAGTGTTCGCTTGAATGCAGGCAGATTTTTGAGGCTTGCTTCAGACTTGATCTCCTCCCAAGGCAAGCCCAGCAATGATCTCAAGATCGGATCTTCTGCGGGAGAGGGAAAGAGCGTGTTCGTGTCGGTTAAGCCACGGGCAGCGGCATATGCCTGCAGAACGTCGCTCGGGACAGTGATTTGTGCGAAAAAGCAATTCTGTGGAATCGGATTGTGCAGAGGGCCGAGAAGCCAAGCTGACTGAGCCACGGTGCGCGGCCTGTAGCCCTCAACGGTCAACGTTGCCAAGTTGACTAGGCCTACATGATTAGCGGCCTGCTTATTGAGCACATACAGATGGCCAGTGCCGATCACAGGTGCATAGCGGGCCATGCGCTTTCTGACCAGCACCGCCCGCTCGTCACAGTCCTCGCACAGCTCCAGAGTGGTCGCTTCAGCGTATTTGTGGCTGGCAAACCACGCAGCTACTGCTGGGCTGGAGGTGCAATCCACGTAAAACGAACGCCACCCGTAGTGTTGAAGGAGGGCCTGCTGATAGCCAAAGTCTGCTCGATGTTTGGCGATGTATGCGTCCAACACGCTTTGGGAGTAGCGGCACCATTTGAGCATTTCGCTCGGTATGCAAGCCTTTCTATCGAAGGACGTGCCGATGGTGGGGGCTCCCACCTCACCGTAATGAGAGGTCTGGCCACGAAACAAAACATCCTCACCGAAGCTCATAATAAGCTCGTTTAACTCGTCGACACTTTTCGCTGCATATTGCTTCAAGGTGCCTCCCTCCCTCGCTACCGCGTATGGCGTTCGTGATTACCTGTGCCTATAGATTCGCTGCAACAAGCAGCGCAAGCTGAGAGGCCAGCATTCTTGCACAGCCATGGTGTCGCTGATGAGCTTCTGCAAGCCGTGCAGATTGAGACCGGTAATATCAGGTTATGCATTGGGATGCTTTCTCAGTCGCCGGTTTGATACCGTGCTAGCGGTTCGACCCCAGGTAGCTGTCCAGAAGGAATCAGTCATGTTGATGTTTAGGAAGTACAGCCCGAGGTTCGCCAGTGAGGGGGAAATTGCTGCGCAGCGCTATGCCAAAAAGCTGGTGTGGCCCGGTCGTGTGGTTTCCTTATTATTCGCGTTTCCGCTAACGCAGTGGCTTGCAGCGATTCTCGGAATCGTTATGGGGCTGATCGTCTACGCGGTAGGGGGAGATTTTCGGAAACATGAGAAAGCGCTCGCCGAGCCGACCCCTTTCTGGCGTCGGCTCTGGCTGATGAAGGGGGGGGCAACGTTCTTGGGTTGTACCGTCGTTGCTGCCGGCGTGGCGCTCGCTCAGACAGATTGGTTGGGCAAGGCGCATGCGTTTCATGAGGTCGCCCAATCAGCTATGACATTCGTGACCCTTACCGAAGCGTTGTTTAAGTAAGCGACCTGCGAGAGGTCGGTCACTCCGACCTCTCATGCCCGTTTCAGGGAAGCGCTTCTCGCACTTTCTTTCACCTGACAATCGTATTCAGATCGGCACAATGATCCGACTGCGAGCTACACAAACATTGTCTTTCACTGCATAGCATTCCACGTAATGATCGCCTTGGAAGGTGGAGTGCTCGGTGATTTGGCTGTGGCCGCTGTCGATACGGATCTCGCCGCGAATCATGTTTCGCTCGATGGCCTGCGGGCCAACATTCTTAACCTTCCAGTAGATCTTATAGGGTGGCGGCACATCGATCTCGGCGACCCAGAATGTCAGCTCACGCTGCTTCGGAATCCGGTAGGTCATGACGCGAGACATGAGATTGCGAAGTTGGTCACCCTCGTTCTTAACCGAGCAATCGATGCGTAGGGTGTACTGGATGTCGAGGCTGAATTTTTGACCGATGAACTGCTCGACGTTCTTGACGCGGTTTTCCGCGATGGCCTGCTTCTTTTCCTGCTCGACGTATTCGGGGAAATGCTCGCCAAACACCGTGCTCCACCGCTCATGGGCAACCTCGGCATCGTCCAGGGCTTCCTGTAAGCGCCTCAGCGACTTTTTGGCTTTGGGGTGGAAGTTTCCTGATTTGGTGACGATGGAGCCGCTACCGGGTGCACGCCACTGTTCCTTGTTCTCATCGATATCTACTAGGTACGCGAAGAAATCCCGAGTCATTTCGCTGTAAGCGGCATAGGACTTGGTGTCGTAGTCCGTGGTGCTCTTTAGGAACTGGTAGCACAGGGTATCGATGAGCATCCCCTTTAGCGGCACGCCATGATCGTTCTTCCAAGCTCGCACCATTTTGCAAAGACGCTTGAGGTTATGATTTTTGTCCTGGTTTAGCGTGTTGATCTCATCGATTTCAGCGACCGGATTGCAAGTTTCCCAGCTGCCTCCGCCATTGGCATCCGGATAGGTGTAACTGCCATCCTCATGCTCGAATGCCGGGAGCACCTCCACCACGTAGTCCGAGAAATTTATCCACACTACCTGCTGCTGGGCCCTCACCTCATGGTTCGGGAAGCGCTCTTTCAGAGCAAGCCGGATCTCACCCAGCAACGACGACTGTTTGTTGTTCTCGTAGCGCTGGAAGCGATCGTATACCGACCACGGCAGCACGAACGCCATGTCCAGATCACTTACGCCGTGGACGGCGGTATGGCGACCGTACGAGCCGACCTGGCGGCAGTGGAGGATGTCTGAGGCGCTGTCGTAGTATTTTTCGTTCAGTTTCTCGGTGATCTGCCGGTAACTTTTGGAGATCTCGTCGGCGTTCTTGACGGCCAGGTTTCTTCGAAATTGCTCAAAAAGCTCTTTACTCATGGGAGCATGCGTCCTTTAGGGAGAGCAGAAGATCTGGATGCGCGGCAAGCCATGAGCCGCCGGCAAAAGCGATCAAAATCACCACAATTAGCGCGTAAACGGAAAACGGGATCTTGTCCCTGAAAAACGAAAACTCACGGTGCTCTGCGATCCAGTCGACCTGTTGATCCCAGAAGAATTTCTTGTGAGCAAGCCAGCCCGAGAACAGGATGTGCTTCCTCTGACAGGCTGAGCGGAAATCAGTGGTGATTTGATCCAGTTCGGCTTGATCGGCGGAGGTAAACTGATGATTGGATTTGCACCGGGCAGACATGCTCTTCAGCTGATCCAGCAGTTGTGTCAGCTTGTTCCCAGCCTGGAAATACTGCTCTTTCGTATCGCCGTAATACGTGATGTAGAGACTGCAAATGCCGATAACCGTGATAAGCGCCGAGACGTGTTTTGCCGCTAGGACATCGATATAGAGCGCTAGCACGCCAATGACCAAGGAGATCAGGCCGATCCAGCCTGGGGCTTTCTCCACGATGTCGTAGGTGGAGAAGTGAAGTTTGGCCGAGTAGCCGACGTCATAGGCCTTCTCGGCGATCAGCTTCAGTG
The DNA here is from genome assembly GCF_016861935.1 of Pseudomonas sp. 008. NCBI lineage: Bacteria > Pseudomonadati > Pseudomonadota > Gammaproteobacteria > Pseudomonadales > Pseudomonadaceae > Pseudomonas > Pseudomonas sp. 008. The sequence continues at coordinate 88,555 of NZ_BOMA01000010.1, read as the reverse complement.
CAACCTGCTCATCCATGTAGCTTACCTGCAGTGAATCTCATCAGTAGCCCGCTACCGCTGAGAGGGGTATGGAGACGGCCCTGACGCTAGATGTTGCGCGGGGCGTCGTAATTAGGCGCTCCAACGTAAAGAGATTCGTCCAGGTGCCGGGGTGGATTTTAGTCATGTTATGCCATGTAATGGCCACTATATTTATTGCCGTCATGCTCTAAGCCATCGAGTCCCTGAAGCGCAACCACGAAGCACAGGCCGCGAGCAGACCTCTGGCGGAGGTTGAAAAGCTGAAATTGATCGCTGAGCAGAATTTTGAGCACATAAATCAGTACCAGCTTGCCGTATTGGGTGTGCCGGTATGCTGGGTTCGAGGCATGCGCTAGGGTTGGTGCTGATGTCGTTCTGGACGATGCTAGCACTTACTGACGCAGCGTTGAGCCAGGCCTAGTTGCCTGCACCTATGCTCAGTTACGACTCAGGATGAGACGTATCGTGTTGAAGATTCTGCCTATGAAGGCTTATCCCTTTTGCCAGTACCGTTGAACAGTCGATGTGGGCAAACCTAGTTCACGCGCAGCTTCGGCTTGTGTCAGGCCCCGCTTTTTCAGTTCAACCACGTCACTGACCTTCTGAGCATCCGCTCGAGTTCCTCGAGAGCGCTTTTTCAATGCGCCGTCCTGAATCTGATCCTCCATGATTTTAAGACCACCCGATTCGATGAAGCCTTGAAGCTCTTTTTGCGCATTTTTTATCAAATGTTCAGGAGCCTCTTTGTCACGGATAGCCAAGCACAACGCCAATAGAGTCAGAAGGTTGATGTCGAGCGTCTCGGCAATCTTTACGAGTGTCGGTAGCGTCGCCTGGATTTTCCCTTGTTCGAGCAAGCTGAGGTTGCTCTGGCTGATGGTTCCCGCCAGGGCCTCATAACCCAACCCTTTCATTTGCCGGATGGCGCGCAGCGTGACGGCTAGCTCTTCCTTCACGTTCAGTTTCTCAAAATGAAGGATAGAGCCATACTCGGAATGGCCCACCAAATATCGCTAATTGTTAATGGTGGGATATTTGCTTATGATGGCCGTTCAATAGGATGCGCAGCGCCATGGAATCACATGCCTTTCGGCAGCATCCTTATCCGGTTGCCAGAAGCATGAGCAGGGTCAATCGAAGGCTGCCTTCGCTGAGCTTATTCAGAGCTTTGCAGGGTTTGAAATAGGGTTTATCCGCAGTGTTTGTAACCAATAGCAGCAGTTTGCAGGGGCAATTTAGAACTCCGGACAGCACTCGAATGCTCTGGAAGTCGGTCGATATCAGTCGGTGCGAGTACTCGTTTCTGATTGAGGGAATGGGATTGGAGAATGGTGGCTTTAGCCCGGTTGCGCACCTCGTTTCAGATGTGGAGACCGTTGAGATGATGCGTGCAGCTGAGCAGGGTGAGTTCCTGATCGTGACGAACATCCATCTAATACTTCCACCCACAAAGCGCGAGCAGGGGTCATACGCAATGGAGCTTCTCTCTGAAATTCGCATCCAAGCGGGCACCGAGGAAAACCCGGTCTACGAGTTCATCACCGGAACGGGCCATATCTACACCAGTGCACGTACATGATGGTTCAAACACTGGAGGCGTCATGTCAGTAACACTTGATGAGATCGCTCATTTTTTTTACGGAAGTGGGGAAGTCGTTCTTGGTTGGCATGGCGAGCAAGAAGAATTAATAGGGCTCGCCGAAAAGACTTTTCCTGGGAAGCCTTTCTGCCTAGTGAAGCAATGGATCATTGCTGATCTCCAGCTCACTCAGGCGGAGCAGGATCGTCTCGCGTCAATGGGGCTGCTACCAAAAGCTGTCTATTCCCATGAGGTCGTCCTGGACAGCCGTCGACGTTTTTCTCCCGGCTACTGGGTGCGCACCAATTTCGGAATTTCGCATGACCACCCATGCTTGTTTGAAACCAAAAGCACGGTCTACCTGTTGCTTGGTGATGGGTTAAGGAAGCCTGCAGCACTTAGTACTGTTTTCTCGTTTCGACCGTAACCGACTCAACATTTCACGACGCTGCCATTCAGGCAGTGCGATTCACTACGCCTTTAAAAATTGCAGGAGCACGTTTTGATTCGATTTGATTGCCGGCAGGTCACTGGAGTGATCGAGAAGCCACGAGTGATTGCTACTGAGCAGGGGACTGTGACCGCGCGCATCGTTATCGATGGGCAGGTGTTGCCGAGTGTTTTGCTGCCAGGAAAGATTTTTGAAGAGATAGAGGCGGGGGAGCGAGTGACCCTGTACGGCATCTTCACGAAGAAAAAAGACAAGACTGAAAACAAAGCCATCATCTACGCAGTAAAGGGCTCGAGCGGCAAGCTTGTCGCGGCGAAACAGTACCAGATCAAAGTACCGATTCTAATGCTAGTTGCAGCGGTACCCTTGATGATTGCGGTGGCCGTCGCTGGTTGCTTCATTTCACCTTATCCGATCCACCTCGTAACGGGTAGCGTCAACCCGAGTTATCTCGTTCCGGCGACGTTTAAGGCTGCAGCTTGGGAAGGAGTCGCCGCGGGTCTGTTCATGGTGGGATGTGCGATCAACTTTATTCGAAAAAGTAGCCAACCGGAAAGCTGGACGGTGATCGATGCTGCGACGCTTTCTCAGCGCTTCAGTAAGGCGTTTAAGTAAGCGCTTCATAGCAAGGCTTCCCCTGTGGTGGAGGCTTTCTAAGCGAAGGAGAGGTGGCACGTGCAGACCGATGATTTTGAGCGAGAATGACGTCGCAAGGCAGTGGCTGAGGTTCTTGCTTGTCAGGTAGTCGATGGTGTGAGGCCTTCCTCTTCGCACCTTGCTGAGATGCAGCGATATGCGGATGGCCTGGTAAGTCTTGACGAGCTACTGACGGACTTGATTGCGTGCCTACGGCAGTGCTCTCCACGGTAAGCAGTTAACTTCCAAGAACGCCGGCTTTGAGAGATCTTTACCGTGCTTGATTCGAACTGTTCGACAAGCAGCCGGCTGACGCCGAATGATCGAGTTCTATTTCTCGATTTTGATGGGGGGCTGCACCCAGATGACGTTTACCGTACCCGGAGTGGTTTGGAGTTGCGTGCACCCGGGCAACTCATGATGCATGCCGGAATCCTGGTAGAGATACTGGAGGACTTTCCTCAAGTCAAAATCAGCTTATCGACCAGCTGGGTGCGCATCCTCGGTTACCGCCGTGCACGCGCTGCCTTACCGCCAGAATTGCAGGCTCTTACCGTGAGCAGTACATGGCACTCAAGGATGCCCAGGGCTCCGTTTGAGGGCTACGACATGCACAGCCGCTATCAGCAGATCCGTGCTGCGGTAACTAGGGCCGGCCTGACGAGTTGGGTCGCCCTAGATGATGATCCCTTTGAACACTGGCCGGATCACGATCGACGGCTGATCCGGACTGATCCTGATCTAGGTCTTAGTTCAGTGCTGACCCAGGAGGAGCTACGGTTCAAACTGAGAGCCTTGATGAGGATGTAAAAACACTTCCCGAGACGCTTTGCATTGCTGAAAAACATGAGTTTGTTGCTTCAGTAACCGTATTCGCTCAGTAATTTGCGCAGGAATTCACGCCGCCTTTGAGCGATGCACAGAATTAGGTAATCACGCTCGTAGTCTTTGGTCGAGAGGTGCCCGGCATCTACAAGGCCATGGATGTAGCCTTCCGCTTTGCCTCTCGCTACGAGCAGTGCCTCTATTGTGGTGCTTTGAAAAATATCTTCAGCTAGCAGTCGCCACCGTTTCTTCTGGTGTTGCCCGACTGGGTCATTCGAAAATTTCGGTGCGTTGATCAGGGTGTCGAAATCAGCATGTGCGTCGGGTGTGTTCAAAGCGGACTCTCAGAGCAGTGATGTCTGTGCCGAGGCTATCATGCGCATATTTAATGGCTTGCTGTTGGCTGGCGTCAGTAGGCGCTGGCGCGAAGGAACGATTTCAATGATGGCGCAGGCTTTCGATAGAGTTTTTGAAACCTGGAGTTCGATATGGGGCACTCCAGTTTAGAGGACATCTACCCGGATGACGTACAAAAGTATGGCCATATGCGGGTGGGAATGACTGATATATACGTCAAAGACAATCACGCCGTCTATGGCGTGGTTACGCGTGGCGAATACCGCGAGCTGACCAGTAGGTTGCTGCGTGATGAAACGGTGCAAATGATCATCAGCGCCAAACTCGCCGCATTGCCAGAGGACTACGATCCGTGGATCTGGAGGATCGAACGCAATCGTGCTTTACACGCGAGGTATGGGGACAAATTCGATCCCTGGGGAGACGGCTGACAATTGCACCTCATCCTACCTCCACCGACGCGGTGCTAACCCGTCTCAATGTCCCATCGATTCTGTTGAGCAATTTCTTCCGAGTAAAGTTAGCTTCTACGAATTCGTAACTGCACGGCACTAAACAAGTACATACCAGTCAACATGGCCAATACGAAAATTATGATTTTCCATTGTCCAGCGAGCAAAATAGCGACCGCAGGCCCTGGGCAGATACCTGCAACTCCCCAACCAATACCGAATATCAGGCTACCGCCCACCAAGCGCGAGTCCAACTTGGTTTTCACGGGCAACTGCATGCGAGCACCCAACAAGGATTTCTTGTTCATGCGTGCCCAATTTAGGGGGATAACCGCTACTGCGATGGCTCCAAGCATCACTAGGCCTAGTGAAGGATCCCAAGCTCCGGTTACATCAAGAAAGGCTAAAACTTTGGCAGGATTCGCCATGCCTGCCAGCAGTAACCCTAATCCGAAGATCAAACCTGAAAAAAATGCGGTCAACTTGGTCATCTTCAAGCTCCCAACACATGACGAATGACGTATACCGTTGCAAAGCCGGCTGTCATGAAGCAAACCGTTGCAACGCTGGAGCGTGGAGACAATCGGGAGATCCCACAGACACCATGACCACTTGTACAGCCCGAACCATAGCGTGTTCCCACGCCAACGAGCAGACCCGCAATAATCAGGGCAAACCACTGTGCCTTGATCTCAATTTCCGGCAGTACGGTAAATGCTCCCCACAACAATGGAGCAATCAACAGGCCAAAAATAAATAGCGCCTTCTCGCTCCAACCGTCGCTGCCGAATTGAATTACGTCCCCAAGCAAGCCGCTGATACCCGCGATGCGGCCATTGGCCAGAACGAATAGGCTGACAGCTAGCCCTATCAAGGCTCCCCCGCTTAGAGAAGTCCATGGTGTGAAGTTGATCCAGTCAATAATCATTTTTATCTCCTAAATCGAGTGGTGGGGTTTGCAATTGATTTTTTTGAAAAGATCATCTCTTTCGTCAAGGGGTGGGCAAATCTTATTTTTATTTATGTATTTTGTACAGTATGGCGTCTAGCATTGCATTGATTGATGTTTCTAAAGTGCACCTACAGCGCAGTCAGTAAGCATTGGTTTCGAGAGCTGTGCCATAATTACTGCTATTGCTCTAGCATCAATTTGTGCCAAATGATTTGCGGAGGCTTTTCCTGAGGTTTAATTTTATGTGGCTCTGTTTTTTCTTTAGTTTTACTTGTTTTTGGTGAGTTTTGAGCTGAACACCTTATTAATGCTTCTGACTCTTCAATAGAATTGTTCTCTAAAGAGTCTGGTGCCTCACTTTGGGTGCGGATTTTTTCATTTTTTAATTTTTCATGCGTTGGTGAATGTCCAGCGCTCGGTAGTTTGTCAATACTCATTGGTCATCAACGTAGGTTTTGGGTTTTGGTTAAATACTTCCATGCGGCGAAGTAGATTTGGCTCGGTTTTTCTATTACTAGCTCTTCTAATGTGCTGCTTCAGACGGTGTGGTTAGTGGGGGGGCATGGATTGATTTGTTTTTCAATTTTATGGATTAATTTGCCGGTCAGCATGGCTGACCGGCATTGCCAGGTTGAACTGGATTTGAGTGTTACTTTATAAGACTTGCTGACTGACCAGAGTAACTGGCTATGTGCCGACCCATGGTTGAAGCACTACCTTGCCAGTGGTTAGTCGGTTTTCGAGTAAGCGGTGCGCTTCCATTGCCTCTGATAGTGGTAAGACGTGGCCAACCTGTATTTCCACTTTTTCCTCAGTAATGTAGTTCATGAGTTCGCCAATTGTACTCATCAACAAACCGGCGTCCGCAAGATAAGCACTGATGTAGAAGCCGATAATGCTGTGGTTCGTGGCTGTGAGCCGCCAAGGGTCTACGTTAGCCGCATCACCGCTCGACTGTCCTAGGTAAATTAACCGTCCAAAGGGAGCCATTGCATCTAGAGCTTGATTTAAGTTATTGCCCCCCGCTGTTTCAATGACAATATCTACACCGCGCCCATCTGTCAGACGACGAACCTCATCAGCCCAATTCGGAGCTGTGTAATCAACTGAGGCGTCCGCTCCAAGTGACTCTGCCTTTGCTCTTTTTTCTGGCGTGCTGGCAGCGGCGATAATTTTCCCTGCCCCGTACAGCTTGGCGAGTTGAATAGCGAATGAACCGACTCCCCCCGCAGCGCCCTCGATCAAGACAGTTTCTCCGGGCAAAATTTTCGCGGCACGTTTCAATACGATTGCTGCAGTCAATCCGTGCGCGAGCAGTGCGGCAGCAGCTACCGGATCAAATCCATTAGGTAGTGGAATGACTGTAAGGGCAGGGACGGCTACATACTGTGCATAGCCTCCGGCGCCTGGTACTGCCAAAACCGATGTTCCCACATCAATACCAGACACTCCTTCACCAAGAGCAACTACGGTGCCTGCGACTTCTGCGCCGAGAATAAAAGGTGTAGGAGACGGCTCAGGATATTCATCTCCTCGACGTCGCATCACGTCTGCGAAATTCATTCCTACAGCCTCGATTTTGATCAAGACTTCTCCTGCGCTAGGGGTAGGGGCGACCACGTCCTCATAAACCAGCACCTCAGGGCCTCCGGTCTTGTAGAAACGTACTGCTTTCATCTTTTTAGTGCCTTTGATTGAATGGTACTTCATGGTATCTAGTGTATACTTAGAGTCAATTAGGTACTTTAAGTAGCCCTAGTATCTTGGAGTAAACCAATGCCTCATGATTTAAGCCCTGCTGTGTACAGTAAACATCCGAGCCGCCTCGTACTTGAGCAGATTTCGGACAAGTGGTCTGTTCTAATTATCGGTGCGCTTTGCGGCGGCCCACTGCGGTTCAATGCACTAAAGCGCGAAGTCGATGGTGTTACGCAAAAGGCCCTTACGCAAACTCTCAGGAGACTTGAGCGCCTTGGGTTAGTAGAGCGCCGTGTGATACCTGTCTCGCCAGTTGCGGTTGAATACAGCGTCACGGAGTTAGGAGAGTCATTAAAAGCACCGTTTCAAGTACTCTTTGCATGGTCGATCGCTCACGCACCTGAAATCGAGGCGGCGATCAGTCGGTTTGAGATGAGTCAACAAGATGCATTAGAGATCGCTATTGAAACTCAACTCTAACAGTGAGAATCACTCTATTTATGTTGCTTACTATCCCGTCAGCGCCGTTTCTCGTTATGTAAAAGTTCTTTACTCGCTAATACAATTTTCCAGGAAGCTGCTCAATTTTTCTACTACGGTGCTGGGGGCCGAGTCCGGGAAAAAGTGACCGCCTGGGATTGCCACTGACTCCATTTTGAAACAGCGCTCAGCCCACTCAGCTGTTATGTCGTATAACTTGGCCATGGCTCCATCTGCTCCATATAGAATCAAGGTTGGCGCGCTGATTTTTCTTTCTTGATCGACGAGATCGTGCTTCAGGTCTACCGTTAAAGTGGCGCGATAATCATTGCAGAAGGCTGCGATAGTTTCAGGCTTGCGCCAACTGGTGCGATATGCGGAGAGCTGTTCAGGATCGAAGTCATCCTCGCTAGCTGCTCCCCAACCGAACAGGCAGGTCTGAAAAAAATAATCAGGATCCTTATGAATCATTTGCTCCGGGAACGGGGCAGGCTGTGCCAGGAAAAACCAGTGCCAGTAGCTCTGTGCAACCTCTTTGCGCAAATCGGTGAGTAGAACGGCGGTTGGAACAATGTCCATGAGAGTAAGACTTACGACCGCGTTAGGGTAATCAAGTGCAAGCCGATAAGCCGTGCGCGCTCCCCGATCATGACCTACAAGATGAAATTGCTCGTGGCCGAGCGCGCGCATCAGCGCAATTTGATCTTTCGCCATCGACCGAAAGCTATAGTTGGTCAAGTCATTCGTTGCATCTGGCTTGTCCGATTCTCCGTACCCCCGCAGATCTGCGCAAACCACCTGATACCCAAGTTTGACCAAGGCCGGTGCTATCTGCGCCCAGATTGCCATCGTTTGAGGGAAACCGTGTAGCAACAAGAGAGGGTGACCATGTCCGGCCACTGCGCACGCGATTTTCAAGCCGCCAATATCGATTCGATGATGCTGGAAGTTCTTGAGCACGAAACAGTCCTTTCAATCAAAGCGCCGGGATTAATCAGGAGGTCATTGCGTTGTGCTTTTAAATTCAGGAACGAGCGCGTAGGCGACGTGTGCGATAAGTGCCCCACCCACTGCCCAATGCGGATTTGAGGAACGCGGCCAGTCCTCCCTCGCTCGGAACTGGGTTACCACCTTTCCCGATACGCTTGAGTTGGCGTGTGTACCACAGCACCTCCATGATCCCCATACGATCCACTGCTTTAATGCCGGTGGTAATCGGTCGAACACGTTGCGCGCTGTCGCGTCCCTGCAGGAGGTGGGTTGCAGCGTCCGGATCGATAGCCAGCAAGCGCGCCAGGCCGACCAGATCTAATGCGCCAGAGCTCAATGCTTCGTTCATACCCGTAGCGCTGCGGAATCCACCGGTGACCATTAATGGCACTTGTACGCTTGATCGAACTTTCTCGGCGAACTCCAAAAAGTAAGCCTCACGGGCTACGGTAGATGCCTTTTTGGGCTTGTGCATTGCTCCACTCATGGCGGGGGCTTCGTACGTGCCACCAGATATCTCGATCAGGTCAATTCCTGCCTCGACAAGCGCACGAATAGAATCGAGAGATTCCTCTTCCGTAAAACCACCCTGCTGAAAGTCTGCAGAGTTGAGCTTGATGCCTACAGGAAACTCAGGCCCAACCTGACGTCTGATTTCCGAATAAACCTCCATGACGAAGCGGCGGCGTTTTTCCGGTGTTCCCCCCCAGGCGTCCTCACGCCGATTATGGTGCGGAGAGAGGAATTGGTTTACCAAGTAACCATGTGCTCCGTGAATCTCCACTCCACTGAAGCCCGCTTTCTTGCATACGGCTGCGCTGCGCCCGAATCGTCTGATGATGTCTTCGATTTCTGCTTCAGTAGCTTCGCGAGGCGTTTCAAAAAAAGCGGCCATATCCTCTCGGAAGGGGACGGCGGAGGGAGCCAGGTTGCTTTCATTTAAGCCTTTGGTCGATTGTTTGCCGGGATGATTGAGCTGAGCCCAGATCGCCGCACCATGATCAGTTGCTGCTTTCGCCCACTTCTGCAATGTCGGTAGGTCTCGCTCATCCTCGATCACGACATTTCCAGGTTCCCCTAAAGCTCTTCGATCAATCATCACGTTTCCAGTGATGATTAACCCCAAACCAGAGGATGCCCAACGTTTATATAACTCCGCCAAAGCAAGAGTAGGACGGTTATCGTAAGTACCCAATGTCTCGCTCATTGATGCTTTGGCTAAACGATTTTTTAGCACGGTACCATTGGGTAAGCTCAGTGGCTGGTTCAACAAAACGGTGTCAGTTTGCATTGGGTTCACCCGCGAGGCTGGAATGAGGGGGCATCGAGAGAGGGACGCGAAAGTTTCTCAGGATGGTACTGGAGTGCTTGGAACAGTCGTTCGAACATGCTCGCTTGTCCTGACTTTATGTATGCGCGCCCTTGTTGGAGTGCCTCCTGCGGTGAGATCTGCTGCAAGGCCAGCGCCATAAAGGTGTCTAGATCGCATTGAACGGTGACATCTGCCTGTGAAGCTTGGCCGGAATATGTTTTTGCTTCACCGTTGTTCAGTTGGATATGGAAAACTTCGTCGCTTACGTAAAATTCGCATACTGCTCTGAGATCGTCGTGGGTGTCAGAGGAACCGATTCCCGTCAGGCTTAGCGCGATAAGCTCAGCGCGAGCTGAGCCTGGGTCAATACGTTCGTCGACAGGTAAGCTCAGGCCCCAAATTCCTAAAGCTAACAAAGGCGCTCGCAACTGTTCTCCAAAGGGGGTCAACTCATACGTGGCGTTCGGATTAGGGTTCGATTGTGCTATCCCATTCTCAACTAACACTTTGAGGCGAGCAGACATCCGGTTCGTTCCCATAGCAGGGAGGACGGCAAGTAGCTCCTTAAATCGCTTAGGGCCAAGCAATAGCTCACGAACGACCAAGAGTGTCCAACGCTCACCCAATATGTCGAGGCTTCGCGCGATAGGGCAAAGCTGCCCATAGGTCTTGTTCAACATAGTTTTGACGTTTCCAGGAATTAAGTTAAAACGCAGTGCGATCGTAAGGTGAGACCGTCTTTGCGGGCTGCAGAAATGCCGTCAACCCTTGAAACCACATGACCTCTAGGAAGTCTCCAGTGATGATCAAGTCTTGGCTTCCTATCCCTCTAATAAACGCTGCTTGGCTGTCCTTAGCTGAAAGGATCTGAAACCCTTTGCTTGCGTCCGTAAAGGTCATTGTGAAGCCTGGATTTTCGGCCAGGCCGGAAAAGGAGTGGATAGAGCCATTTTTGATAACGAAGTAGCGACCGACGCCTGCCATGGTACGGATCTGGAAAACTAACTCTTTGCCAACGATATAACGGCGGCACTCAGCGTTATTTCTGACCTGTCGTTTGAGTAATTGGGTAAACATCCACAATAGAAATTTGAACTTCAGCATGGTAATTCGCCTTGGTAGATCGGTGAGATCGGTATCATTCGCCTAGAAAATGTAGTGCGTGAAACAGGAAGCGTTCTGGGCACTGGAATTGAGCCCCATGTCCAGCGTCCGGGTAGATGAATAACTGCGCGTTGGGCATGTTTCGAGCCATGTAGAACGAGTTGATGGTGGGGATCATCACGTCATGCACGCCGTTCAGTATGAAGGTCGGTTGCTGAATTTGGCGTAAGTATGCGAACGGATCTTCTTCTGAGACTCTGGCAAGGTAATGCATGTTTGCCTCGATCTGAGCCGAAGCTACCTCCATCGAGGTACTTGGATCCTGATCTTGACGCTCATGGCGGCGCTCCCAGAACTCACGCGCAGCTCGCTTCGCCTCTACGGAGCGTCCGAAAAATAGATATTCAAAATCCTCATAGAGCGGAATGGGGCGCGGCGCTGACGTCAGCACTTTCGGCTCCATATCTGGATCGCCGCCGCGTGGGCCCGTCCCTAAAAGAAGCAGCTTACGAATGATTTTTGGATGTCGCCAAGTTAGATCTAAAGCCTGAAAGCCACCCAATGAGAAGCCCAAGACATCGATCTTTTCCAAGCGAAGGGCTCGTACAAAGGCTGCCGCATCGTCAGCCATATCCTCTATTCGACGTCTTGGCGTTCCGGACGAGGAAGCCAGTCCACGGCCATTGAAGAGAATGACCTCTCGACTGTTGGCTAATCCATTCGTGAGCAGTGGATCCCAGTGATCCATACCGCCTCGAAAGTGCTGGATCATCACCAGAGGAGGTTGATCGCTAGCGCTGTTTCCCCACCTGCGATAAGCGAAGCTATCTCCGTCCACCTCGACGAAGCGGGTAGGGGCTGTCTGATGCGTATCGGTCATGTTTTGCCTCCGTCGTTTTCATTTCGTCGCCGACCACCAAAAAACAGATCAGCTTGCGCCATGGATTTCACTATACAAAAAATATAGCAAAAGTGAAATACGAAACGTATAGTGAAATTGAAATCGAGGCAGACCCTTCACAGGGATGCTTTCCCAGAAAACAAATACAAAATTTGGGGTGATGGATGAAACCGGCTTTCGACTTTGACTTTATCGTCATAGGCTCAGGCTTCGGCGGCAGCGTCTCCGCGCACAGGCTGACCGAAAAAGGCTACCGAGTTGGCGTGGTTGAAATGGGACGGCGCTGGACGGCGGATGACTTCCCAAAAAGCAATTGGGATGCGCGTCGGTGGATTTGGATGCCGGCCCTCAAGATGTTTGGCTTTTACAGCATGCGCATGTTTCGACATGTGGTGGTCGCAAGTGGCAACGCAGTTGGCGGTGGGTCAATCACCTACGCTAATGCGCTACTTAGACCATCTGACAAAGTGTGGGATGAGGGGTCGTGGGTAGGTTTGACTGATTGGAAAAGCATCATGCCCCAGCACTATGCTGAAGCTGAAAGGATGCTAGGCGTAACAGAAGGAAAAATTCTGGGTGAAGCAGATATGCGGCTGCGGAGAATGGCAGAGCTGCAAGGTGTAGCTCATACGTTCCACCCACCCAAGGTCGGGACTTTTTTTGCTCCTGAAGGAGATGTTCCCGGAAAAACTTACTCTGACCCCTATTTTGGTGGCGAGGGGCCAGAGCGAGGCAGTTGCGTTGGGTGTGGCGGTTGCATGATGGGTTGCCGACACAACGCCAAGAATACCCTCGACAAGAACTACCTGTACTTTGCCGAGAAGCACGGGGCGAAGGTTTTTTCGGAAACCAAGGTCGTCGATGTGCGGCCACTCAATGGAGTGACAGATGGAAGCGAAGGTTACGAAGTCCACACGGAATGCTCGACATCGTGGCTAGGTAAAAATAAACGAGTTTTCCGCGCTCGCGGTGTGGTATTTGCCGCCTCATCCTTAGGCACGATGGAGCTACTGTTCCGATTGAGGGAAAAGGGCTCACTTCCACTTATTAGCCAGGATCTCGGTAACCGAATACGCACTAACGCGGAATCACTAATCGGTGTGCGCTTCCCTTCTTCAGATAAAAGTATGTCACCAGGCTTGGCTGGTGGTGCAAGCATCTATTTGGATGAGCGTACTCACATCGGTGTCGTGCGCTATCCAGAGGGGTCAGATGCAATGGGGTTGATGATGACGCTCATGTGTGGAGGGCGTCCTGGCTGGAGCCGCATTGGTGCTTGGCTACTCACTCTCATTACTAATCCCTTGCGAGCAATACGTGTCCACAATCCTAGAGGTTTCGCACGCCAGAACATATTGCTGTTGGTAATGCAGACAGTCGATGCACACATCAACATGCGTCTTAAGCGGCGCTGGTTTTGGCCTTTTGGTACCCGCTTGGTAACTGAAGGCAATCCAATCCCAACATTTATTCCTGAAGCAAATGCTTTTGCAGAAAAAGGCGCTAAAGCACTGGGTGGTATTGCGACAACTTTTTTGAGCGAGATTCTGTTCAATGTCCCGACCACCGCTCATTGTATGGGGGGGTGTGCTATGGCTGAGGTAGCCGAGTTTGGCGTTATGGATTATAAAAATAGAGTCTTTGGGTATCAGAATATGTTCATTTGTGATGGTTCTATGCTGAGTGCAAATTTAGGCGTCAATCCTAGCTTGACGATCACAGCTCTAACTGAGCACGCGATGTCATATATACCATCTAAGGCCGAATCTACATTTGAACCTGTAAGGATCCTAATGAGCTCCGCTTAAGTAGATGAGTTTGTCTTGGTTTGCAACTTAATAGATAAATAATCTCGCACGTCGTGCCGTGCCGGGTCTGCCAATTTTTTAGGTGTGACGGCTGTGTTGCGCGCCTGCTGATAGGTGAGGAACAAAAGATTATATATCTAGCGACAGGGCGGCATGACTGCTAGGTGGTGACGTACGCGCCGTATTAAAAAAACAAAAAAGAGGCAAAATCTATGATTATTTATAGTTCTATAGAAGTGTCATTTTTTAGCGTCGCAGTGACTTGGTTGAAGGCGCATCTCCAGCCAGGCAATGTTCTTTCCTTTTGCTCGGGTGGTTTGAGAAAGGGACTTGCGTCACTGGCGATACTCGGCTACTCCACCATCTCGATGGCAAATGGACTTGCCTTGAATGAGCAGAGCGCCAGTAATGCAGGGACTGCTTACGCTGGACGTTCTTCATCCGCACTTGATTCCAGCACCGTTTATGGAAATCCTGCCGGCTTGAGTAAGTTAAAAAATTCTCAAGTGAGCAACGGATTTGCTTTGGTGGATGTAGCAGTTGATATAACTAATGCTAGTAGCAGCGCGTCTGGAACGAATAAAGGGGACTCTGTGCCCTTGACTGCTATTCCTTTTGGCTATTTCTCAGTTCCTGTTGATGAACGATTTACTTTCGGTCTGGGGCTATACGGAACCTATGGCCTTGTGAATAACTATGAGAGTTCTTTTCAAGGAAGATATCATGGTTCTTATAGTAAAGTTCAGGTGAAGACTTTAAATCCTGCAATTGCATTTAGAGTGAATGATCGGCTGTCGTTAGGAGGTGGTCTTACAGTTAATCGTATTGAAAATCAATTAGAATCATTTGTCGATACCGGCGCTCTAAATAACGGTAAAGATACAAAGATCAAAGTGAAAGGCAATGATACGGCGATTGGTTACAATCTGGGGTTGTTGATTGATTTGACTGAAAGCACTACTTGGGGGATAACGTATCACTCTAAAATTGACTTTCACGTAAAGGGAAAAACCCGAATCAGCGAATCTCCTGCTGCTTTCGGTTTGGACGGGAATTATAATAATAAACTTGACGAAACGATGCCTGAGTCGATAGATACATCATTTACCCACCACTTTGATGATCGTTGGACTGGATATATAGGTGCGACCTGGACTCGATGGAGTAGGATTCAAAGAGTCGAAGCATTAAACCGCGGGTTGCCAGTACTTGGACAGCAGTTGGGATTTGATAACACCGGAGATGATTTCAAACTGCATAACACATTAGCCGGGGCAGTCGGGTTGTCCTATCAGCTGTCGTCAAAGTGGTTGCTTCGCACAGGGTATGCTTATGACCCGTCTCCGGCGAGAAACTCTCATCGAAATGTTCGACTCCCAGTAGGCAATAGAAATGCGATAGCTATCGGCGCTGCTTTTTCGCCTAGCCGTGATTGGACAGTCGATATTGCGTATGGTTACTTGCGCGAGTCTTCAACAACGGTTAATCAAGCGAATACAAATGGTGCGCAGCCTAGTTATAAAGCTGAGTATAACAATAGTGCGCATATTGTTGCTGCACAGCTAACTTATAAATTCTAAACTGTTCGCTAGTGTCCCCTATCTTCTTCATGCACTTGAAGAACTGCATAAGGGACTTTACGAGTTTTTTCAGTGCGCGTGGATTTGTAGGTGGGGAACGAGAGGCTTTTCTTGATAAGAAAAGCCTCTCGTTCCTTATCGGTTTACTTGATTTTTACGACGACTTTACCTTTTGCTCGACCTTGTGCCAAGTATTCAAGTGCTTGCTTGGCATGCTCGAAAGGAAAAACTTTATCAATTACCGGTTTGATGTTTTCGGTTTTGAGGAGCTTACCAATTTCATTAAGTTGAGCTCCATCCGGTCGAACAAATAAAAACGAGTAAGTCACATTGTTTTTCTTCGCTAGGTGAATGATCTTTCGACTCATCATGCCGAAAACGAATGTGAGGAAAAAGTTCATGCGGCGAGCTTTTGCGAAAGCTTTGTCTAATGGCCCGATGAGGGAAACAATCTTGCCGCCGGACTTGAGGATTCCTACTGACTTTTCAATCGCATCACCTCTGGTTGTGCCAAGTACCAGATCGTATGAACTTAACACCTGTTCAAACTCCTGCTTTTTATAATCGACCACTTCGTCCGCGCCCAACTTGCGAACCATATCGACATTTCCTGTGCTGGTAGTCGTAGCTACTTTAGCGCCAAGATGCTTTGCAAGCTGAATCGCGAAAGTACCAATTCCACCAGATCCTGCAGGGATAAATATCTTCTGGCCGTTCTTCAAGCTTGCGCGCTCTTTCAACGCCTGCCATGAAGTCAGCCCAACCATTGGAATGGAGGCTGCTTGTACGAAATCCAGATTATCAGGTTTCGGTGCGGCAACCCTCTCCGGAACTGCAGCAAACTCTGCAATTGATCCCTTGCCGAGATCGAAGAGACTGGCAAAAATGGCATCGCCAACTTTGAATCGGGTTACAGCACTTCCTACTTCAATAACTATTCCTGCCAGATCACTACCTATGACAGCGGGAAGCTCAAATTTCAAAACCGGTTTGAACATTCCCGTAGGGATCATGTTGTCAATCGGGTTCAATCCTGCTGCATGAATTTCAACTAGCAGTTCATCAGGCTTTATTGTTGGACGAGACACTTGCGTAAAGCCGACTTCGGGCGACTTGCTATAGCGTTTGAATGTGAGTGCTTTCATGGTGATCTAATCCAAAAGTGCTTTAACTGTGAATGGTTTGTATGGGGTTTGGCGGTGGCGATTAGTTAACCGATTGCTACTCCAGGAATTTCAAAACTTTCTGTAGAAATTCAGTGTGGTATTGGAAAACTCCACCGTGACCTGCGTCTGGATAAATAATAAACTCCGCCTGAGGTATGCGCTGGGCCATGTCAAAACTCAGTGAAGTTGGTACCATGATGTCATTGTCACCATTTGCTATCAGTACCGGCATCTGCAATCGAATTAGATTCTGTTCTGCTTGTCTGCCCCAAGATTTAATAGCTTTAAGCTGATTTAAAAACGCGCGGGGCGTTGGCCCCTTGTCGCGATCAGCAGTGCGTTCCTTCAACCTCTTTAGGAAAGCTCTTGCGGCCTCACGCCCTTTATCTGTTGAGGTGAAAAACAGATAGGTTTTGGGATCGCGCAGCGTTAATAGGCCCTTTATCATCAATGGCCAGGTTAAAGACCAAATGCTGTCAATACCTTTTCCTCCGGCAGGGCCAGTACCAGCCAAGATAAGCCTGCGCACTAGACTCGGTGCTTTGAGCGCTAAATCTTGTGCAACAAAACCACCTAGGGAGAATCCAAGTAGGTCTACTTTTTCGAAGCCCATTGCGCGGATTAGTGCGATTGTGTCTTCAGCCATCACAGCCACCGTTACCGGTGCCGTACCGCCAGAAAGACCGATTCCTTGATAGTCGATTGCGATCACCCGATGGTTACGTGCGAGTCCATCAACAATACGTGGATCAAAATTATCCAGCACGGCCCCCCAGTGGTTTAGCAGGAAAACTGGAGTACCGCTGTCTATACCCAACTCTCGGTAAGCGAAAGCGATCCCTCCGACCTTTTTTGCTTTATTAGGCGCGTTTTGAAACGACTGCGTCGGGTATGGCTGGGGGCTTGGATTACTCATCGTCTATACCGTGGGTTCAGGTAGGCAGAGGGGGGATGACGCAGCATTTAACTTGCGAGTATTAACGGTGCGTGGGGCTATGGGCATTTACTCCATCACTGCTAATACGTGTTAGCCGCGTCGCCCCTCTGACGAAGTCTCAAGGGGCATTTGCGCAATAACTATGTAAGCAATGGTCAGCCTTTTGTTTGGTAGCGCTCGGCGGCATGGGCTTGTCGGATATCGGACATTAGGCCCTGCCGTGCCTGATCCAGGGCATTCCATCGGCTTTCCGCGTGCAGAGGCGGGATGGTCACCAGCTCTCGGCGATCAAAACCGACCAATGCAGCATCGACCAACTCTTCGACATCCATCACTTCGGAGATTGTGTTGAGGTCTATTCCTGCGCGCTCCCAGATTTCTGTGCGTGTTGCTGCCGGCAATACTGCCTGGACATATACGCCCTTAGAGGACAATTCCAGATTGAGACCTTGAGACAGAAACAGCACAAATGCTTTCGTTGCGCCATAAATAGACATGCCGAACTCGGGCGCAAAACCGACTACTGAACCGAGGTTGACGATTGCGCCTCCACCGGTCTGTGCAAAACGGGGAGCCGCTGCTGCGGCCAAGCGGGTAAGAGCAATAACGTTAAGCGAGATGAGTCTCTCGATGCCTTCGGCACTCTGCTGAGCAAACCCACCCGACTGAGCCATGCCTGCATTGTTGATCAAGACGCCGATGCGCTCGTCCTCGCGCAGGCGAGTTTCGATTGCGCTCAGATCGGTGGCGTTAGTCAAGTCGGCCTGATGCACTTCAACGGTGACGCCGTTTTCTGCACGCAATTGATCAGCTAAGGCTTCAAGTCGAGCTTTATCGCGTGCGACAAGTACGAGGTCATGGCCGCGACGAGCAAATCGTTTGGCATACGTGGCGCCGATACCTGTTGAGGCTCCGGTGATGAGAACAGTTGGAAGCGTATTCATCTGCATTTCCTGATCAAAGTTTTGGCGAGAGAAAGTTGAGGCAGAGTTTCAGCCGGAGAAGGTCGGATAGTCGGTGTAGCCTTCTGCGCCGCCGCCGTAGAGCGTTGCCGGATTAATCGGAGCCAGAGGTGCGCCAGTCTTCAATCGCTCAACCAGGTCAGGGTTACTAATAAACGGACGACCGAAGGCGAAGAGGTCTGCTTTGTCATCGTTCAGATGGGCTGTAGCCAGCTCAAGGTCGTATGCATTGTTGGCCAGGTAGGTTTGTTTGAAGCGATGGCGTAAAGAGTCGTAGTCAAATAGTTCGATATGGCGTGGGCCGCCCGTCGCACCTTCGACAACATGCAGGAAAGCAATACCCAAAGCACTCAGTTGCTCAGCGATATAGTTGTACTGAGATTGCGGGTCGCTGCTGGAGACGCCGTTGGCTGGTGATACTGGGGAGATCCGCACACCGGTGCGTTCTGCACCGATTTCATTCGTCACAGCAGTGACAACTTCAATTAAAAGGCGCGCGCGGTTTTCTATTGATCCACCGTACGCATCTGTGCGCTGGTTGGCGCTGTCTTTGATGAACTGATCGAGCAAGTAGCCGTTCGCTCCGTGGATCTCGACACCATCGAAGCCAGCGGCAATAGCGTTCGCTGCCGCCTGACGAAAGTCGTTTACGATGCCTGGCAACTCATTCAATTCTAGAGCGCGTGGCTCGGAGACGTCTGCGAAGCCATTGTTGACGAAGGTTTTGGTCTGCGCCCGGATCGCGGATGGTGCGACTGGTGCTGCTCCGCCTGGTTGCAGGTCGACGTGCGAGACGCGCCCTACATGCCAGAGCTGCACGAAGATGCGACCCCCTTCTGCATGCACTGCGTCCGTTACCTTGCGCCATCCGTCGATCTGTTCCGGTGTATATAGCCCTGGAGTGTCTTGGTAACCCTGAGCTTGTGCGGAGATTTGGGTTGCCTCCGTAATGATCAGGCCTGCTGAGGCTCTTTGTGCGTAGTAGGTCGCAGTTAGCTCGGTGGGAACCAAGCCTTTGCCTGCACGGTTGCGGGTCAGCGGTGCCATCACGACGCGATTCGCCAGCGTAAGGTTACCCAGGACATAGGAATCAAAAAGCGTTTTCTCGGACATTTTTTCAGCTTCTAGTGTGGGTGATGGCTACAATGATTATGGTCAAGCTCTAAAATGTCAATGCTTTGATGTCGATCAACATCAATGTATGATTATTGTCATGTCAGGACTACGTTTGGATTACCGATGAAAGTCACTAAAAAGCAGGCGCAGGCGAATCGGGCGCACATCGTTGAGACGGCCTCGACTCTCTTTCGAGAGCGTGGGTATGACGGCATAGGCATTGTTGAGCTGATGGCTGCTGCCGGGTTTACCCAAGGCGGTTTTTATAAGCATTTCAACTCGAAAGCCGATTTGATGGCGGAGTCTTCAGCTTGCGGTATAGCGCAATCAGCAGCGCTCACTGTCGGTGCGTCAGTGACGGAGTTTGTAAAAGTTTATCTATCACGCGAACACCGCGACGACAGGGCTACCGGATGTACGTTGGCAGCGCTGTGCGGCGATGCTGCTCGCAAGGAGGAGGAAATTAGAGCCACTTTTGCTGCGGGTATCGAGACTCAGCTAAATGTCCTGCGGGAGAGCGGGGGCGATCTGGGCTGCTCCGACTCAACTGATACACGTGCCAAGCTTCTTGCCGTGATGGCTCATTCCTTAGGCGCGGTCATCATGTCGCGTGCGTGCCCTGATGACTCGGCGTTAGCTGATGAAATCCTCGAGGCTTGTCGTGACGCAATCCTAAAGTCTGTGGAGCCGGCCTAGGCAATAGATGCTGTTAGAACTTGGAGAGATGTACGGACGTATTGGGGCGTAATCTGGTTTGACTGGGATGGTGTCGGGTTACTTCTGAGGTGGCGCTGTTTGAGTGATGACTATTGACTCATGCATTTTTGCATTCGCAGGATTATTCCCGCCGGGCTTAGTCATAAGCGGCGAACAGAGCGTGCCGGATGATGTCTGCACTGAAAGGCACGACTGGTCATCTTTTATCAAGATTGGACGGCGGCTACGCCGCCGTCGAGTTCCACTTTTTAAACAGCGGGCAGTTGAGCATGTGCTTCCATAACTCTCGCCGAATACACCAGTGCGGCGCCAGCATTGAGCGCAATTGCTACGCCTAGTGCTTCAGCAATTTCACCTCGTTTTGCACCATGCTCCACAGCCTTTTTGGTGTGGATACTGATGCAGCCATCACACCGCGTAGTGACGGCTACAGCCAATGCAATCAACTCATGTATTTTGGCATCCAGATGGCCACTCTTGGCAGCAGCACCATCCATCGTTGTCAAACCGCGAACCACGTCGGGGCTTTGTTTGGTGTATTCGCCAACGC
The DNA here is from genome assembly GCF_016861935.1 of Pseudomonas sp. 008. Lineage (NCBI taxonomy): Bacteria > Pseudomonadati > Pseudomonadota > Gammaproteobacteria > Pseudomonadales > Pseudomonadaceae > Pseudomonas > Pseudomonas sp. 008. Next base: position 67,961 of record NZ_BOMA01000010.1, on the reverse strand, counting down.
GTTCGAGCAGGGCCTCACGATAAGCATTCCAGTCTTGCATCATTGTGGTGTCCCCAGAGTTCAGGTGATACCCACCGTGCAAGCCTGCTTTCAATAGGCTTGCACGAGCTCAGGTTAGTTGCGACCGGCCATGACGCCGCCATCTACGTCCCAGATAGCGCCGGTGACCCAGTCGGCTTTATCGGAGAGCAGGAAGACAACTACTTCGGCCACGTCTTCAGGAGTACCTACTCGCCCGATTGGGTGGAAACTGTTGAAGCCTTGAAGTGCGGCGTGAACCTCTGCTTTAGGAATGAACCCTTCGTAGATTGGTGTTTGCACTACCGCAGGCGATACCGCGTTGACGCGGATATGCTTGGAGGCAAGCTCCATAGCCAGATGCTGTGTCAGTGAATGTAAGCCCGCTTTTGCCATCGAATAAGCGGAAGATGGGGTCGCAGCAATTGCTTGTTTGCCCCACATGGATCCGATGTTAACGATGGCACCGGGATTTCCCTTGGCAACCAGGTTGGCAGTAACTTTCTGCGTGATGAAGAAAGACGCCTTGTTCAGCTGCATGTACTGATCGTAGTCAGCGTCAAGATGCTCAAGAAAAGGCTTCGGAAAAAATACGCCTGCCGCGTTAACCAGGAAATCAATATCCGCGTGGTGTTGATCAATTTCCTTCAGCAGCGCCGCTAGGTCTACCGGATTAGTCAGATCTGCGGTGAGCGCGTTGACTGTCCCAATTCCTGCCAATTCTTGGCGAGCGTGCTCGGTTTTCTCTGTTCGGCTACCGACGATAACGACGGTACCGCCTTGTTTTAATACGAGTCGTGCGGTTTCCAGACCCATGCCGCTGGTGCCGCCGACGACTAACAATTTCTTACCTGTGAATTGATTGCTCATTTGAACACTCCATAGATTGAGTGAGGCTATGTAGGAAACCGACAACCAGTTTTCAGCCTTTAAAACATGACTCCTAACCGTCCAACCCACGATCTGCTGTTGAGGTACGAGTGGATTATTGGAGTCTATTGATAGCTGAACAAATGAGATAAAGTGTTGGTACGATAAAGAAAAGGTTTACCGCTATGGCAGGGCCCATTCATCTCAATGCTCTGAGGGCCTTTGAAGCCAGTGCCCGGCACCAAAGCTTTACTGCGGCTGCTGAAGAGTTAAACGTCACCCCAGCAGCCGTGGGGCAGCTAGTCCGCACTCTTGAGCAGTGGTTAGGCACACCCCTGTTTCATCGAGGTTCCAGTGGAAAGGCACGGTTGGTCGCTACGGAGGCTGCTGAGCGCGCGCTTCCCGATATTCGGGCTGGTTTCGAGCGCCTTACGCTGGGGATAGAGCGGATGAGGGAGAACTCACCCAGCGGGGTATTGACGGTCACCGTAAGTCCCGCTTTTGCCGCCAAATGGTTGTTGCCTCGAATCGAACGTTTCCACGCGGCTTGGCCAAGCACCGACCTCCGGCTTGATACTCAACTCAAAGCTGTAGACTTTCTGACCCAGAGAATCGACATCGGGGTGCGATATGGTTCCGGTCATTGGCCTGGTTTGGTCGCAGAAAAGCTTATGGACGAGGAAATCTATCCGGTTTGCTCACCTCTGCTGAGGGACGCTCGTTTACAAACTCCTGCCGAGCTTGGCGATGAAACTCTGATTCATGACCTTTCTATGGATGGCCATGCGGGCTTTGCTACATGGGATACTTGGTTGCAAGCAGCTGGAGTGAGGAATGTTTCGACAAAGCGTGGAATGAAAATCAACAATTCTGCGGCAGTGCTTCAAGCGGCAATTGATCGACAAGGGATTGCACTTGCGCGCAGCGTTATGGTTAAGGATGATCTGGCCGCTGGTAGGGTGGTTCGTTTATTTCCAGATGTCCAGTTTACTTCTCCATTAGCTTACTACGTAGTTTATCGTCCAGAGAGTGTGAACCTACCGAGATTAAAAGCCTTTCGAGATTGGCTTTTTGAGGAGGTGTCCAGCTAATGAGCGGAGGTGTTGAACTCCGATAAAAAAACAGCAGGACAACGAAGTATCCTTGTTAATAGCAGTGCCCAGGTCGGTCAGTCCCTCAGACAGGATCATATGGATACCCCAACGATCCTTCACTACCTCTTGGTGCAATCACCGTCAAAAGTGAACAGACAGGCTATGTGCAACATGTTGATGTGAGCGCAGTCGGAGCCATCGCGCAGGACGATCAACTACAAACTTATCTAGAGGTGCTTCCGGGGACATTTGTGCACGAGGGAATGACACTTCTACACATTGTGAACTTGGGCAACTCGATGGCCGTTGAGTGATACTGCAAGAGGGAAGATTCTGGAGAGCCGATTGATCGGCGTCCGTCGAACCTTTGAAAATGATCCACGTCTCGGGCTTTGTGTGCTCTCGGAAATCGCTTCTCGCGTCTTATCGCCTGCGGTGAATGCCCCCGGGACAGCCATCGATGTGATTGGCCGGGGAGTGAGGACTTTAACCTGCTGGAGCAAGCTTCACTACACTGGCTCGCAGACAGGCCAAGGGTGTGAGCAGGTTTTTCTCCGAGGATTGACGGCTGATGATCTGTTCTTTGATTTTTTTGCTCCGATCAGTAGGGACGGGGCAGCTTTGCTGGAAGTAAAACATTCGTCTGTTAAAAGCTCTCATCAGTCTCGCTGAAATATAAACCCAGCTACCTTTAAAGATGCATGCGACAGGCACGTGGCTCTTCTGATCACTCGTGCAGAGACCACGTTAGCGCTGCAGCATGAGAAGGATCAATTGACCTCACTGGCTAGAACGATCACGCGGTAGACTTATTGAGTTGGATTCTTTGGCTTGGTGGCAGCTTCTGCATTCTCGAGAAAGCCTCGCGCCAATTGCTGATACAACTCAGGGCCCATTCTTGAACTGACAGCCTTGGCGATCAGAGCTACCGCCATGAGACTGATCACCATACTGTGGCTATCAATCATCTCCATCACAATGATTGCGGAGGTGATTGGTGACTGAGTAACGGCAGCCAGAAAACCAACCATACAGAGTGCAATAGTGGGCTGCATCGCTAGGTGGAATAGCTCTGCGGTATTGGAGCCGACTGCGGCCCCTACAGCGAGCGAAGGGGCGAAAATACCTCCTGGAATACCAGAGAAGTAGGTCACTACGGTCGCAAGGAAGCGCGTAATAGGGGCGTGCCATGGCAGGACTACATCAGATGCGATGACCTGAGAGGTAATGCCGTACCCACTACCGAACGACATTCCACCACTCAACCAACCCAATATTGCGACGACTAATCCACAGATGCCGGCAAACCATACTGGGTGTAGGCGCCGCCATTGCCAGATGATGAACTGCGGATGCCTCTGTGGCCATAACAACATCCGGCTGAACAAACCACCCAATAGCCCACATCCAATCCCTATTACTAATGCTGGGACGACTATATCGAGGTTGATGTCCTGAATGCCGAAATGACCGAAATAGTTGTAGTTTCCCTGCAAGGCAATGGCAACCATCCCAGAGAGGATGATTGTGCTAAGAAGAACGCCGCTGGTACGGGTCTCCAGCTTGCGTCCCAGTTCTTCTACAGCGAATGCGATCCCTGCCAGTGGCGTATTGAATGCAGCCGCAATGCCCGCTGCACCTCCCGCCAAAATAAGATCCTCGCTACGTACGATTCGCGCATTCGGCAAGAAGCGGTGGAAGAAGTGCATGATAGATGCCGCAACTTGAACAGACGGGCCTTCGCGCCCTGCTGAAAAGCCGCCCGTCAGAGCCAGAGTTCCAAGGCTGATCTTGGCGAAAGCAATGCGTAACGAAACCAATTTGTTTATTGGCTTACCTTGACGAGCAAGACGTGTCGCTGCGATTACTTGCGGAATCCCGCTGCCTTGTGCGCCTACGAAAAAGCGCGTTGTCAGCCAGACTACGAGCATGCCGATCAGTGGGGTGTAAATAAAAGGCAGCCATGCTCGCTCAGCGGTCTGTTGCGCAAACTGCGCCAAGGCTATATCCGCCAGTCTTGCAAAAGCCACCACCAGCAGGCCTGCAACGGTTGCCGCAATCCATAACGTGACCCTAGTGCGCCAGCGCATGGAGGCGAAGCCTCGGCGTAACAGCATTATCGGTTTGATCACCCGAAGGGCTTCCTTGACGTCGCCATATTGATCGCAAGACTAACCAAATAAGCAGCTCGTTCCAAACAGCTTTGGCCGGGCCGCACGACAGGATTTTTTACACCACGAGGTATTCACCTATCCATTGATAGGCCTAATACCTCCAAAATACCGGCGTGATGAGTACCAGCACCGTGAGTATCTCCAAGCGTCCCAGCAGCATGCCGATGGTAAGCAACCATTTTGCTGCGTCAGGTTATGATGAGAAGTTGCCAGCGGGCCCGATGATTGTGCCCAAGCCTGGCCCCACGTTGCACACCGCAGTCGCAGCTCCGCACCGTCCACGTTCGACTGCTGAATGGATGTGAGCTGCTTGCAGAAATCAGTAAGGGTAGGGTTTATCTGAGGCTGTACGAAACGCTGGAACTCATCGACGATTTCAAGCGTTTCAAGGTCGATCACCACCAGGCCAATCTCAATCGTTTCCATCTGATCAGGAACGACCACAAGCGACCTTGGAGATTCGTGCAATCCAACCTCGTCACAAGTTGCCTCAAGGTCGACGCAATAGAGGTAACGGTATGGCGCGAGGAGGTTATGGATTGCTTGGAGGTGAAGGAACTTTGCTTCGATGCTCATGGCATGGGAGACCTTGCTTGGAGCTTGTTGAGATTAACCGCCCCATCTATGTCGATTGAATCCCTCACTGCCCACGACGAATCGCCTAGACCACGGGTCACGACATAACCACAAGCATTACGGACGTGATTATCGATCTCGTACCTGCGCCACTCGATCATCGCTTGGGCATCAACCTGGAGTGGCTTGCGCTTAATGATCCAAGCTACCGCATTGAGAAATTGCCCGTGCGAAAATACTAGGATGTCTTGCGCCGGGTGCGTGGCGAGGTGGTCTAGGAACGATCGTGCGCGGCCAACAAACTCCACAAACGACTCAGCACCTTCTCCATCAATGTAGGACGGATCTGCGTTCGCCCAATACTGCTCGACCCATGCCTTCCGTTGCCCTACGGTGGTATTCACACACCTAGCCGGATCAAGATAGGTGAACTCCTCGATGGGCCATGTTTCGAATGGTGCATCAGGGAATACGGAGATGGTCGCATCCGCAGTCGCTCGAGCCCGAGAGAAAGGGGAGGCTACGATTAACTCAGGTGCACGGTCGGCTGATTGCGCCACTCGTTTAGCTTGTTCGATGCCCTTTTCGGTGAGCGGGATACTTGCGTGATCAAGGGTAGCAGCACCGGCATTGGCCGCGCTTTCTCCATGACGCACTAGCCTGACATTCTTCATTGACTTACCTGTCGTTTCGCCGACGCATGACACCAGCAGCTTTGCTAGGGGCATGGCTGGATGAGGTAGGGGTGATGGGGGGCAGTAGAATTCTGAAAGCTCGACCCAGTGAACTTCATTATCGCTCGCATCCAGAGCGAGCTGCTAATTAAGCAGGGAGGGGAGCTGGTCGGCGTACGACATCATGGTGTCCTTCGTGTAAGAGAGGCGCGTCGCAATCGCTGGGCCGTACGTGGGCGCGTCGTCCCTTCGGGCCTTGTGCCCGCCTATGACTGGTGACCAAATGGCCTTCTAGGCTCCGATTTTGATACGCCCAAAATTATTGAGAATTATGGCAGGGCGATAATTATGGCTAGTCAATAATTTAAATAATTCACAGCCGTTTGCTCGAGCGTGTGCCCTCCCAGCGCCATTATTCGAGGGATTGCATGCGGAGCCAGGCGCTTACCTTTTCCTGTTTGTTCAGAATGGCATCCCAGTATTACTGCCGCTATCCCTCAACAAACCAACCACACTCATCCAACGGCTCAGTGACGTCAGTGATGCCAAGGTCGCCAGTGGCTTCAGGATAATGGATACCTGCCATCGACACCTTGGCCACGCCGGATTTAGGAGAGGCACCTTTGTTAGACGCTGAAGAGCACCGCGGGCTATGACGAGGCTCTCTCGCGCCTCTAGATTGGGCGTAGCGTATTGGCAGAATAATCTCAAGCAGTCTGGTGCCTCTGGTTATGTGAACTAAGCTTTCACGTTCTTCAACAGCTCAGGAAACGCCCGTGATCCTAACGAAAGCCGCAGTAGGGCCGTACCGCTCGATCAACACATCGCAAAGCGTCGTCATCGACCCTGATGTGACCGTCCTCGTTGGCATGAACGAGGCAGGAAAAACAGTTTTCTTGAAGGCACTACACAAATCCAATGATGCATTGGATGAGGAAGCGTTCAATCCCACTGATGACTACCCACGTAGGCACCTCACGGCCTATCTGCGTAAGCACGAGGATGAACCTGAAAAAGTTGTAGAGTTGACTTTCAAGCCGAGCAAATCTGAGCTTGCAGCCATTAATACGGCTCTCCACACTTCACTTGGTGAAGACTTCACCTTCACCGTTAGCCATGACTATGCCAATAACCGCTCAATAGGCTTGAGCGTTGATGAGACTTCGGTAATGGCGGGCTTGGCCAAAACCGCTGGGCTTTCATCCGATGCGATCAAAGCGATTTCCAGTTCAGCGTCTATCCGTGCCGCCCACACCAGCCTCAGTCAGATCAATCTGACAGAGGTAGATACTCAATTCGCTGAAGGATTAAAGAAGCGAATCGATGGCTCCCCTTGGAAAAGCTCCCCGGTCATTGCTTACGATGTATGGCGACAGTTGTCACCACTGGTACCCAAATTTTTGTACTTCAGCGACTACGACCTGCTCCCAGGGAAGATCAACCTGGCTGATTTAAAAAACCGAATTGCAACAGTTAAAGCCGATCCGACGAAAAAAGCATTGATTGAACCGAAGCATCTGTCGATCCTTGCTTTACTGAGGATTGCAGGAGTCGAGCTGGACGACTTTGACGGGAAGACGACCTACGAGGAGATGCGGGCCAAGGTCGAGGGAGTCTCTATCAACCTTACCGATAAGGTGCTTGAGTTTTGGAAGCAAAACGAAGACTTGGAGGTTGAGGTAGATATCAGGCCCGATAGCACTGACGTTACCCCCTTCGACAACGGGCCGAACCTTTACCTCAGGATAAAAAATCGGCGCCACCGTGGCGTTACAACGCCGTTCGACCAGCGTAGCAGAGGCTTCATCTGGTTCTTCAGTTTTCTGGTCTGGTTTGACAGTGTGCAGGCTCAACTGACCTCATCGGGCGTCAAGGCTTCGGGTGATCTTATTCTGCTACTGGACGAACCCGGTTTAGCGCTACACGCCCTAGCTCAAGAGGACTTCCTAAATTACATCGACAACCTCTCAGCAAGCCACCAGGTGATTTACACGACCCATTCGCCCTTCATGGTGAGATCGTCCCGGCTTAACCAGGTTCGAATCGTTGAAGATAAGCAAGACGTAGGAACCACAGTGTCCGAGAACTTGTCAGGTTCTGACCCTCGCACTATTTTCCCCCTCCAAGCAGCGCTTGGTTGGAACGTCGCACAAAATCTATTCATCAGCAAAAGCAACCTACTGGTCGAGGGCGTTTCTGAGCTCGCCTACCTGCAGGCAATGTCTGCGATGCTCGATGCATCAGGTGAATCAGGGCTTGATCAGCACACCACGATTGTGCCGGTTGGTGGCCTCAACAACGTCGCGACTTTCACCTCGCTGCTGGGAGCGAACGGGTTGTCTGTAGCACTGCTATTGGATTACAGCGGGCGGCAGGATCAAAAGCTTGAAAGCCTTATCCATCAGAAGCTGGTGCAGAAAAAGGCCGTATTCAATGCTTCGCAATTTCGTGATCTGAATGCTTTGGGTCAGGATACGATCCCCAGCGACATAGAAGATCTCTTCACGATCAAGACCTATCTTACCTGCTTCAACAAAGCCTTCGCGAAGCAGCTGGAGGGTGTGATCATCGAAGAGAAAGAGCTGCCTGCAGGCGACCGGATTGTGCAGCGCATAGAACAGCTCCTGAAGGATCGAAAAATCGAACTCAGACCTAGCGGGGGCTTCAACCACTACATCGTTGCGGCGATGTTCACTAGTACTCCCGCCACAAAAGTGGATGCGGCGACGAAGTCTCGCTTCGCCGCATTGTTCAAGGCAATCAATAACTATCTCGACTAGAAGAGCTTTACGGCTGGTGGACGGTGCTTGTCGGCCAGCTTTGTTCTATTCTCGAGACTGGTCGTTTAATCACTATTGTTGGCGCTTCTGTCGGTACGAGGATGGTCAGGCAGACTCTGTAGACCGGGGGTATTGATCTGCGGTCGAACGAAACGCTGGAATTCATCGACAACCTCAAGCGTTTTCAAGTCGATCACAACCAGGCCAATTTCAATCGTTTCCATCTGACCGGGAACGACTGCTAGGGGCCTTGGTGATTCCTCATCCACCTCATCGCAGTCAGCACCCTGAAGATACTCCGGCATGGAAGGGGCATGGCAAACAAAAAAGCCGCCCCATGGGCGGCTTCGTTGGAGCAGGATGCTCAGTAGCTGTTCAAATGCTTTGCATTCGACTCTAGAATTTCTCCAGCCAAAATTTTCCGAGCGCGCTTCGAAAGCTCTTTGCTGATTTCCTCGGCAGTTTTCGGTCGTTTCTTCGACGAAGTCACCGCGTAGGTCTTGCGAACCAGAGTGACGCGAAGTTCATTTGTCATGATCAACCTCCGGTAGGTGAGTTGGGAATGTCTGTGGTTTTTAGCAAAGCTAACATTTTGCCAAGGTGGTAGCAAACCGGAACCATGAATTGGGCGAACTGATCGGCCCGGTCAGCGTTGAGAAGCATGTTCTCAGCATTGCGGCTCACGTTCAGTACTCCAATCAGCTCATCGTCATGGAAAACCGGCATGCTTAGGATGGATTTTGCATGCCTAAGGTTCCGATAATAGTCGTTAATTTTCTGCTCGTACCGACCGTTGAACTCTCGGACGTCCTCCCGCTGATTGCTCACCCAGTTTGAGACTGTATGCAAAGTATTGGAAATGTACTCGGGCTGCCCAGATGCTGCCACACGGGGCGCGCCGGGGAGGTTCGGATGGTGGTATTCCGGATTGAAGGCTCCATCCAGGGTGTAAGGCAGGCAAGCTTGGTCAAACCCGCCTTTGACAGGCTTTTCACCTGATGAGGTTGTGGCAAGCTCGTCCTCTAGGAACAAGATGCCAGAGCAGCGCTCAAGGGCGACTACGTAGCTCTGGTTGTGAAGAAAAAAGTGGTCGTGCATTTCCCAGACTTCGCGACTGAGTCGCAGTGCCCCTGAGGGGTGGGCGTTAGCAGGATTCGCCTGAACCTGGGCTCCCGGCTCTCCATCGTCCGCTGGGCGTGTATCCTTTGTGTCCTCTTCAAAAGGCTCGGCATCAGCAACCTTCTGAACATTCACTTCTTCGAGCTGCTGTGGTGGAAGCACAACACTGTTGAGCTGTACCTCGTCGCTTGGAAAAACACTCATAATATTGGCTTGGTAGGCCACGCGCTGATTGGTAGCGGAAACCCCATCCCAAAGCCGGGTAAGCGCGAGAACACTTTCGAGCATTGAACGCATGTGCTCAGCGACAGTTTCGCGGGTGATTGTGGGATCAGTTTTACTTGCTCTGCGCAGCAGTCCGATGTTGGCCTGGGTTTCGACATATTCCTGGATGAATTGGCGCGGGGGGAGGTAGGTCAACCTGCCCTCCATTTCTTCGTTCTGCCGACGAAGATTTTTCTGCATTTCTTCGTTCTGGCGTTCCTTCTCTTCGGTAACCGCACCTAACGCACGCTCACGCCGGTACACCATTGCAAGAGCGATGATCGACAGGACAACCGCCCAGATAGTGTTTTTGAAGCTTCCCTCGAATTTGAACTCTGCAAGCTTACCCAGCTCTGCCAGAATCGGGCCACTGCAGACGGAAATGAAGGCAGCGCTGAATACGCTCGATAACGCGAGAAGAAATGACCCCCACTCGGTAGCGAAAAAGCCGGGTTTTTTCTTCTTATGCGTTGGGTTTACGCCTTCACCATGAGGAGGGGAGGGTTCCCGAGTGGCGTCACTGCACATGGTCGAATTCCTTACGGCATCCTGCTCGGGGCCGCTCAAGAAAGTTGGGTGGTGAAATTATGTAGTAGATTGGTACCGGCAGGCCCATCAGCGTCGCGGTTGTGCGTTTGCGGTGTTGATGCGTGTGGAGGTTCGCATCCTCGATGCCGACTTCTACAGCCGAGCGTTGATCCAATCCCAAACGCTTTTGCTCAACCAGCCTTGATGACTTCCAGCAAAAACCTGAGTGACAAAAAGCCGGTCATTGGCATCGACTTTGGTTCGTAAGTCGGTGCAGACTTGCGCTGCGGTACCGTTGTAGCTGACCCAGCGCACTGACTCTAATCCAGGGTCTTGGACGTTTTGATAGCGATCGAGATATTGAATAAAGCTATCTCGCGCGTGCTGGTAGTTAGCCCGCTCCTTGTTCAGGTTCCATGTCACCATATATACCGGCATCTATCACTCCTTGCTGAGCTGAGGGGGGGGGCACGATCACCAGTAGCCTGTTAATTTCACGAGTCTAACACTCAGCCTGCGATGGCGCGTAAGGGAGAGTCAATAGCCTGCCACAAGCGCCCGGTTTCGCCCGATCTAATGCCTAGGCCAGTTGGCAGCACTTTTGACCTGATCAAAACACAGCACGCTCGGCATGTGGTGATCTGCCATGAACAAGGTCTTTCCTCCAACGGCCATTCCCGCCGGATCAACTGATCATTGACATTGAAGATACAGACGTCACCGAAAACTCACGGGTGAGGCATTGTAGGTTCGGGATTTACGGCGCAGCAGGTCGCTTGATGGGCGTCTGGATGATCGCACCGTCCTTGATTTCGATGTTCATTTCTTCCCCGATTTTCACTGATCTCAGCCATGTGCTCTGGGAAAGGTCGTGCTGGCGAGTCTCGCTTAGATGGCCCCGATATGCGCCATCCCGCTCAGAACTGATAGGCATGGCGCTTATTGGTTATGTAGCTGGTCAATCACTGCCAAGCAGCGCTGGAATGGCTCAGCAAGACGTTTGGGCAAAGTGCGGTGCCAAGTACCACGTCGGTACTCATTCCAGACGTCTTCTTCAGGACGATGATTAATGATACCGAGCCGGTTTTTGTAACCCACCAAGGCATTTCCTTTGCCAGCCAGTAATGTGGCAATGGCAATGTGCATAAGGTGACTCGGCACGTCCTGCGGTGTTCTGGGGCGATCCAAGGTGATGGTCAGGCAGCGGTGCTCGTTGAACTCACGCCAATCCGGCCCCGCGATGTCGCCGAGGTTGGTAACTTGCTTGGCTGCTGACTCGCTTTTGCCGTTGACGATTCCCAGTAGAACTGTAGGAGTCTGAAGTCCGAGTGCCGAACTGACCTTGGATAGGGTCGCTTTTACCCGCTCCAGATGCTCATCGGCTGCAAATACAATGAACTGGTGCCGGAAATCATCCCTCTCGATTAGCGTAGATGGCAACTGAACATAAAGTGGATAGAGCAGGTCATTGAGGTAGATGAACGTCTTGCGTCGGCCCTCATCATAACTAGACTTTGTTGCCGTCAGCGTTTGCCTGGCCCACTGCGGTGTCAACTGATCCAGACTCATGTCAGTGATGTCGATGGATATGAGTGGAAAGCCCATTGAGCGACCAGCCAGAGCCTTTCGCCCATCGAACGCGTGGCCAAGCTCAATTTCGATACCCGCCAGCACCATCGGATGCCGAAGAATGGGCTTGCCGAGCACCGCCACATCAAGGCGGTAAGTGTTGCCAAACGGTGTCTTGATGCTCTGTTCTTGAGCAACGCCATTAGCACCGAGCAGGAGATTGCCGGCCAGATGATACTGGCTGATCGTTTCATCCCTGTAGTACCAGGGCATGGCCAGCCCTGCGTCGAGTCGGCGCTGAAGCTCATCGGCTATCAGGTGCTTGGCTCGCCTGTGCTCCTCGCTTTCGCCAATATGACGTTGCCGAGCTTGTTCCTGGCTGTCGAAATAGTCCGCGGTTCGAGCACCGCGTTTGCCGGTGTACTTTCTGAAATAGCTGCGCGTTTTCAGCTTTCCATCATCATCGAAACAAGGGCTCACCCAACTTACGAGGTGGTGGGGTTTGTCCACAGTGACCAAGGGCCACATCTTTCGATAATGCTCCCGGCTTTTAATTTCATAAGCCGTAATCGGAGTTTGGAAGAGACCTTTCCGTGAAAAAACCACCAGCGCGTCATCCATAGCAATGCAATCCGAAGGTGTAAAGCCAAGGAGAATAGCGCTTCGCTATTAGGCCTGAAACGTTTGAATTTGGAGAATGTGAAAGTGGTGGGCTAGGGCCGCAACGATACGTCCGCTTCGTCCGCGTCCATCAGAACCTAGCAGACCTTGAGGGTGGTAAGAGGAGTGGTTGTGTTCAAATCATTCTGCGCTCGAGTCATCGCTTGCCCATAGCTAAGCTGTGGTTCCACGTAACTGGGGAATCGCTCATTCGGGCCATTTGGCCCGGCTCACTGAATAAGCCGAGCATTTCGGTGATGATGCGCGCGACATTCCTCGCATCGTCGATACCTCGATGATAAGTGCCCTGCCAAACTAGGCCTAACGACTCAACCGTTAGCTTCAGACTTTTCGGCTGATCATCGTATAGGCCTTCATGCCACGTTCCTAACGTTGAAGTGCTGCATACCGGGGAGCAGGGAAGGGCACGCAGCGGATCCAGCATCACGCTCAAGCTGCGTCGCATCGTACCTGGGGCGTAAGCTCCATAAGTGCTGCTTCAAGGGCGAGTTGGTTTTGATACATCCTTTCCAACAAATCTGATAACGAGTATTCGCTTGTCATTTTCCCTCTCCTCACTGTAATCATCTGAGCATATTCGTTCTGGAACGGCCTAGGGGATCAAGCGCATCTGGCGTAGTTTGTCGAACACATCGAAAATGCTTGATCGCTCGCTTGGTGGGCGGTGAAGCCCATTGCACGGCTTTTTGACATATCATTGACGACTTCGATTGGTCGACCGAGATTTGCATCGGTATGCCAGCAGTTACGTCGTCATGTGAGGTCAGGCAGGATGTACCCCGTGGGATCTTTGAACTACGGCGGGGCCAAAATCAGAGCGCTCGGCTTGATCCTGACCCTGACCCTTGCTCAATGAGCCATGCTAGCTGGTTCTCGATCCAAACTCGGCTATCCATTTTTGCAGAGCTAATACGTCGGCCTCGAAAACATCCAACTCGAGAGTGCTGCTGGGCAACTCGTCGGACTGGGCATGCTCAAACACTGAGTAGCGTGTCATTAGGTCATCAATGAATACGCAGTCTTCATTTGTCACCTTGGCGATCTTGTGCAGCTTGCCCTGGGTGTTGATTGCGCGTCTGAAGCGTCCTACGACATCTGCCAGCAAGATGAACTCAATCGTCTTCTCAACGATGATCCTGAAGTCACTGCAAGCGCTCTTGCCGAGCGCCTCGTAAGCGTCGACCTCAGCCTTTTCCTGGTGCTTCTTGAGACGTGTAATAGCGTTATCGATCAATCCGCGAACTGCGCTCTCCGGCTTCAGGTCTCGAGCGCTTGCAGTCGCGACGATGCCTGCAGTTTTCGCCATTCTTTGGAGTGACGTTAGCGTGGGCTTGATTGATGGCATTCCTGGGGTCTGCTCCCATTTTTTGGTGACGGCTTCTACCTGAGCTACCAGAGAAAGCCGGTGAGTGAATATGATGACCTGCCTCGTCTGGGACAGGGAAACGAGGCGCTCGACAACCTTTTCTTCGAAGTCCTGATCAAGCGAAGAAATCGGGTCATCGAAAATGAACGGGGCAAGTTGGTTTGAACCTGTAGTGTCCGCCAGGAAGGCAGCCAGCGCAGCGATCCTGGTTTCTCCTTCGCTCAAGATGTAGTCCAGGCCATGGGTGCCATTCGCACCCACCAGGTTCAAGCCGAAGGTGATCTTGCCCTTGCCCCCAGATTTACTCTGCGGAGCTATTGGAAGGCGATGGCCGCCGAGACGCTTTAACTCATCCAGGAATCGAGATTGATAGCCGGCATCAAGCTCGGTCTTCGCTAGCTCGTTTTTCTTCGTAGTCAGGGTATTGGTGGCGGCTGAGCGTGAAGCCTTCTCAATAGCTGCAATGGCAATCAACCTGGCCCTTTCAGCGCTGATTGAAGCTTTGTTTTGAGCGAGCCATTGCTTGGCTTGGAGCTGCAGGACTCGATTCTGCATTACCTGGCGATGTTCATCCTTCAAGAGAGCCGAAAGACTCACCCCTTCTTCGACCAGATTTGCGGATTTAGTCTTGGCCGCATCGTTTATGCTCGACCAGTCGAAAGCTTGCAAGGTGCCTACAGGGCTACCAAGAGCAATTTGATCAAGCCGTGTTTTCAATAGGCTAAGCCAAGTGACCCCATCAGCTTCTTCAAAGCCTAGAGTGGACATGTGAACAATCCAGTCAGCTTGTCCAGGGAGGATTGGCAGCTGCTTTTTGCGATCAGCAAAACTTTTTTCAGCCGTCTTAGCGGTTGTTTCTAGGCCGTCGGTCACGAACTTCTCAAACCCTGTCAGCCTGGCTTTAGCGTCCTCGCTGAGGCTCTGGTGGCAAAGCACGCAACGTGAGTCAGCTGAGACGTTAGGGAATGCCGTTTCGACGTAGGCTGTATCGTTGGAGTAGGCACGGGCTTGCTCCCACATTTTTTGCCAGGTCGCTGAGCCGACGCCCTCAAGCTCTGCTTGCCCGAAGATGGCTATCGCCGCCTCTTCGCAGGTGCTCCTTGCCTTGACGGCGGAATTTTTCAGGTTTTCTAGCTCGCCCGCCGTCGTGTCGTTCAGGCCCAGCTGAAGTGCCGAGATCGCTGTATCAATACTTTTTAGCGCGGTTTTTTCTTTGTTGATGGCCAAAAGGCGGCCAGCAATGTCTTTCTCTGCAAGCAAGGCTTCGCTCTCTATGCGCTCTCGATCAAACTGGTCGGTATACAGACACTCCTTATCAATGCTGGCGGCAGTAGTTGTACTTTTCAGGCCCTGAAGCCATTTCGCTTCCGCTGTGTGATTCAAGGTCTCTGGAATGGCGGGTAACGCTTTGCTCAGTAATGCTTTTTCACCGGCAAGCTCTGCGCTTACTGCGTCTGCTGTGGTAATCAGCGCCGAGACAAATTTCATACGACTGGGCTCGTAGCATGCCTCAGTCCTGCCCATATACTGCTGGGCAGCCTTGCTGTCGAACACCTGCGCGTGTCGTAGAGCTTTGTGGGGCCCGCTGGGGATATCCCAGTGAACATCAGCAGGTTTACCGTCAATTGACAGTTTGAAATGCGCACGGCACGACGTAGGTGTCGAGTCGAACACATTGCTGTGTATATCGTCCTTGGATCGTGATCCGCAGATCTGTTTTAGCAGCCGTGCAAAGCCACTTTTGCCAGTTCCGTTCTGCCCATAGATCACCGACAGATTGGTGTTGCCGAATGGCAAATTAGCGCCGGCCTTAATCGCGTTTAGCCCATGCACATCAAGGATCTCTTCAATCCGAAGCAGAGGTCTATTGGCTGCCTGCGATAACGTACCAGGAGTTACCGTCAAAAATCCCGCATCAGCCTCACCCTTGGCTTCGAGCTTGCAAAGCTTGGCTAGGCTTCTGATTTCGTCCTGGGTCAGCTGTCGCTTGGAGTCGATTAGCATTCGGGCTGCCGTCTGCAGCCACTTAGGACGAGTATTCAGCCATGTCTCAAAATCATCAGCAACTACCGGCCCTGCCTCAACCTTCGTCATGGTGCGCTTCTCTCAAGAGGGAATAACTGAGCGTAGGCACTGAATGGCTTTTTAGTGTTATTTGGCCATAAAAATGATTGCCAAATGTGGCTGGTAGGCTGCTGGGTGGATGTGGTTCGTAAATAATCTCCCAGAAACTAAAGCTGTCGTTACTCTCAAGAGGGCCTCGCTTTGCGAATGTCTGAAACAAAAATCGAATTGAGGAATTTCTCTAATGTTCAGGGATTGACCCGCTTGGCGTAGATACGATCCGATCATCGAGGACTCAGAACTGATCTGGGTGTTGTTATATAACAGTTACTTATCATGTCTCTCGTAATAGTCTAGGGTGGCGATTATGGCGCGTAGTAAGTTAGACGCGTCTATTATAATTTTCCAGGCCTTGCGCATTGTTGTCATCGTTTTTAATTCTCATTCTGTGTAAGTGGTGAGACTGCAGGTTGTTTGATTTTTAGTTTCGTCCCCATAAAATTTCTGCTAGCTCTTCTCTTACTTCGGATACCTCAATAGATGCTATTGAGTTGGGTGCAATGTCCATAATGGTGTCAAAATAGCAAAATGCAGTTGCGCTAAGATCGCTATCATGCAATTCGATGTGGTACTCATAGTCCGCCGAAAAGCGCGATCGCATAGTGGGTATTTTTAAATCGCGAATTTTCTTATAGTTTTTCAGCGTGAGATGTGCGCCAAACATGCAGCTGTCAAATATCTTGTTTTTGTGTGCTCGAGTTACGTCTATCTGCCCTCGTGTACTTGGGATGGTCGAGAAGTTAGTAAAGAGCACGTGCATTGAATCTGGCTTCTCACCGTTTATCCGGCTAATTTGATTGTAATAGCTTTGAGTGCTGCCGGGGGAATATTGACAGGTAGCATCTACTAGCAAAACTATCTCGTCTGATTGAGCAACCGTTTGGTAGAGGTCTCTATTAAGGTCTAGAAGGATCAAGTCGTAGTTGTTTTTTATATCGTCGAAAGTAAGTTTAGAGGCTTTTTTTCGAGCAATTATCTCTTTGTCATCAAAAATTGAGATAAACATGGTAGGGTTTTTGCTTCGCTCATAGGCGTCTTCTAGGGTAGCTATCTCCCCTGCATACATGACAATGTCGTGTTCGTCGTAAAAATCGATTTTAGATGCAAGACGATTTGAATTTTTTACAGATATTCTGTCTTCTTCGGAGTATGAGCGGAATACATCGTCATTCGCGACGACTGCTACTTTTAATCCGTTCTGTGCAAAGGATGCTGCTATTGCAACAGTTATTGGTGACTTTCCAATCCCCCCTTTATAAGCGGTGATGCTGATTACCTTTGCATGAGGCCATGTAATCTTGAACTTCCGCAGAAACTGCGAAAATATGAAATCTGGGATTCGTACCTTAGACTCCTCGCTTTCATATCCACGCCAAGATTTAATGCATCTCCCTACTGCTATGGCGGCTTTTTCTGCGGAGATGCCTTTCGATTTCCTCAGCGCCTTTAATTGTTCAGGTCGGATCTTCTGTACCATCGTGTTTGCCCTCGTTTGATGTGCAAAATATACGGCAATCAACTTCGAGCCGAATAGAGGAAACGGCTTCCTCTTGACGATGCTTTGGAATTGTGGGTGAAAAAACTATTCGTCATGAACACCATGTCGAAAGCTAGACTAAGCTGCGGCGCAGCTCCACCAGCCCCGAGTAAATTCACAACATGCCAATCACCGCTTTTTCATCGTCCCGTGGTTTTTAGTTTGACGTGGAGCAGCTCCTGGCTCGCATGTCAGAGGAGTGAGCGCAGTCTGGCTTGGGCAAGGGCGTGGCCATTCCTGAAGTGTGGAAGTCCCACATTGCGACTGACCTCGAATGCGCGTCGTGCTTTCGCTACGGTGCCGAGGTTGTTCGGGCCGGCAGGTCATAACAGACGGACAGGTCGTTCGCCCCCGGCATATTTGCTGCTGCATAAAGGTCTGTCAGAAAATTTTCAACAGGGCCAGTACCTGCCGAGTCACGGGAAAAAGGATCACCAGGGATATGGATCTAGTTGATACGCTGCGAAACAAAATTCAAGTGCTGGGCAACGAGGAGTGCGTCCCAGGTCTCAAAGCGGTTTTGCTACATATCGAAACGGCTTTCCAGCATTTATCAAGAGGTCAAGAGCAGGGCGAGGATACTGCGTTTACCGACTCGATTTATCGTACCAATCAAGCCTTTGAAGGCAGTGTCAAAGAAGCTTACAGGGTTCTCGCTGGAAAAGATCCTGACCGAAAAAAGCCCTTCGAAATTGAGCGCTACCTCGAAAAAACAAGTCTATTCAGGCCGCGGGTATTATCGCAACTGACGACCTATCGAACGGAGTGGAGAAACCCTTCGGCTCACGACTACAAATTGAATTTTGATGAGAGCGAGGCCTTTCTTGCGATCGTATCCGTCTCTGCTTTTTCATGTCTTCTACTCGATCAAATCACTGAGCGAGTCGCGTTCAATGCCGCTCAGGCTGAAGCCGAACGGGAGCTACAAGCCGCCATCGAGGCCATTCAGGCTGCGAAACATGCAGGGCTATTGGACTGGGTAGCCGAGCTGTTTGCGCGTTTCCTGTCCCACTCGGCCGAAGATTCTAAATCTGGCCCAGCGCTTCGCGAGGCGCAGTTGATCGGTGGCGTTTCAGGCTATATGAGCACCGTATCACCTGAACTCGTAGTCCGATCCCAAGAGCGTATGGGCCATACGCGAGCAGACCTAATTGTGGAGTTCGGTGAAGACAGGGTGGTGGTCGAATTTAAAGCAAGGTATCACCCAGAGCTTTTACGATCGGCGCTGATGCAGCTGCATGCGATCATGCGCTCGCATAAGGGAGGGCTGACAAAGGGTCTAATTGTCATGGGCTCTCACGGCACGATGAAGCAGATACATCTCGCACCAGTCATCGCAGGAGCTGAGTTCATTGCGCTGGTGCCCATTGACGCTAGAGTACCCGAGGAAATGCAAGCATCTTCAGGGCAAGGTAGCCTTTTGTAGCCTGAATCGGCCAAGCACCTGATTCTTTCCCGATCTATTATCGAAGTGTCCCCTTCGGCCATCTAAGGGGCCATCACCCACGATAGGCTAGACCCCCCGCTTGCCAAACTACAGGTTTAGACGACACCACCCTCTAGTTTCTGGTGTGAGTCGCCCATGTAGGTTATATGAGGAAACCTGCCATTTGCCGAAAACGAGTCACTCTAGCGTTCAATGTCGCTATCGCTTCTTCGGGCCGATAGGCCCGGCTCACCTTATCAGCCGAGCATCTCCTTAATGATGGATGCAACGTTCCTGGCATCGTCGATCCCTCGGTGATAGGTATCCTGCCAAACCAAGCCCAACGACTCTGCTGTTTGCTTAAGACTTTTCGGCTGATCGTCGTATTGGCCTTTATGCCACTTCCTAACGTTGAAGTGCTGCAGACCGGCGAGCAGGGAAGGGCAAGCAGCGAATCCAGCATCGCGCTCCAGCTGCCTTGCATCGTAGTCACCCCACGATGCCCACGCTGCGTTTGGATATCGCGAAATAAAAGCTCCTAGCTCCTGGCCAACCTCCACATATGTTCGTGCACTGTCCACGTCCGTTTGTTGAATGGAAGTGAGCTTCATGCAGAAGCTGGTGAGGGTGGGATGGATTTGAGGCCGGACGAATCGTTGGAACTCATCGACGATCTCTAGCGTTTCCAGGTCGACCACCACCAGGCCAATTTCGATCGTTTCCATCTGATCAGGGACGACTGAGAGCGGTCTCGGTGCTTCCGATTCGCCCACCTCATCACAGGTCGCCTCAAGGTCTACGCAATAGAGGTAACGGTATGGCGCGAGGAGGTTATGGATTGCATGGAGGTGAAGGAATTTTGCTTCGATACTCATGGCATGGGAGACCTTGCTTGGAGCTTGTTTAGATTAGGCGATGAGACTTTGATAATCGTCGCTGCGTAGAAGGCTATGCACCTACACAATGGCTGACCTTCCTGCTGGGGTATTAAGCGTCTTGCTTCTTAAAATGCGAGGAGAGGTAATACTCAGTCGTCAGTTTCGGGGGGTGTCCAAGCTTGCGAGCAATGCTCTGCATTGCAGCCTTTGAACGCTCCAGCCTCAAGGCTCTCTCGATGATGTGTAAATAGATATGTGGAGGGGCAATGTTTGCTTCAATGAGCCACGCCTGAAAGAGTTTCTTTACAAGAGCAGGGCTTATCGGCTGTTTATGGTCTCTAGCTGAGGGAAATAGAAAATCGTCTCCAGAGACGCCGCTCGCTTCAACATAATGGTTGATCAAGGCGTAGGACTCGGCAGATAGGACTTGTGTCCTTGTTTTCCATAAATTTTTAGCTAATCGCACGGTTATGCATGCATTTTGAGACAAATCACTTGCCTTCATCAGTCTGATCTCATTTGCACGGAACCCTTCAACAAGCATCAATGCATGTAGGCACGCATCTCGGAGGTTGCCCCTGCGTTTTACGGCTTGACCAATGACCTCAAGCGCGCTTTGGTGTAAAGGCTCCCGCTCAGGAGGAAAATTCTCGAGACTCGAAGTTTTCCTCCCAGCATTCGAGCACATAAGACACTTTACAGAGGAACCCTGGACAAGCTTCATCTTTGGGATTGCTGAGGCGCATAGACCAATGTTCCCTGCATCGAATCGGAGCTCTTTCTCATCGTCAACCATATCTGAGGAGCGACCGAGGAGAGGCGTCGCATACTGCGCAATCCCCAATTCATTTGACTTAAGGATTTCTTTGACCGTCGGCCAAAATGTGTAATCGGAGCGGCCCGAATAAACTTCGTCCTCACACGCGAAATCTACGTTCAGTCGCTGATTGAGATCCAGGCCGGTGACCGGAGTCCACAAGTTCTCGATTGCAGGTAAGGTGATACTGACCACCTCTTTGCTCAAAAAGATATACAGCGAGTTTTTGTGAACTGCGACCACCTTTACGCCGGACATTGCACCCTGGATGTGTGCCTGCTCCAGTGTCTCTATGACGAAGCTGTTCTCTAGTGGCTGGTTGTACAGGATTGCGAAGCGTTGCTTGGATGCCTGGGGCATCAGTTCGAGATTGGGGGATTTCCACTGTAGGCAGCTGAAGACGGCGTAATGGAGACCATCGATTGCTACGGGAGGGCTTTCGAGGTGAAGCAGCTGTGAAAAGATCATGTCGGCTTCTCTCCTAAGGGGTGAAGATTACTGAAGTCGACAGTAGGGCTCCGGTCAAGATGAAGCGACCAGCGGTAATTTTTCTTTTTTAATCAGTATATTAAGTCTATACCCTTTAATTTTTGATTAAGGGGCCGAAGGCCGCGTCGCCGATTACTGAGGAGGAAGTACAAGGGGGAGAGTGAACGGAGGTCTCGGCGTCGCCCGCAATATTGGCTTGTAGGGTGAAATCAGGGCTATTTACCACGGTGGAAAGCGACCGCTTGGTTGCATTGATAACTCTCTTTGGCGCGCTCCTATCCCTCTTCGCAAACGATCAGGTTGGTACAGCGATAGATGACTTCACCAGGCGAAGGCTCGTATACAAGCGTCCAATCGACACGCTGAAGACGAGGGGGGGGCGGAAGCCGTCTTCGATTTTACTGGCAAGTTGAGAACGGGGTTTCTTGCGTGAGATTTCTGTAGCCTGTTTAATCGGTCACTGTAGTTTGGAACCCTTTTAACCATCCTGAAACTCATAAGCAGCAACGTTAGACCTGAACGCATTCACCAGTGCACTACGAGATGTTGGATGTCGACTCTCCATAGTCTAAAAAACGGCGCCAGTCCCTTGCAAACAGCTTTGCCGCTATCGGATAGACTCGGTGCTCGCTTTTTCATTTTCATGCTAGGGCGTCATTTCCGAGGGTTCGGGAAAGGTACGACGTTTTCGTGTTGGCTGAAGGGCTCTTCGTAACGACGAAGAGAGCGCTGTGCGTCATCCAGCGCTTTGATCAACATGAGCTCTCGCGCCAATGATTCTTTGTAGCGCCTCTCGTAGTCACCGGCCTCGGCTTTCGCTTTCTTGGTTTTCTGTCGTGCATCTTTAACCTTCTCCGCGCCCGGAGCTTGGCGCTCGGCCATCCGTTTGGCCATTTCTTTAACATCCTGCATAAGTGGGATGAAAATGTCTCTGTCCTTTCTTATGCTGCTAGGAGATTTAGACGCTTCCAGCGCTACGTTTTTCAGAGTCATCTTCGAACCTGGAGGTAAAACTGTTGTGGAATTATTTAATATACGAAGTGCCGCATCGTAGTAGGGCTTTAAAGTTGAATTTTTTCCGTGCTCTACTGACATATCGATCCTCTCCGTCATGAAAGCAAAATTATATTAACCGCGCGCGATGACGCGATCTCGAAAATTTTTGAAGTCTTCCAGGTTTTGAAGCTCTGCACGGTATTCTATGGTTCCAGGCTTGAGTTCCGCCAAATCAAATTCCATGATCTCAATGGTTTCAGCCATCTTGGCCTCCTGCCCAACAAATTGTTTGCATGCGATGCAGGTGTCCATTTTCGCATGAGCCCGCTTATCGCATGGTGTAGGAGAGGTGCACCCTCCCGCAGGGGTCTCTTGGTATGCCGTCAAACCAAGCTTCACTTGCTGATTTGTATCTGCCTCTGTGCCGGCTAGCCAAGGGAACTCCTTTTGCATTTCCATTGCTCGACGCCCAGCGAAACCGTACATTTGCTCTGCTGATTTGAGCACGTCACGAATGAACACTGCAGCATCAGCC
Source organism: Pseudomonas sp. 008 (assembly GCF_016861935.1). Classification (NCBI taxonomy): domain Bacteria; kingdom Pseudomonadati; phylum Pseudomonadota; class Gammaproteobacteria; order Pseudomonadales; family Pseudomonadaceae; genus Pseudomonas; species Pseudomonas sp. 008. The sequence continues at coordinate 45,446 of NZ_BOMA01000010.1, read as the reverse complement.
TCTTCCTTAGCTCGCTTGAGCTCCCTTGTGAGCTGAGGATTGATGTCACTAAACAGGTAGTTTTTGGCCGAGCAACCTTTCATGTAGTAAGTCGACATAGCCTTGGTGATATGCCGTAGCAGGCGCTTGAGTGAGGGGAGGGTGATCAACCCGCTTTGCCCGGCAAACACAGCAATTGAGCGGCGAAACTGGTGCGAGGTTATCCGCCAAGGCTGACCGATCTTAAATTTCTTGTCATCACGCCAGTTTCGATACGGATCAATGGTTTCCAATTCGCGGATGTCGGCATCTGTAATGATGACGGGCGGAAGCCTGTCATCGAGATTTGTACGCGCAACCCCCTCTTTCTTCGAGCTACCTGAAAAAGGCAAGTTAGAGGCCGCCAAGAGTAGCCAGCTCACCTCCATGTCGTCTTCTGCGTGAGAGGCTACGAGCTTTTGAATAGACTGAAGAACCTGTACAGGCTCGCAGATGTCGCCAGTGGTAATCCATTTCGCAGCTGTTTTCTCACTTTCGAGTTTAGTTGAGAAGCCGCAAACGTAGAGCGCTTCATTGTTCCAACCCTGAATAGGCTCCAAGCAGTTTGCCTGAAGATTCAAGACTTCACTGTCCCGCATGAGAGTGAATAGATGGATCAGGCACTTTGCGCAGTATTGCACAAGAGATAAAAAGTTGGTCGCACACTTCGTGATATTCCAGCCATATTTGTCCGCAATTGCTTCTAGTTTGTATGATTCAATAGCCTTCCAGAAGGTAATTGGTTCTTTGCTATAGGCGGATCTGGTTTCTAAAGAAAGTTGTGAAAATTCATCTTGGTACTTGTAACGGGTAAGGTTGCCCCTTCCAAAGAATCGGTCTTGGATTGTTTTTTCAATGAAATCATGTATGTTTTGTTGGTTCTTAAGATAGTCATCAATGCAGTCTTTGTACTGTTTGTATTTTGCCCAGAGAATTCTACTAGGAATTACAGCATGCTGGTTGCCTTCGTTGCGAGACTCACGGGTGACTTTTTCAAGAAATGGGAGGATGGTACCGTCAATCGCGAAGCCCCGGTCGACACTATCAATGCTGACAAGTGTTCGCATCATCGCGAGTAGCTGTTTGTTATAAGAAGCTGGAATGCCCTTCAACATTTTTTCAAATAAATCTTTTGAGTAGAATACCTCTTGAATTTGAATGTTAAGTTTATTGCTAAATGTGTTTGCGTGATAAAGCGCTACCATCGTAGATTGCATAGTGGGTAAGCGTATGGCCTTTCCAGTCTTAGATTTCGTTGAGAACATCTTGATCGTGAAGATCCGTTTACAGGTGACAACGTTTTCTGGGCTGAATCTCCCCTCTTGCCGAAATGGCGAAAAGTCAAAGTATGGATTGTCCTGGATATTGAATGCGAATGCAGGGAGGAACCATTGATCATCATCAAAGAGAGAAATGACTGATCCGTCTAACGAACGGGACATTACTAGGCCAGGGACGATTCGAGATAGTTTCATCCCATAATAAGCATCGGTCTGCAAATGTGCCTTTTTGAGTGGAAAGGCAGTGCTGCTGAAGGAGACTTTACGTTTAGCTATCATTTCATCACCTTCAGTTGAACCATTCGATGGTAAAAGCGCTTCCAATAGTCAGAAAGCTTGAATTCAGTACTAATCTCGGCGCTAATTTTATCAACTGATCCTGACAGATCGGGACGGTGCTCCCGAAGTTCTAAAATGATGCGATCAATTTGCGCGATAGCTGCGCCGTGAACCTTGTCAAAATGACTTTTATCTGCGCAGGAGTTCAGATATTCCAAGGTGACGAAACGCATGCTTAGAAGCTTACGAATAGAAGGTTCAGTGGCATGGGTTCTAAATTGGCTACAGAAAATGCAACCTTCAAAATTTTTGCAGTTGGGTTCGTAGTCAGGAGGCGGAGTGATTACTTCCGAACGCCCGGCTATGTCTGCACAATCACCTGCGGGTGTCTCTTCGCCTGAGTAATCATTTAGTAGTTCAACCAAGCGTTTCATCATTGCCGTGATCTCAGCTATGGCAGTACCTTCATTCGCTTGAGCGTAACTATTAAGAATCGTCTGTTCATTCGTTTGCAGTAGCGCCGAAACGATTTGGACAGAATGGCCTTGGGAGAGTAGATAATTACTTTTGTATTTCCTGAGTTTTCGGTAGGTCAGACCTTTGAAGTCCGGAATCAAATAACGTTTGATTCTTTCATTATGTCTTGAGATTGCACTAAGTCCTACTTGGCCGCCTATGCTATCTCCAGCGGCGCTCATGCCCATGAACAGGAATCGGTGTCTTGATTCCTCGTCGATAAATCTACGTAGGCGGATAAATTTATCAAAATGTTTAGTAAAAGTTTTTTTGATAGAAAATTTCACCTCCCTTCCATCGGCACGTATCTTGATGCCTATGAAACCTTTTTCGGAGGATTCGAATGTTTCGTAGCTGCAATTATATAGGAGGTCTCTCAGCGGCTGTTCGTTCATGCCACTATTCGCTACGAATAAAGAAATAAAGGCATCGTGCGCAATTCTTGCAAGCTTCATGCGTTTCGCATGCCGTTGGTCAAGATTAGCTTTATATAATGCGGTGTGCGCGACTTCGAGTTCGTAGTTTACTTGGTAATCATTGCGGATGCTTAATTTAACGGCTTCTTCGAACGTGCGAATTTGCCCATTCTCATAATCCCAGACAATGTTGGAACGAGCTTTCGTTGTTTCGGAATATACCCGTTTGCTGATAACAGGGTATTCTGCAGGGAGCAGCCAGAGGTATTCAGTCATGAATGGAATTTTTGCAGGAAACTTTTCAAACCCGAGAACAAAGTCCGTCAGGCCATCAAAGAGATACTGACAAGGAGTAAGGTAAGCTTCAATCTCCTGCTGAAGAGGTGGTTCGGTTGGATTATACGTTTCTCCCTTGTTCGAAATTATAGGCAGGTCATCTCGAAAGTTAATTGCTGTCTCTGGAAAAAAAATAGGCCCGCTGTGTAGCGCCATGGACTGGCGACGGCTAGCGGTAAGACGGGATTTCTCTTTGCCGATCTGTCGATTCAAATTCTGTGTGTAAGCTTGGAGAGCCTCATGATATTTTTCAGGAGATACTAATAGTTCTTCAAAATCACTGGAGTCAGCCCAGTCGAAAAGTGCAGTGAGTTCCGTGGCGAAATGGTAGATAGTGGCAGCTGATATGCTGGTGTAGAATAGAGTAATCTTTTGCACAACCCATGCGCGTATGGCTTTCGTCCGCTCTTTGCGTAAGGAGTAAAGATCTACTTTCTTGACCACCGCGCGGGTGATCTTGATTCGATTTTGGTAGCAGAGAGCACCGATATCGAACCTGCGTTCTTCGGTACACCTTAAAATAAGGCCTTCGATTGGGATTTGTTCGATTTCTCGCTGGCACTCATCAAGTTGGTAATCCTCGAGATAGACTTCGTAAATGTCACGATCGAATATCCTCATGTCGTCTCATTTCCCTAGTAATGACGCCCTCAAGGTGAGATTCAAACTCCGATTGGGCGTTGGCAATCAGAGGATGATCAGATCTAAACCTCAGGTAGCGCATGGATACGTCAACGCTACTGTGGTTTAGTCTGCTTTTAACTAAATCCAGTAGGCTGAGTTGGGAGATGTCACTATTATTTGACTTGTTCATGTGATCCTCAATTAAATTCATGCCAAATGTTGCGCGTAGGTCGTGGAACCGATACTTGAAAGCCTGATTTTTTTTAGTTAGCTCCTCTAGGATTTTTTTTACAAACTGTCGAATGGCTGATCCACGTTCATTGGAGTATCCGAACAGTTCGCAATCTTCTTCGGCGACGTAGTACGATTTTCCCGACCTCGTCAGAAAGACTAACTCATCAAAAATATCTTGAATTGGTGATTTCATGGCTCTGTCCTTGTGTCGTTGAGAGTTGAGATATATCGTAAGTTGGTAGTGCAACCAGGCAGGCATGAGTACGTCTTGTTCCTTGTTACCTTTCGCCCCCACATTTGTTTGGCCTCCAATGGAAATCGCGTACAGTGCATTTCTATGTTCATCATGTGGAGAGCCTACATCTTGTCGAATGCAATGTACGCGCAAATTAAGGATAGACTGAATTCTCATTCCTGTGGTTAACGCAATGATATGGATCAGCAGCATCTCAGTATTGCTAAGTCTTACTAATGCAGCAATCAGTGCGCGCTGGTTTTCCCGGCTGATGGGGTACAGCTTCCCTCCATCTTCAATATAATCGCCCGTCGAGACCGCAGATGCCTGACTAAAGGTTAAATCTGTACAAATGATTTCTCGGGATTGCCTAAAGCCATGTTGGTCGATGTAGGAGATATACTTTGTTGTGCTAACCCACATGGCCTGCTGAGGTCTGAATCGTCCCGTATTTACCATCCATCTATAGAATCCAATCATGCTGGTAATTTTTCGATTGGCCGTTGCTCTTCCTAGCTTCTCACCATTCTCCGTTGTACCGCCCCGTATCTTTCGCAGGAGGGCTTTTTTCATCTGGGCCTTGTAGTAGTAAGTCGGACGGCTGAATGACTCTCCCTCAAAATTTAGGTAGTCCCTCTCACCTTCCTGCATTTTGTTCATGAAGTTGCATAAGTCGCCTGCGATGTTCTCGACCGTGGGTGTTTTCTTCCCTTGTTCTGCAGAAAGCCAGTACAAGTAGAGGCTTCCATCGCGCCAGATACTGCCGTCAGGCTGAAGGATCACATATAGCGTATTGATGCTTGCCGTTTGGTGGGGAAGGCGTTCGACAGGGTAGGATTCGATGCCGAGGCCGTCCTCCGCGATTCCCCCCACCCAATCCATGGCTAGATCAGAGGTACAGGGCTGCCAGAGCTTGACGTTATGCAGCACCACCTTGGTATAGGAACCGGTGGATTCTTGTGTCGTTTCTGAGGGAGGTTGTGAGGTCATGGACATCATCCCAATAGAGATGTCTGTCAATTCAAGATCAGCTCACGGGTTGTGTCAAATAGAGGGAGCTCACGCGTGATTCTGCACCTTGACCGTGTGCAAAGTGATGTCCACCACGTCACCGTCGGCACCGACTTGCGGCATCTCGATCCAGTCGCCGACCCGCAGCATGTCGTTGCTGGTCAGTTGCACGCTGGCGACGAATGACAACAGGGTGTCTTTGTAGACCAACAGAATCACCGCCGACATGGCGCCCAGACCCGACAGCAGCAACAGCGGCGAACGGTCGATCAACGTGGCGACGATGATGATCGCGCCAAACACGAACAACACCATTTTCGCCAGTTGCACATAGCCTTTGATCGAGCGGGTGCGGGCGTGTTCGGTGCGGGCATAGATGTCCAGCAGGGCATTGAGCAACGCGCTGATGGACAGCACCAGGAACAGGATGGTGAACGCCAGCGCCACGTTGCCGAGGAAGTTCAGGCTGGTCTTGCCCAACTCCGGCACCAGGTGCAGGCCGAACTGGATCACCAGCGATGGCGTCATTTGCGCCAGGCGATGAAACACTTTGTTGTGGCGAAAATCGTTGACCCAGTGCAACGCCGGCTGGCGGCCGAGCATTTTGGTCGCATGAAGAATGAGGTAACGCGCCACTCGTCCGAGCACCAGCGCCACCACCAGCAGCAACATCAGCGCGAGTGTGGAATGCAGGAGCGGGTGCTGATCAAGGGCACCCCAGAGGTCTTGGGCGTTGAGCCAGAGCTGTTTGATATCCATGGGTGAAAACGCTTCTTCTGTAGGGCGCGACGGGGCGATTAGAGCATTTAAGAGGTTGCGGATGACGTTTTGAGACAAATCAGGCAACAAAAAAGCCACTGTTTGCAGCCGTTTGTATAAAGAAACTCGGCCTTCGCGCTCGAAACCGTTACCCTATGCAGCTGTTTTTTTGTATTTCTTCGAGGTAGCACCCGTGTTTTCCCAATTCGCCCTGCACGAACGTCTGCTCAAAGCCGTGGCCGAGCTTAAATTTGTCGAGCCAACGCCTGTGCAAGCAGCGGCTATTCCGCTGGCGCTCCAAGGGCGTGACCTGCGGGTGACAGCGCAAACCGGCAGCGGCAAAACCGCCGCCTTCGTTTTGCCGATCCTCAACCGCTTGATCGGCCCGGCCAAAGTCCGCGTCAGCATCAAGACCCTGATCCTGCTGCCGACCCGCGAGCTGGCCCAGCAGACCATCAAGGAAGTCGAGCGCTTCGCTCAGTTCACTTTCATCAAGTCCGGTTTGATTACCGGCGGTGAAGACTTCAAGGTCCAGGCCGCCATGCTGCGCAAGGTGCCGGACATCCTGATCGGTACACCGGGCCGGATGATCGAGCAACTGAACGCCGGCAACCTCGACCTCAAGGAAGTCGAAGTGCTGGTGCTCGACGAAGCCGACCGCATGCTCGACATGGGTTTTGCCGAAGATGTGCAGCGTCTGGTGGATGAGTGCACCAACCGCCAGCAGACCATGCTGTTCTCCGCCACCACCGGCGGTTCGGGCCTGCGCGAGATGATCGCCAAGGTCCTGAACAACCCTGAGCACTTGCAGCTCAACGCGGTCAGCCAGTTGAACGAAACCACCCGTCAGCAGATCATCACCGCTGACCACAACCAGCACAAAGAACAGATCGTCAACTGGCTGCTGGCCAACGAGACCTACCAGAAGGCCATCGTGTTCACCAACACCCGGGCCATGGCCGACCGTATCTACGGCCGCCTGGTGGCGCAGGAATACAAAGCGTTCGTGCTGCACGGCGAGAAGGACCAGAAAGACCGCAAACTGGCCATCGACCGCCTGAAGCAGGGCGGGGTGAAAATCCTCGTCGCCACCGACGTCGCTGCCCGTGGCCTGGACGTGGACGGCCTGGACCTGGTGATCAACTTCGACATGCCGCGCAGCGGCGACGAGTACGTGCACCGCATCGGTCGCACCGGCCGCGCCGGCAACGATGGCCTGGCCATCTCGCTGATCTGCCACGGCGACTGGAACCTGATGTCGAGCATCGAACGCTACCTCAAGCAGAGCTTCGAGCGCCGCACCATCAAGGAAGTCAAAGGCACCTACGGCGGACCGAAAAAGGTCAAGGCCTCGGGCAAAGCCGTTGGCGTGAAGAAGAAAAAGGTCGACGCCAAGGGCGACAAGAAGAAAACCGGCGCCAAGGCTCCGACCAAGCGCAAGATCGCCAACCGCCCGAAGACCGACGCCCTGTCGCTGGTCAGCAAGGACGGCATGGCGCCTTTGAAACGCCGCAAGCCGCAAGCGCCGGCGGCTGAATAAAGCGTCGTAGCGATCCAATAAAAACCCGGACAGTGTCCGGGTTTTTTTTCGTCAAAAGATCTTGCCGTCTAACCCCCGGCTTTGTTCTTCGCCGATTCCAACTCCTTCAAACGCTGATCGATCAACTGGCACTTGTCCGGCAAATCCTTGCTGGCCGTCTCCAGGTCCATCTTCTGCAACTCGTCATTGATCTCCTTGGCCTTGGCCGGGTTCTGCTCAGTGATCTTGGCGACTTCCTTGGCCAGTTGTTCGCGCTTGGCAGTGGCTTCCTCGGGAGGGCAGGCCCAAACGGGGAGGGCGCAGGTGAGGATGGCGGCGAGGGTGATTTTTAGCAGGGTTTTCATAGGTTGAGTCTCAGATTCCGGTTAAGGCGGGTTATCCGGTTGAGGGGCGAAGGGTGTGAAAAGTTCAGCTTCCGAGGGCCACAGGGTATGTTTGCAAGGCCGAGCAGCAGTTCCCTTCATCGAGAAACCAGACGTGAAAAAACAGCTTGAGTTCGAAAAGGTAGGAGATATTAATAGCGACTTCCTTATCTATGCGTTTACCTCAAGGGAGAAAATGATCCGTTCATGGAAATTGGCATCTCGCGAGCGCAGGCCATCGAATTCATTTTTTATCCTGGACAGAAAAAAACTACTGAGTTTCTCTCAGTGGACGGAAGTAGCTGAACGTGCCCGCGTGTTTCTGAAGGTCGAGATTGCCAATCAGGCTTTTGAGTGAGAGTGCCCACGGATGAGCGAAAGGGTTAGAAAGTGGCTTAAATAAATCCGTCCCGAATGGCCATCTGGTGTCTATCGGGCCACTGTTCAGGTGCCGGACCCAAAAAACCCAGGTCAGTGGCTGACCAAAACGACTAACAATTCGATAAATACGATGTTCCCTGCCTCTTGGACTAAAGCACAATTGATAGATGAAATTGATGGCGCTTGGAATAGTCCTAGGAAAGTAGTAAATGGGAGCCGCTGGACTTCCTGGACGCCTTCCGGTGTTAAAGTAACCGGGTACACGTCCCCAAGAGCAACCGTTTACCCACTCTACAAACCTTAAAGCAGGAGAGAGAAATGGAACTGAAATTTTGCCATATTTACGCGGGGTATGACGCTGTTTTAGGGCATTTGTTTTGCCGGGGTGCGACGGTTTCTTCGGGAGAAAATGCCCCGCGCTATGAGCTCTATATATGCTCTGTGCTAGACGCTATTGCCCAGATTCCACAAGATTGCGATCGATTACTTGGTTATATTGCATCTATCGAAAACGGTTCGGAACAGTCTGTCGAAACTGGCGGGAACGATGTTGCACTGACAATGGACGCTTCAGGTGTGCAAGTCGACATCCGCGTCAACGACGATTGGAATGGACAGCCCGAGGGCAAATTTACCCTAGAGGAGTGGCGAATTGTTCTAGAGCAGTGGAGGTATTTTCTGGGATTGCCCGAGTCGGAAGAGTCAGTAGTTACATTTAAACTGCCATAAGAAAAACGAGCAACGCAAACAGGGGACGGAACCTGAGGGGGCCCCAAATTTTAAGGATGCCCATGGAACTTAAGTTTTATCACGTCGCCGGGGGAACCTACCTCAATGCACGACAAGTTTTCATGCTATGGCCGAGGTGTTTTCTGAGCAGGACGATGCGCAGCGCTATACCCTGTACGTCTACAGCGTCCTAGGTGCAATCGCGCAGATTCCGCAGAATTGTGACCGATTGCTGGAGGCCATCGCATTAGTCGAAGAGGGCGTTCTTGCATCAACGAGCATGCTCTTGTTGGTCGTGTGCAGTTCGAAGAACTTGCGCCGCGCATGGGCCATGCAACCGATCTCGGTCACGCCGAGTTCGAAACTGGCTTTGTAGCCACCAAAATCATCACACACCAGCTTGCCCTTCCAGTCTTGCAGGAAGTTGCGAGCGTGCTCGCCGGCGCGGTTAGGGCTGAAATCGTAAACGTCGCCAAATCCGAGAATTGGCTAGTGGCGTATGCCCAAACATAAGAGCGGAGGGTTTTCTTTGAGCCCGGCACGAGCATCTGCACGGGTGTTTCATCAGAGGATAAACGGGGACAGACCGTTTCTCTGTGTCGCACTTTAACGATCTGAAATAGTGTGGAATAGATAGGGAGATTGTTTTTCGTAGGATTGACTAAGCTTTCGGCATCATTAATTGTGAATGGACTCACCATATGCCACGCAGAGCACGTGTCTTGATACCAGGTATCCCCTTGCATCTGATTCAACGAGGAAATAATAGATCAGTTTGTTTTTTCTCAGAGGATGATTACCTTTTTTATTTAGAACTGCTTGCTGAGCAGGCCTACAAATATGCGTGTGGAGTTCACGCGTGGTGTCTTATGACTAATCATGTCCATTTGTTGATTAGCCCTCATGAATACGGCAGTGCAAGTTTGCTTATGAAGGGGATAGGGCAGCGATATGTGCAATACATAAATCGTACATATGGACGTAGTGGGACTTTATGGGAGGGACGCTTCCGTTCGTGCCTTGTTCAAAGTGATAGTTATGTATTGGCCTGTTATCGCTACATTGAGATGAATCCTGTCAGAGCCAAAATGGTGACGCATCCTGCGGAATATCGTTGGTCGAGTTATCGTGCTAACGCCCATTCAGAATTTTCGCATCTCATTACTCCGCATGCTCAGTACCTATCGCTTGGGGACACAGATGTATCGACTGCTGAAGTCTATCGCGAGCTTTTTAGAAGCGAGTTGGAGACAGGATTGGTTGAGCAGATTCGGGCTGCCACCAATGGCGACTGTGTACTTGGTGGTTCGCGATTTGCAGCCGAAATTGAAGCTATGATTGGGCGACGAGCTCGGCGGTGATGCCCGGGCAGACCGAAAAAGCATTCGATTTTTTAGATGGAAAACGTGGTCTGTCCCCGTTTCTCCTGTTAGATGGAAAACGTGGTCTGTCCCCGTTTCTCCTGCGTCCGGAACGCATTCCTGTGACGAGCGTGCCTTCTGCGTAAAGACGCTCAGCTATTTGAATTCCCTATGTAAAACGGGCGACCCATAGGTCGCCCGTTTTACATTTACTCCGCAGCCTGCGCCCGCAATCGCCTGCCAATCACATCCATCAAATCACAACCATCCCGCAACGGTATGGCCAGCAGTTTTGAAAAGTCGGACAGCACCACCGTATCGCAACCAATCTCGGCGCGAAAGGCGATGTTTTCCAGCACCTGGGTGACGGTGCGAATGCGGTAGTCGGCCATGGCGTGCAGGACGTCGAGTGGGGCTTGGGTGTCGATGAGCAGGGAGGCCGGGATCAGGTCGATTCCGGTGAGGGGCATGTATCGATTCATTTGAAGATCTCTGTTTGATGGGCTAATGCCGTCACTCAGTCGTCGCCAAACGAGAGGGTGGCAGCTGTACGCAGGTTGGCGAACCGGTACAGAGAAACCGGCAGATCCGAAGATCTCCCGCGCACAGCCGCCATAAATAGCGGCTTTGCGGGTGCGTTGGCGCCTGCAATTAAGCTGATAGCCTTCGCATTCTCTATAATCAGGTCGCCAAACCTGAATCGCCATTTGGGCGACGGGCGGACTATAAGCTTCATCGTTCCAGCGGTGCAAGACGACTGTTTCCGAGGTTGTTGTAGGGCGTTTGCCTGGCGGCAGTTGGGCAACCGGACGCGGCCTACAGAACACTACGCAACTTTGTGGGAGCGAGCCTGCTCGCGATAGCGGTGTATCAATCAACATCAATGTTGAATGTTAGTCAGTCATCGCGAGCAGGCTCCCACAGTGGATTGGTGGTGTTCATACTCGGCCCATGCGGGTCTACCCCCCATGGCAGCAACTGGCCGGCGCCTTGTCCTCATACCGATCGTGATGTCTCACCCAATCCATGATTTCCTCTTCATTACGCCCCTTAGGCGTGAGGTCCAGATAGTTGTAGGCGCCGACCAGCAAATCCAGGCCACGGGCATACGTTGAATAGGTATGGAAAATCTCCCCCGCTTCATTGCGATAAAACACGCTGAGCCCTGGGAGTTCTTCCTCAACACCGTCAGTTTTTTCGTAGTTGTAAGTAGCTTTTCCAGCGGCGACGTCTTCGGCCCGGGCGCAGACACCGAAGTCGTAGTTGAAGTCGCAGCCTTCAGATGAGACCCAGTCGAATTTCCAGCCCATGCGCTGTTTGAACGGTTGGAATTCGGCGAACGGTGCGTGGGAAACCGCGACTATGGCGACATCGTGGTGGGCCAGGTGTTGGTTGGCGCCGTCGATGTGGTCGGACAGGAACGAGCAGCCGGGGCAGCCTTCGTCCCAGCCGGCGGCGAACATGAAGTGGTAGACGATCAACTGGCTGCGGCCGCCGAACAGGTCGGTCAGGCTCAGTTCGCCGTTGGAGCCCTGAAAGCGGTAGGGTTTGTCGATTTTTACCCAGGGCAGGGCGCGGCGTTCGGCGCTGAGTTTGTCTCGTTCTTTGGTGAAGGCTTTTTCGTGGGCCAGGTGTTGTTTGCGGGCGGCGAGCCATTCTTCCCGGGACACGACCGGATGAGTCTGAATGTTCATGGTGATTTCTCCTGCTTGCTGTGGCGAAAGTCGATCCGCGCAGAGGGGTAAACCGTCTTACACAGCCTAGTCGTTTGGCCTGCGCTCAAATCGACAGGCCGCCGGTCGGTTGGGGGAAAGAACTCGGCTGAACGGCTGCACTCCCTGTCGGTCACAACCTATGAAGGCCATTTCACTCGTGGGCACTGGAGGTTGATCAGGATGACGACTTATAACTGGGATTTGATCGAGCATTTACTGCACGAAGTGCAGAACAGTGCTGGCCGCAGTTTCACTCCACGGCGTTATGCCGAGCAGTATGCGGCGGCGAAAGCCTCCGCGGGCGAGCCGTTCGAGAATCTGGATCGCCTGAAAACGGTGGCCGGTGAGTATGAAAAAATACTGCTGTTGCGGGGGTATATCGAGCCTCGGCCGGAGGATCAGGGTGGCAATGGCGAGAATTACATTTTGACACCCCGGGGCTCGAGTTTGTTGAGCCTGATCGACAGCAGCATCCCGGGAAATGAGCATCCGCGCCAGGTGCTGGATGAGCAGGACGATGCGCTGGATGAATTGACGTTTGATGAGGTGGCGTCGAAGGCGCAGATTGCGTGAAGCTTGCAGCTTTAGAACTTATCCTCGTTGCGCCGCTTTCAGGCATTTCAAATCAGTGAAGTCCTTGCGCATGTCTTCAATCTTTTGCAGCAACCGTTGACGCTGAAACGGCGTGCTCTCGGCCATCAAGTCCACCAGCAACGCCCGAGCCTGGGCTTCGGTGTGGGCGTAGGCTTCACGGTAAGCGGGGGTCCATAAACTCTCGCGATCAACCAGAAGCGTCTCGATTTGCTGTGGGAATTGCGGACTCTGACGTTGCGCGACCGCCGCGCTGAATAGCTGTTGCCAATGGACGCGGTTGGCAATCCATTCTTTGTTCTGATCCCCCAGGGCGCTCGACCAGGCCATCACCCGTTGCAGTTGGGTTGGGCTGAGTGGTCCGAGCCAGGCATTCAGGCGTTTTTCCATGCGTTTGCTTCGCTCTTTGATCTGTTGCTCGAGAGGTGGCTTGAGGTATTCCTCCTGGCGTTTGCGCAGGTCCTTGGCGAAAGCGTCGTTCATTTCCGCGACTTGCTTGTCATCCAGCCCTTGCAGCAGTTCGATGGCCGATGGGGTGATTTCCCGGGCGGTTTCGGCGATGGCTTGTTTGGCTTCCTGGGTACGGGCTTGCAGCTCGGCGTCGGTGATCTGGTTGGTCTCGATCATGGTCTGTAAACGATTCAGCCAGTCGAGGTAGCCGGGTAGTTGCGTGGTGCAGTGCCAGCGCAGGTGTTCCTTGAGCCGCTCGTTCAACCAGTCTTTTTGCTGGCGGTTCATGTCCAGATAGTCGCTGAGCGTCCAGGGAATGATCACGTCGAGGTTGCGGTAAGCCAGGCCCACGCGGGTGCAGGCGGCGATGGTGAGGCTGAGCGTGAGGATGACGGTGATCTGTTTCAACCAATGCGACATGGCAAGCCCTTGCGAAGACCTGGTTTTTTTATTGGGTTCTTTTATGTGAACGCAGGACGAGCCTGGCAGTTCAGCCGATTAATAGAAGGCGCGTACAGCCTTGAGAGTGACCAGACCGTCGCACTCGCTATTGTGGCCGGAATAGGCGGAGCAATCGCTGCCGCTCAGGCTTGAGTCACTGTAGATCAAGTCCAGGTCGATACCCATGAACGGCCGGGACAATTTCACCGACCAATCGGTAAAACTGCCTACATATCCACCGTCAACGGACACCGGCGTATTGAGCTGGTGAGTGGTGTATTTCAGGCTGACCCCGATGCCGAACGGCTGATTGCCACTGAGGTCGGCGAACAGGGTGCTGTTCTGTTTGTCCGGGTCGTTGCTGAAGGCTGCGCCGAAGCGGCTGCCCAGCAGGGTCAGGCCGCCGAAAAGCTCCTGGCTGTCGAGGGTATCCACTTTGGGATAGCTGTAATGGATCATGCCCACTTCGTAGCCGAGGGAGTGATCGAAGGGCTGTTTAAAGCCCATGTAGGAATCGACTTCAAGGTTGCTCGAAGGACTAAGCCCCATGCTGGGGGACCATTGGCCCACGTAGAAGCCGCTGTCGTGGCTCAGGTCGAGGCCACCGTGGAACGAGCCGGTCGTCGAGGGTTTGACCAGCCCTTGGGCCATGCTGCGGCTGGGGGTGGTGGCGAGTTTGAGATCGAAATCGCCCAATTCGCGCTGGAAGACTTGCGCATGGGCGACGGAACACCACAACAGGCTGGCGAGCAGGAGAAAAGGGGGCTTGAGCATGCGTCACTCCATGAGCTGCGAGGAGCAGGTGGTGAAAACCTGCTGAAACGCTTGATCCAGACACGTGCAAGCATACCGGCGAATGTTCGGCATCGAGGGCCGTTCGTCGATTGTTGAAATATTGATTTGTTTTATGGGGTGTTGCTGGAGGGTTCCAGTCCAAGCGCTTCGAAGCTCAAAGCGCTTAGGGACCAGTTAACGCGGGGTATTACTTTTTGCCGAGCGTGATTTGCTTGGACGGGCCGAACGTCTGGCCGCTGACGCCTTTGGCAATTTGCTGGATCTCGCCACCGGACTTGAGGAACGCAGCGATCTGATTGTTGATCGATTCGCTGGTTTCAACGGCTGGAGCTGGCTTTGCTTTGCTGTTGGATGCTTTTACACGCATGGCGGCCATTAACCTGTAGAAATTAACTTGGCCAGGCATCGTACAGGAAATACTTGACAATTGCTTGGTAAATATCCTCCCGAAATACACACGGCAGGTGCGCGAATAATCGCAAGTTATTATTTGGAATAGTCCCCTAAGCTGCTGTTTTAACTAAAAACCTCAGTGGAAAAATAGTGCTTTTCGGATGGGCTGGCCACGGTCCAGACCGCCCGAACGGCCTGACGAGCGGCCAAACACGCCCGCCAAACCCAGGGAAATTAGGGCCTTGCGCGGATTTTCTCGCGCCACCGGGCCGGCCCGCCGAACGCCGCCCGCAAAACCGGGTAGAATGCCGCCCACGCAATGAGGGTATTGGACATGGCTTTAGTCGGGCGTTACAACAGTTTGCAAGTGGTTAAACACACTAACTTCGGTTTATATCTGGACGGTGGCGCGGATGGCGAAATCCTTCTGCCTAATCGTTATATCCCCAAAGATATTCCCAGCGAAGATGAAGATTGGCTCAACGTTTTTATTTATCTGGACAGCGATGACAAACTTATCGCCACCACCGAAAAGCCGAAAGTTCAGGTCGGTGAATTCGCCAGTTTGAAAGTCGTTGAAGTCAACAGCATCGGCGTGTTCCTGGATTGGGGGTTGCCGAAGGATCTGCTGCTGCCGTATTCCGAAGAAAAGCGCCAGATGACTGCCGGCGAGTATGTCGTGGTGCACGTCTACCTCGACAAACACACCCGGCGCATCACCGCGACGGCACGTCTGGACCGTTATCTGGACAAGACCCCGGCCAACTACACCCCGGGCCAGGAAGTTGATTTGCTGGTAGCCGAAGCGACCGATATGGGCTTCAAGGCAATCATCAACAACAAGCACTGGGGCTTGATCCACAAGAACGAAATCTTCAAGTTCATGCGCGCCGGTAAAGAAGAGAAGGGCTTTATCAAAGAAGTCCGTGCCGACGGCAAGATTAGCTTGAGCCTGCAGCCGGTGGGCGAAGCCGCCGCCACCAGTCTGAACTCGAAGATTCTCGCCAAGTTGCGCGACAACAATGGCACCCTGCCAGTCAGCGACAAGAGCGACCCGACGCTGATCAGCAGTATGTTCGGCGTCAGCAAGGGCAACTTCAAAAAGGCCATCGGTGCGTTGTACAAGAACGGCCAGATCGTCATTCACGCTGATCGTATCGAACTCAGCTGACCTGCACCGGCCCCGGTAGGCGCTACCGCAGGTTGTGATCAAAAAAGGATCCAGCCTACGGTAGCCTTCTGCGCAGCAGTCACCCATCTCTTTGTATACATAACGTCCTGCACCGTTTGCAGGCGCGGACGCCCTGTTCATGGGCGTTATCACCCTCTCTACGACTTGAAGGCTGCGCTCTGAACAGGGCTGAAAGCCAGGTTTGTCACACCTTTGGATCGTATGGCACGCATTCTGCGTAGCAACTCGTATACAAACCATGCCGGCTCCCGTACGCAGTGTGCTCGCCACACCCATCTCGGGGGCCGCGCCTGTACTTTCGAGGAGCCCCGCGATGACCGAACAATTGCCCAATGGCTACAGCCCGCGCCTGTATAACCAGGACCTGGGGCCGCTGCCGCAGACATGGAATTGGTACAACATCTTTGCCTTCTGGATGAGCGACGTGCACAGCGTCGGCGGCTATGTGTTCGCCGCCAGCCTGTTTGCGCTGGGGTTGGCGAGTTGGCAGGTGTTGATTGCCTTGCTCGGCGGGATTTGCATCGTGCAGTTGATCGCCAACCTGGTGGCCAAGCCGAGTCAGCAAGCGGCGGTGCCTTACCCGGTGATCTGCCGGCTGGCGTTTGGGGTGTTCGGGGCGAATATTCCTGCGGTCATCCGCGGTTTGATTGCGGTGGCTTGGTACGGGATTCAGACGTACCTGGCGTCCAGTGCACTCATCATCGTCGTGCTACGGTTTTTTCCTTCGATGGCGACCTACGCCGAACCGCACTTTGCCGGTTTGTCCTACCTCGGCTGGTTCGGTTTCCTCAGCCTGTGGTTCGTCCAGGCGCTGGTGTTCTGGACCGGCATGGAGTCGATCCGTCGCTTCATCGACTGGGCCGGCCCTGTGGTGTACGGCGTGATGTTCCTGCTCGCCGGCTGGATCGTCTGGCAAGCCGGCTGGAGCAACATCAGTTTCACCCTGGCGGAAAAGTCCTTGTCTGGCTGGGAAGCCTTTGGCCAGGTAATCGTGGCAACGGCATTGGTGGTGTCGTATTTTTCCGGTCCGACCCTGAATTTCGGCGATTTCAGCCGCTACTGCCGCAGCATGAATGACGTGCGTCGCGGCAATTTCTGGGGGCTGCCGGTAAACTTTCTGGCGTTCTCGCTGGTGACCGTGGTGATCGTTTCCGGCACCTTACCGGTGTTCGGTGAAATGCTTCACGACCCGATCGCCACCGTGGCGCGCATCGACAACAGCGTGGCGGTGCTGCTCGGCGCCTTTGCCTTCGTCACCGCGACCATCGGCATCAACATCGTCGCCAACTTTGTGTCCCCGGCGTTCGACTTCGCCAACGTCGCCCCGAGCAAAATCAGTTGGCGTGCGGGTGGCATGATTGCCGCCGTGGCATCGATCTTCATCACCCCGTGGAACCTGTTCAACAACCCAGAGGTGATTCACTACACCCTCGACGTGCTGGCGGCGTTCATCGGCCCGCTGTTCGGGATTCTGCTGGTGGATTACTACCTGATCAAAAAGCAGCAGATCGACGTCGATGCGCTGTTCAATGACGGCCCGAGCGGGCGTTATTACTACAGCGGCGGGATCAACTGGACGGCGGTCAAGGCGTTGATTCCTGCCACCCTGATGGGCGTTGCGATCACTTTCATCCCGGTGTTGCAGCCGATGGCCAACTTCGCCTGGTTCACCGGCTGCTTCCTCGGCGGCGTCCTGTACTTCGCGCTGGCCAGGCGTGAGCAGGCACAGCAATCGGCGGCGCTGGTCATCGCTGGATGACGTACGTGGCGATTTAAAGGTCTTTTGCAGACACCTTTTTCTGTCCATCTGGTTAATAATCGACAGCATAATTTTTCGCCCCGGCACCCTCTGTTCAGCAGGAAGGCCGGGGCTTTGCTTTTACTGTCGAGTCACTGCCATGGATTGTGTTGTCGAGGTGTTCCGGTGAGCGCCACCCGGCGTAGCGCCGATGGTTTTGCCCTGCAAGTGATGGTCGGGCTGTGCCTGATCTGGGGTGTGCAGCAGGTGATGATCAAATGGGCCGCGCCCGACATCGCACCGGTCATGCAGGCGGCGGGGCGCTCAGGTATTTCCGCGTTGCTTGTAGGATTGTTGATCTGCTGGAAGGGCGGTTGGGATCAGGTCGGGACTACCTGGCGCGGCGGCTTGCTGGCCGGCGCGTTGTTTGGCCTGGAGTTCTTCTTCATTGCCGAAGGTCTGCAACTGACCACGGCGGCGCACATGTCGGTGTTTCTCTACACCGCGCCGATCTTTACCGCGTTGGGCGTGCATTGGCTGCTGCCGAGTGAGCGTTTAAGACCGGTGCAGTGGCTGGGGATTTTTCTGGCGTTCATTGGCATTGCCATTGCGTTTGCCGGTGGGGTGTCCTGGGACAACCTTGACCACCGCATGTTGATGGGTGATGCCCTGGGTGTGCTGGCCGGCGCGTCGTGGGGCGCGACCACTGTAGTGGTGCGCGCCTCGCGTCTGTCGGAAGCGCCGGTGACCCTGACGCTGTTTTATCAACTGATCGTCGGCTTCGTCGGCCTGCTGCTGATCGCGATCCTCAGTGGTCAGGTCACCCATGTCAGCCTGACCACGGTGGCGGTGGCCAGCGTGCTGTTTCAGGGATTGGTGGTGTCGTTCTTCAGTTATCTGACGTGGTTCTGGCTACTGCGCCGTTACCTGGCGGCGAACCTCGCGGTGTTTTCGTTCATGACGCCGCTGTTCGGCGTCACGTTCGGCGTGGTGCTGCTGGGTGAAGAGCTGAGCCTGAACTTTGTGATCGGCGCGGTACTGGTTTTGCTCGGGATCACTTTTGTGAGCGCAGAGCAGTGGGTGCGCCGTCGTTTGCGCAAAGCACTTGGGCAACCCTGATCGGGCGCAGCAGCAAGCCTGCGGCAATGATAAAACCGCTGCCGGCGATCACCAACGCGGGTTGCAAGCCACCGCTGAAATGGCTGCTCAGTGCCGCCAGCAACGGCCCACTGAGCTGACCCACGGCGAAGCACGCGGTCAGCAGCCCGGCGTTGCGCTGGGTGGCGTGGGGCGCCAGTTCCCGGGAGCGCTGCATCACCAGTTGCATGCAGGCCAGGAATGGCCCGCCACACAGGATCACCCCCAGCGCCAGGCCGGCACCGCTGCCCAACAGGCAAGCAAACACCCCGGCGGCCTGTAGCCATAGCGTCGCCATCAGCCAATGACGAGTTGCGTTCGGGTTGTGCCGACGCAGGCTCACCAACACGACCCCGGTCGCCGCCGCCAGACCAAAGCACGGCCAGAACAGATCGGCTTGCCATTGCCCATGGAACTGCGCGCTGGCCATTTGTGAGAGGAAAGTGGCCGGGATGATGTAGCCCAAACCGTACAACCCATAGATCACCGGCAAACGTCCGACGCCTTGGTTGATCGACGTGGCGGCAAGCGGTGTCGCTGTAGAAGGGGCCGCCGGTTGCGGCAGGAACGGCAGAATCCCCAGTAGCATCACCAGCCCGACAGCGGCATACACCAACCATAAGGTCGCAGACGTCTGCCCCAGCAGGTTCGAGCCCAAGGCCAACAACCCTGTCAGAAAAATCCCCAACCCCGGACCGGCAAACACCAAGGCGCCGAGTCGCGGACGACCGGCCGCCGCTGCCAGCGGTTGGCTCAACGCGGTAATCATCACCAGCACCCAGGCACTGGCCACGCCCGTGCCGAAACGCAGCGCCAGATGCGCCCAGAACCCGTTGGCCCAGAACGAGGCCAGGGTCAGCAATACACACAACCACAAACCGCCGAGCAGGCGCCTGCGAACCTGATCGGGGCGACGGGCGAACATCGCATCCACCGCGCCGACGAAGTAGCCGAGGTAGTTGGCGGCGGCAATCAGACCGGCGGCAGTCAGGTCGATCTGACCCTCACTGAGCAAGTGCGGCAGTTGTGGGGTGAGGGCGAAACGCCCGATGCCCATGGCCATCATCAGGGCGACAAAGCTGGCGGTTAAGCGAATCAGCGGGGACATGGTCTGAGTTCCGTTTCGAGGATCAATGACCGTCAGGCTAGGACTGATTGACTTTCTTTAAAAATGAATAATAGTGAGAAACTTGTTCTGATTTGGAGAATGGCGTGGAATTCAGCCAATTGCGGATCTTCCAGGCAGTGGCGGAGGAGGGTTCCATTACCCGAGCCGCCGAACGCCTGCATCGCGTGCCCTCCAACCTGTCGACCCGGCTTAAACAGCTCGAAGAGCAACTGGGTGTTGAATTGTTCGTACGCGAGCGTCAGCGTTTGCAGTTATCACCTGCGGGAAAAGTCCTGCTGGACTACACCACCAAGCTGTTCGCCTTGCATGACGAAGCTCACGCGGCGGTGCAGGGCGGGCAACCGGCCGGGGATTTCGTACTGGGCACCATGTACAGCACCGCCGCAATTCACTTGCCAGAGCTGTTGGCGCGTTATCACCGCCGCTACCCGGCGGTGAACCTGCAAGTGCAGTCGGGCCCCAGCGGTGAACTGCTCGAAGGGCTGCTCACCGGGCGCCTCGATGCGGCGCTGGTGGACGGCCCGCTCGAACTGGCCGGGCTCGACGGCGTGCCGTTGTGCGACGAACGGTTGGTGTTGATCAGCGAGGCCGATCATCCGCCGGTGCGCAGTGCGCTGGATGTCGAAGGGCGTTCGGTGTTCACGTTTCGCCAGGGTTGCTCCTACCGGATGCGTCTGGAGGCTTGGTTCGCCCATGACCATGCGGCGATGGGCCGGGCCATGGAGATCGAGTCTTATCCGGGAATGCTGGCCTGCGTGATTGCCGGCTCCGGCGTGGCGCTGATGTCGGAGTCGATGCTTGCCAGTCTGCCGGGGCGTGAAAGCGTGGCGGTGCACCCGTTGGCCGAGCCGTTCGCCAGCGCGACCACTTGGTTGATGTGGCGCAAAGGCATGGTCGGGGCCAACCTGAATGCATGGATCGAGCAGCAACAGGCGGTGTATCCGTCGGCAACGGTCCAGGCCCAGGCAAATGTTTGAACGAATGTCCAAGGATTTGGATCAATTCAGTAACAGATCATTGCGATCTTGAGCGAGCATTGCGTAGGACTTCGGACTATTATCAGTGCGAAGGGGCTACAGAACTTCGGCCGCTCGGCACGACCCTGAAGGGGGGCATCATGAAAGAGAAAATCCAAAACTGGCTGCATGACCTGGGTGTCGCACTCGGTTTGATTGAACCGCCTCTGCAACCGGTGCCAATTCGCACTGACGATGAACAGCGTCGCCGCCAGCAGCGCCGTCGGTAAGTCTGGCAATTCACCTGTGGCGAGGGAGCTTGCTCCCGCTGGGGTGCGCAGCGGCCCCATTCATCGCCACTCAGGTGGGTCAGGTTGAGCGCGAGTGCAGCTTGCGATTGCTGCGCAATCGAGCGGGAGCAAGCTCCCTCGCCACAGAGGTTCGTTCGGCCCATCGGATGTATTTAGCAATCCGTTTCAATACCGCCCAATCTCAATCAAAAACCGGGTCAAGTCATTCGCCGTCCTGACCGTCTTGAGTATCCGGTCTTCTTCGGCGGTAAACGCCGTCAACCCCAACTGATCCTCCAGACGGAAGATCAGCTCTTCAATATCCTCTTTGTCCAATCCCAACTGCATCAGGTTGGTGTTGTCGTCGAAGTCATCCTGGTTTTCCAGCAGGCGGCGGATGCGACGATGCACGGCGGCACGAACGGCGGCTCTTGTCATGAGGTCCTTCTTCGAGAACGTTATGAGGTCCCTGACGCTGAGTACAGCAGGCTTCAGGCGTGTCGGCGCTGCCACTCGTCAATCATCGAGCGCAGATACCCCCCGGAAAAACTCCCGAAATGCCCGCCGTGCACCGTGCGGATCGGAATCGCGCGCAAGCGTTGCAGGCTGCGGGCGTAGTCGTCGAGGTTGGAGTGGTAGGCGTTTTCGATCAGCGGCCCGTCGTAGATGATGTCGCCACTGAACAGGGTTTCAGTCGCCGCTTCATACAGGCTGATGCCACCCGGTGAGTGACCCGGCGTGTGCAGCACTTGCAGGACCCGATTACCGAGATCGAGCACGTCGCCGTCTTCGATAAAACCGGTGGCCGGCGCAGCTTTGACCCGGTATTCGGCGTAGCACAATGGGCCGTCGGGGTGAGCCTCGAACATGTCGTCACCGACGAAAGCCTTGCTCAGGGTGTTGTCGCCATCGGGCTCGGCGAGGATCTGCGCTTCGGCCGGATGCACCAGCCGTTCGGGGAACTCGTGATGGCCGGCGATGTGGTCGAAATGGCAATGGCTGGCCACCGCTACCAGCGGTCGTTCGGTGAGCCACGGCAATTGCTCGCGCAGGCTGACCAGCCCGGAACCGCTGTCCAGCAGCAAGTCCTTGTCGCGGCCCTGAATGTGCCAGAGGTTGCAGCGGTAAAAAGGCCGAATGTACGGCTCGTGAATCAGGCGGATACCGTCGCTGAGTTGTTTGACCTCGAACCACTGATCGCGGCTGACGATCTTCATGGGCAAATTCCTTCAGGCGAAAAAAAACGGGTGTGGCAACCGACGCCACACCCGCCGAAGAAAGCATCAGGTCGTTATAGAAATCTTAGGCAGCGCTCGCCACTACGGCCGGGCGACGGGACAGAAGGCTGACCACCACGAAACTCACCAGGCCCACGCCGAGGCTGTAGTAGATCGGAGTGTTGGCGTCCATACCGTCCTTGATCATGAACAACAGCGCAGTGGCAAAGCCCAGGCCCATGCTGGCGATAGCGCCGGCGGTGGTTGCACGTTTCCAGAAGATCGCGCCGATCAGCGGGATCAGCATGCCGCCCACCAACAGGTTGTAAGCCAGGGTCAGCGCGCTGATCACGTCATGTACGACCAGAGCGATGCCGAGTACGACGATGCCGGTCAACAGGGTGAACAGGCGGTTCATGCCCAGGCTCGACTGTTTGCCTCCACGCAGTTTCGGCAGCAGGTCTTCGGTCAGTGTGGTGGCAGCGGCGAGCAGGCCGGCGCTGGCGGTGGACATCATGGCCGCCAGAGCCGCGGCGATCACCAGACCACGGATACCGTCCGGCAGGGACAGTTTGACGATGGCGGCGAAAGCGTTGTTGACGTTGTCCAGGTCCGGGATCAGCACGTGAGCGGCCATGCCGATCAGGGCGCAGGCCAGGCCGTAAAGGATGCAGTAGAAGCCTGCGAAGGTACCGGCGACCTGAGCCACTTTGGCGCTCTTGACGGTGAACACACGCTGCCAGATGTCTTGGCCGATCAGGATCCCGAAGAAGTAGATCATGAAGTAGGTGATGATGGTGTCCCAGCCAATCGTGGTGAAGCTGAAGGCAGTGGCCGGCAGTTTCAACACCAATTCATCCCAGCCGCCGACGCGGTACAGGCAGATCGGCAGCAGGATGAACATCAGGCCCACGGTCTTGATCACGAACTGGACGATGTCGGTCAAGGTCAGGGACCACATGCCGCCGATCGCAGAGTAGATCACAACCACGCCACCGCCGAGCAATACCGAGACCCAGAACGGCAGGCCGAACAGCACTTGCAGCACGGTGCCGATTGCCAGGATCGAAACTACGCCGATCATCAGCGCATACGCCAGCATGATCACCGCGCTCGCGGAGCGGGCCATCGGGTTGTAGCGTTTTTCCAGCACTTGGGTAACGGTGTAGATTTTCAGTTTCAGCAGCGGTTTGGCGAGGAACAGGTTCAGCGCCACGATCCCGCAGCCGAGTGCCGCGCACAGCCAGAAACCGGAGATGCCATGGACGTAGCCCAGGCGCACGGTGCCGACGGTGGACGCGCCGCCCAGAACGGTGGCGGCCATGGTGCCCATGTACATGCTCGGGCCGAGGTTGCGACCGGCGACCAAAAAGTCTTCGTTGGTCTTGGCCTTGCGCATGCCGTAATAGCCGAGCATCAGCATCGCGGCGGCGTAGATGAGTACGACGAATAAATCCAAAGCCATGATGGCGTGTCTCCGATTGTCTTTTTTATGGTGAGGCTGAATAGCAGTGATGCGATGGAACACTTAATTGTGGCGAGGGGGCTTGCCCCCGTTGGGTCGCGAAGCGGCCCCAAAACCTGATAGCGCGGTTCTTCAGTCAGAACCGGTTGTTTGTATTGCGACTGCTGCGCAGTCGAACGGGGCGATGCGGCGTTCCGACAAGCCCCCTCGCCACAAAAGCTCCTCGACACAATTTCTGCGAGTTGAATCAGGCGGCTTGTCGCATCGCCGGTTTACCGAGCGAATCCGTGCCCTTGCTGCGTGCATCGTTGGGGCCGAACACCGCAGCCGATTCCGGGAACAGGCTCAGCAGCGTCAGGTACACCAGCGAAGCCAGGCCGAGGGTTACCGGCAGGCTGATGTCGATCCCGCCGGCCAGATCTCCGAGCGGCCCGACAAACTGCCCCGGCAGGTTCACGAAGCACAAACCGACCGCGGCACTCGGGATCCAGGCGCCCAGACCACGCCAGTTCCAGCCGTGGGTGAACCAGTAGCGGCCACCTTTTTCGCCACGGGTGAACACTTGCAGGTCATCCGGGCAGTAAAAGCCGCGACGCACCAGCAGGCCGATGATCATGATCACCATCCATGGGGTGGTGCAGGTGATGATCAGCACGGCGAAGGTCGACACGCTCTGCACCAGGTTCGCTGCAAAGCGCCCGATGAAGATGAAGGCAATCGACATCACGCCGATCAGCAGCGTCGCTTTAACCCGCGACAGGACCCGTGGAAACACACTGGACATGTCCAGCCCGGTGCCATACAGCGACGTGGTGCCGGTGGACATGCCGCCAATCACCGCAATCAGGCACACCGGCAGGAAGAACCAGCTCGGCGATACCGCCAGCAGGCCGCCGACGTAGTTGTTGGCCGCGATGTAGTCCGGTGCCTTGATCGCTACGATGGTGGCGGTGGCCAGGCCGAACAGGAACGGGATGAAGGTCGCGATCTGCGAGATCACCACGGCAGCCATGATCCGGCGCTTGGAGGTGTCACGCGGGATGTAGCGCGACCAGTCACCGAGGAACGCCCCAAAGGAAATCGGGTTACTCATTGCCACCAGCGCAGCACCGATGAAAGCCGCCCAGAAACTCGGTTGCCCCATGCTGACGCTGCCGGCGTAGTTCACATCAAAAGGACCGGCGAAGGCGAAGACGCCCAGCAGGAACAACAGGCTGGCGCTCCACACGGCGATCTTGTTGACCCACAGCAGGAAGCGGAAGCCGTAGATGCACACTGTCAGCACCAGGATCGCGAACAGACCGTAGGCCAGGCCCAGGGTCAGGTCGGTTTCCGGCAGGCCGATCAGGCGTTTCGCACCACCGATCAACGCATCACCCGAACTCCATACCGAGAGCGAGAAGAAGGCGATAGCAGTCAGAAGTGACAGGAACGAACCGACGATCCGCCCGTGCACGCCGAAGTGCGCACCGGACGACACGGCGTTGTTGGTGCCATTGAGTGGACCGAACAGGCCCATCGGCGCGAGGATCAGCGAGCCCAGCAACACGCCCAGCACAATCGCCCAGACGCCCGCCTGAAAAGACAGGCCGAACAGTACCGGGAAACTGCCGAGCACGGCGGTGGCGAAGGTGTTGGAACCGCCGAAGATCATCCGGAACAAGTCCGTCGGGCCTGCGGTGCGTTCGTTGTCCGGGATCTGCTCGACCCCGTAGGTTTCAATGTGCGTAAGGCTTTGGTCTTTGTTGTTGTTATTCATGATCTGCTCCGATCATAAAGGCGCGCTCATCGTGCGTGAGCGTCACCTGTTTGGCTAAGGGGTTGGCAGCCCTTCCGGCATTGCGGACAAATGTTCATGGCAGGCCAGCCAAAGGCCTTGTTGTTCTTGGCCAGACGCCTGTTTCTTGAAAACAATCGTCTCGCGTTCCTGGCTGAAGTGTTGCTCCCCTTGCATGCGCAGCTCGGTGGCCACGTCATGGATGAAAATCGCCACGTCACCCTGCAGGCTGACGAAGGCGTTGCTCGAGGTGCACGACAGCACCTCGAAGCCGTCCTCGGCACGCCAGCTGTCCCACAACGCCTGGTAGGCATCGCGCGACAGCAGGGGCTGCTCGAGGGTGTAGAACACGAAGCTGGCGTCGATGCTGAATGCGCCGAAGTAGGCTTCGCGATCGTTTCGGGCAAAGGCCGACACCAGTTCGGCGGCGGCATTGAGTACCTGATCACGTTCGTTCATGACCGATCCTCAGCGATGGACCACGCCTGGCAGTACGCAGAGCATTTCGTACAAAAGGTTGGCGCCCAGCAGCGAGGTGTTGCCGGTGGTGTCGTACGCTGGCGAGACTTCTACCAAATCGCAGCCAACCAGGTCGAGGCCTTGGCAACCGCGCACGATTTCAATCGCCTGAATGGTCGTCAGACCGCCGATTTCCGGGGTGCCGGTGCCAGGTGCCCAGGCCGGATCGATGCCGTCGATATCGAAACTCAGGTACACCGGACCGTCGCCGACTTTCTCGCGAACTTCAGCCATCAGCGGCGCCAGGGATTTGTGCCAGCATTCTTCGGCCTGAACCACGCGGAAGCCCTGATTGCGGCTCCAGTTGAAGTCATCAGCGGTGTAGCCCTGAGCCCGCAGGCCAATTTGCACTACGCGGTCGCAATCCAGAAGACCTTCTTCTACCGCGCGACGGAAGGTGGTGCCGTGGGCGATTTTCTCGCCGAACATGTGATCGTTCACATCGGCGTGAGCGTCGATGTGCACCAGGCCGACCTTGCCGTGCTTTTTATGGATGGCACGCAGGATCGGCAAGGTGATGGTGTGGTCGCCGCCTAGCGTCAGGGGGATCACATCGTGTTCGAGGATATTGTCGTAGGCCTCTTCGATGATCCGCACGGCGTCCAGCAGGTTGAAGGTGTTGATCGCCACGTCACCGATGTCGGCAACCGACAGCGAGTCGAACGGCGCAGCGCCGGTAGCCATGTTGTACGGACGGATCATCACCGATTCAGCGCGGATTTCACGCGGCCCGAAGCGGGTGCCGGGGCGCAGGGACGTGCCGATGTCCAGCGGGATGCCGATAAAGGCAGCGTCCAGGCCGGCAGCGGATGGCAAATGGGGGAGTCGCAGCATGGTGGCGATGCCGCCGAAGCGCGGCATTTCATTGCCGCCCAGTGGTTGGTGAAGAATCTTGTCCACGGGTAAGGCCTCATCGTCGTTGTTTTATTTATGCAGGTAAGCCGCTCGGGGAGAGACGGGCACCGCTGTGGGCCGATTCTGCGAAATGCAGTGGCCGGGAAGAATCGCTACGGGCAAATACTTAGTTCAGATTTTTCTAAACTAATGGCGGGCGGGAAGATAGACTCCCCACCATGCACCGAACCCTTGTGACGAGGGAGATCACTGTGGCGAGGGGGCTTGCCCCCGTTCGGCTGCGCAGCAGTCGTAAACCTGCCAACTCGGTCTGTCTGATTGCACCGGGGTGAATGGTTTTGGGGCTGCTGCGCAACCCAACGGGGGCAAGCCCCCTCGCCACAAAAGCCCCCTCGCCACAAAAGCAACATGCACTACCTTGCAATGGAGCCCCCCATGGCCAACGCTTTACCCGACCTGAAACTATTGCGCATCTTCGTCAGCGTGGTCCGCCATCAGGGGTTCGCCAACGCCCAGCACGAGCTCAATCTCTCGACGTCGGCCATCAGCACCTATATGAGCCAGCTCGAAGCGGCCCTCGGCCTGGTGCTGTGCCATCGTGGTCGCGGCGGTTTCAGCCTGACCAGCAAGGGCGAGCTGTTCCATCAGGAAACCCTGCGTCTGTTGGCCGAACTCGAAGGTTTCGAACAATACGCCGCCGCCCTCAAAGGCGAATTGCGCGGCACGTTGAACCTGGGGGTGATCGACTCCACCGTCAGCGACAAGGCCTTGCCATTCGCCGAAGCTATCGGCGCCTACAGCCAGGAACACCCGGCGGTGCATTTGCATCTCTCGGTCATGAGCCCCTACGAACTGCAACTCGGCGTGCAGGACAACCGCCTCGACCTGGCCATCGGTGCCTTTTCCACGCGTATGAGCGGTCTGGTCTACATGCCGCTCTACCGCGAACAGCACTGGCTGTATTGCAGCAGCCGTCATCCGCTGTTCAACGAGCGGCGCATCCCCGAGCAGGTCATCACCCAGCAGCGTATGGTCGGTCGCGGCTATTGGAGCCAGGCCGAACTGGCGCGTCATGGTTTCAAGCACAGCGCGGCGACCGTGGAAAGTATGGAGGCCCAATTGATTCTGGTGCTGTCCGGCGCCTACATCGGTTACCTGCCGGAGCACTACGCCCAGGCCTGGGCCGACAAGGGGGATTTGCGTGTGCTGTTGCCGGCGACGTTCGGTTATCAGGCGCCATTCTCGATGATCGTGCGCCGTGGCCGTAGCCGCGAGCCGCTGATCCAGACCTTCCGTGATTTGCTCAAAGCACAGCTCAATCAGGCTTAAGAAAATGTCCAGAATCCAGTGCCCGCGCTGCCTGCGTCCGCAAACTCACTGCCTGTGCCCGCTGATCCCAAGCCTGGATAGCCGCACGCGGGTGTTGCTGTTGCAGCATCCGAGTGAAGTGAACCATGCATTGAACACCGCACGATTGGCAGCGTTGGGACTCAAGAATGCCGAGTTGATCGTGGGCGAGGTGTTCGAGGATTTGCCGGCGTTGTTGAATCAGCCGGGTTATCAGGCGCGGCTGTTGTTTCCCGGTGAAGATGCTCAGCCGATGCAGGCGTACACCGCGAGTGATAAGCCGCTGCTGCTGGTGGTTCCGGACGGCACGTGGCGCAAGGCGCGCAAGATGCTGCACCTCAATCCATTGCTGGCGGCGTTGCCCAGAGTGACCTTGGCCGAGGGCGGGGTGTCGCGTTATCGCTTGCGCAAGGCACCTGGGCCTGGGGCGTTGTCGACGGTAGAGGCGATTGTGCAGGCGTTGCAGACCCTCGAAGCACCGAGCAGTTTCGAACCGTTGTTAAAGCCGTTCGAGGCGTTGATCGAGGGGCAGATTGCGGCGATGGGGGAGGAGACCTATCAGAAGAATCACGGGCAATGATTCCCTGTGGCGAGGGGGCTTGTCGGAACGCCGCATCGCCCCGTTCGGCTGCGAAGCAGTCGTAAAACCGACTAACGTGGTTTACCTGTTACAACCGGGTTGAATGGTTTTTGGGGCCGCTTCGCGACCCAACGGGGCGATGCGGCGTTCCGACAAGCCCCCTCGCCACAGGATTGAGTCAGACCTACCTTTCGCGCATCGCCTCGGTCCGTGCCTTCAACACCGGTTTAAGCAGGTAATCCAGCACGCTTTTCTCACCGGTAATAATGTCCACCGTCGCCACCATCCCCGGAATGATCAGCAGCGGTTTCACATCCCCGCCCAAGTGATTTTTGTCGGTCCTGACCTGAATCAGATAGAAACTGTTGCCCTTGTCATCGGTGATGGTGTCCGCCCCGATCAACTCAAGCCTGGCACTCAACCCACCATAAATCGTGTAGTCATAAGCGCTGAACTTGACCATGGCTTTTTGGCCCGGGTGCAGGAACGCCACGTCTTGAGGGCGGACCTTGGCTTCGATCAGCAGGTTGTCCTCCACGGGCACGATTTCCACCATGTCGCTGCCCGGCTGGACCACGCCGCCGATGGTATTAACCTTCAGCACTTTGATGATGCCGTGAACCGGTGACACCACGGTGGTGCGCGTTACACGGTCGTCGATGGCAATGCTCGTGGCGGTGATTTTCGACAGGTCGGTGCGTTTTTCATTCAGCTCCTTCGCCGCGTCCGAGCGGAAGGATTGTTCGGACTCGTCGATCTTGCTTTTGATCTCGTTGATCGCCGATTCCGCCCGGGGAATTGCCAGGGTCGTGGCGTTCAACGAGCCGCGGATTTCCACCGCGCTGCGTTTGAGCCGCAGGATTTCCACCGGCGACACCGCCCCGGTGCCCACCAGCGGCGCCGACATGTTCATCTCTTGTTGCAGCAGCGCCAGGCTGGAACTGAACTGCCCCTGTTTGGAACGGAACTCCGCCAGCTCCTGGGTTTTTTGCCGAAGTTGTTCGGTCAAGGTGCGCTGTTCGCTGGCCAGTCGGCGCTGGCGTTGTTCGTACAGCGAGCGTTCGTCCTCGGCCACTTGCGGCGCCTTGGCGATGACTTCCGGGGACAGCTTGAACGGCCGGCCTTCCGCTTCGGCAGACAATCGTTCGACCTGCGCGATCAAGGCATAGCGGTCCGCTTCGCTTTCGCCCTTATTCGACAGGAATCGCGTGTCATCCAGGCGCAGCAAGGTGTCGCCCTTGTTCACCATTTGCCCTTCGCGCACGAAAATCTCGGTGACGATGCCGCCTTCCAGGTTCTGGATCACCTGAATCTTGCTCGACGGAATCGCCTTGCCTTCGCCCATGGTGACTTCCTGCAACACGGCGAATTTGGCCCAGACCAGCGCGCTGATCAGCAGCGCCGCCGCCAGCCACACGGTGATCCGCGACCAGCGCGGTGAATCCTGCAACGAGGCGCCGGCGGTTTCCGGCATGAACTCGACTTCGGCGCTTTTGCCGAAACTGTTGAAGTAGCCACGGGAACCTTGATCCACGGACATGGGCAACTCCTAAACCGTCGCAGAGCCGACACGGCCCTTGCGCAATGCATCGATCACCGCTTCTTTCGGGCCGTCGGCGACGATCCGCCCGTTGTCCAGTACCACCAACCGATCCACCAGGCTGAGCATCGAGGTACGGTGGGTGACCAGCAGCACGGTTTTGCCCTGGACCCAGCCGTGGAGTTTCTGCCGTAGAAGGTCTTCGCTGCTGTTGTCCATGGCGCTGGTGGGTTCGTCGAGCAGCATGATTGGCGGATCGAGCAACAAGGCCCGCGCCAGCAACACCGCTTGCCGTTGCCCACCCGACAGCAATTGACCGCGCTCGCCCACTGGCCGATCAAACCCTTGCGGATGCTGACGCGCCAGTTCAGTCACGCCGGTCAACTCAGCGACTTCAAGCATCCGGGCATCGCTGATGTAGCGTGCACCGAGGGTCAGGTTGTCGCGCAGGCTGCCGGCCAGCAGGGGCAGGTCGTGAGCGACGTAGCCGATCTGTTGACGCAGGTCGGCGACGTCCAGTTGCCGCAGGTCCAGGCCATCGAGCAGCAACTGGCCTTCTTCCGGTGCGTAGAAACCCATCACCAACCGCGCCAGCGTGCTTTTGCCCGAACCGCTGCGACCGATGATGCCGATCCGTTCGCCCGGCTTCATGCTGAAGCTGACGTTGGCCAGGGCCGGCGCGCTCTGGCCGTTGTAGTGGAACGTTACGCCGCTGACGTCCAGGGCGCCTTGCAGTTGCGTGCGCTCCAGCGGCCGCTGCCTGGCGTCGCGCTCTTGCGGCAACGACATCAGCGAATCGGTGCTTTTCATGGTCAGTTGCGCTTGCTGGTAACGGGTGATCAACCCGGCGATCTGCCCCAGCGGCGCGAGCACGCGGCTGCCGAGCATGTAGCTTGCCACCAGCGCACCGACGCTGAGGTTGCCGGCGATGATGCTGTAGACCCCGGCGACGATGGTCGCCATGCCAGAGAACTGCTGAATGAACAGCGTGCCGTTGGTGGCCAGCGCGGAGAGGTTGCGCGCATGGCTGTCGAGGCGGGTGAGGGCGCCGTGGGTGCTTTCCCATTTGTGCTGGCGCTCGCTTTCAGCGCTGCAGGCCTTGAGGGTTTCCAGGCCGCCGAGGGTTTCGATCAGCAGGGCCTGGCGTTCGGCACCGAGGCTCAGACTCTTCTGCACGGTGTCGCGCAGGCGCGCCTGAATCACCATGGCGAAGAGGATCGTGATGGGGAAGGCCAGCAGTGGAATCACCACCAGCCAGCCGCCGAGCAGGCCGATCACCACCAGCATCAGCACGGCGAAGGGCATGTCGATCAGGCTGGTCAGCGTGACGGCGGTGAGAAACTCCCGCAGGCCCTGAAAGTCATGAATGCTCTGGGCGAAACCACCGATGGTTGCGGGGCGCGCTTTCATCGCCATGCCGGTGATGCGTTCGAACAGGGTCGCCGAAAGAATCACGTCGGTTTTCTTCCCGGCAGTGTCCAGCAAGTGTGCACGAACCACCCGCAGCACCAGTTCAAAACCGGTGCCGATCAGCAAGCCGATCGACAGCACCCACAAGGTTGAAGTGGCCTGGTTCGGCACCACTCGGTCGTAGGTCTGCATCACGAACAGCGGCACCATCAGGCCCAGCAGGTTGATCAGGAAACTCGCCAGAATCGCATCGCTGTACAGCCATTTCGACAGCTTCAGCGTGTCGCGAAACCACGCCTCGACCCGCGGCACCAGCGGCGCGCGCAAGTCTTCGAGTTCATGCCGTGGCCGCGCGAACAAGGCCTGGCCGCTGTAGTTGGTGGCCAGCTCGTCCGTGCTGACCCATTGTTCTCCGCCGTCGGCTTCGCTGGGCAGAATCAGCGCCTGACCATCGTCGCCCCAACGGCGCAAGACCGCGCAGCGGCCATGGTTGAGGATCAGCATCACCGGCAGGTTGAGCGCGGAAATATCCTTCAGTTCACGGCGCAGCACCCGCGCCTGCAAACTGGCCCGGGCCGCTGCGCGGGGCAGCAGGTCCAGGCTCAAGCGTTGGTGTGCCATTGGCAGCCCGGCACTCAGGCTGGCGCGACTGACCGTCGCGCCGTGGAGTTTGCAGAGAATCAACAGGCCGTCCAGAAGCGGATCATCGAAGCTCAGACGCGGATCGACACCCGTGTTGCCGGTTTCCATGCTGGTCACATTGATCGCTCCTACACGGCGTTACTTCATTTGAGTTCAGGCAAGCGCGCTTCGTTTTTCACTTCGGTGGCGGCGATCGCATCGGCGGGCAGCACCACCCGTTGCTTGCTCAACAACTGGCCCATGTTCGCCAGCACGCGGTACATCGAGAACTCCTCGGTGTAGCGCACTTCGGTGTAGCGGCGGTTGGCGTTGTAGAGCTCGTTTTCACTGTCGAGCAAGTCGAGCAGAGTCCGTTGGCCGAGACCGAACTGATCCTGATACGCCGCCCGTACACGGGTGGTGGTTTCGGCGTATTCACGGGCGGTCGGGGTTTGTTTCTTGGCG
Source organism: Pseudomonas sp. 008 (assembly GCF_016861935.1). Classification (NCBI taxonomy): domain Bacteria; kingdom Pseudomonadati; phylum Pseudomonadota; class Gammaproteobacteria; order Pseudomonadales; family Pseudomonadaceae; genus Pseudomonas; species Pseudomonas sp. 008. The sequence continues at coordinate 12,742 of NZ_BOMA01000010.1, read as the reverse complement.
TTTTGCATGGCGTTCCAGGCCAGGTGGATGTTCTCGTTGAGCTGGCGCAATGCGTTGTTGCGGATGTCCATCGCCTGGTTGATCTGATGCGCATCGGAGGCCAGCCGGGCCTTGTCGCTGCCGCCACGGAACAGGTTGTAGTTCATCACCACGCCCACTCGCCATTCGTTGTCGTGGCCTTGATCGCCCTGCACATTGTTATTGGCGCCCACCGCTGCTTCGGCGTCGAAGCGTGGGTAGAACGGCGACTTGGCGACTTCGTACTGGCTCTCGGCCGATTGCACGTCAGCCTGGGCGGATTTCAGGTACGGGTTGTTTTCCACCATGCTCTGCTGGGCTTCGGGCAGGGTGGCGGGCAGTTCGCCGCGGGTCGACGGCGGCGCTTCGAGTTCATCGGGCATGCGCCCCACGACGCTGTAGAAATTCGCTTCGGCATCGGCCAGATCGACTTCGGCGGTGTCGAGATTGTTTTGCGCCAGTGCCCGGCGAGCGGTGGACTGGTCGGCGTCGGCGTTGCTGCCGATCCCACGCTGGGTACGCAGGCCGATCTGATCGTTGACCCGCATGTGCGCTTGCAGATTGTTCTTGGCCAGGGTCACCAGTTCGCGGCGCTTGAGCACTTCGAGGTACACCTCGATGGTACGCAGGGCCAGGTCCTGGGCGGTGCCTTGAGCGTAATAGGCCCGCGAGTTGGACACGCCTTTGGTGCGCGCGACCTCGTTGGCGGTGTTGAAACCATCAAACAGCATTTGCCGCAGGCGCAGTTCCGACTGGGTGTAGGTGAGGATTTCGGTGTTGTGATTGCCCCGCGACCGGGTGGTGGTGTTATCGCTGTAGCCGCGCCCGTAGGCGGCGTTCAAATCCACCGATGGATAAAAGCCCCCTTTAGCGACTTTAATCTGCTCGTCGGCCGAGAGCCGGGCATCGACCCGAGACGCCAGTTCCGGGTGGGTCGCAATGGTGCTCTGGATCGCCTCGGTCAATGACATCGCCTGAGCCTGAGAAGCGCAGGCCATGGCCAGCAGAATCGCACTGCAAAGGGGGGTTAAAACGCGCATGGGTGCATCTCCCTGATTCCTGATGGTGCTTAGCGGTCGCCATTTTTTTGACGATATTTTTAGATGAAACCGTTTCATGCCTGTAACAACAGAGCTAAGAACATCCTGAAGCGTAGCTAAGAAAAATTTTTCATAAGGGCTATGCCAAAAAAAACTTATGCGGCCTGAAAAATCCAGCACATTGTTCAATGCGAAAGCCTTTGTTTTATTGGTTTTCTGGAGCATCAACAGGGTTTTGGAAAGTTCCATTCACTTTTCGACACAGGGCGAAGAAGTGCTGGAGGGGAGGAGAGCGAGACGGTTTAGAGGCGACATTTTTTTGTCGCTCGAGTGATTCAAAACCGTTACGCATGCGTTTGCAGGCCGGTCGTTTTGGAAATGGGTCCCGATGCCATTGATTGCAGAGGGTTTTATCCGGATCCCAAGACACCCCCCTCGCAAGCGACACGCCTGGCGAGAGTGTCGGGAGGCAGCGGTTTACTTCAGGTAAACGCTTTCCGGCACACGGGTCTCGGGCAACCTGCTTGAACCATGAGCACGTTTCTTCGCGAAAACAGGATGCCGACAGCAGTTGGCAGCGGAGGAATGCACATGGCAACGCTCATCGGTATCGTCAGTAAGGTCATCGGTCAGGTATATGCAGTGGCGGGTGATGGCACTCGACGGGCACTGATCGAGGGCGATCGGCTGTTTGCCGGCGAGCAACTGGTCACCGGGGCCGAAGGCGCGGTGGCGGTGCATTTGCATAACGGCCAGGAGCTGACGCTGGGGCGTGACAGCAGCCTGCAAATGACCGCCCAGTTACTGGCGCACCAGGTGCCGCATGTGGAGACCACTGATGCGGTGACGCCGAGCCAGGCGCAACTGACCGATGTCGAGCAACTGCAAAAAGCCATTGCCGCCGGTGCCGACCCGACCCAGACCGCTGAGGCCACCGCCGCCGGACCGGGCGCCACCGGTGCGCCCGGTGCACTGGGCGGCGGTCACAGTTTTGTGTTGTTGGAGGAAGTGGGCGGGCGGGTCGATCCCACGATTGGTTTCCCCACCGCGGGCTTCAACGGTATTCCCGAATTTCCCCTGGAACGCCGGGACGCTGCACCGGACAACGGCGATAAAGGCATCGTTACGCCGTTTGCCGCGAACGTGCCGAATCACCCGGTCATCCTCACCGGCCTGTCGGTGGCGGGCGGTGAACTGACCCTCAATGAAGCCAACCTGGCGGACGGGTCGGCCAGCAACCCGGGGGCACTGACTCAGCACAGCACGTTCACGGTGTCTGCGCCCGACGGGCTGAGCAGCCTGAGCATCGGCGGGATCAGCGTGATCAGTGGCGGGGTGCCCATCGGTTTTCCTCAGTCGATCACCACTCAACTGGGCAACACCCTGACGATCACCGGCTACAACCCGGCCACCGGCGTGGTCAGTTACAGCTACACCCTGGTCGGCAACGAAACCCATTCCGCCGGTGACGGCACCAACAATCTCAGTGAACAATTCACTGTGGTTGCGAACGACAGCAACGGCGATACCGCGACTGGTTCGCTGGACGTCAATATCACCGACGATGTGCCCAAGGCCATCGACGACAGCAATGCCCATACCGCGTCGGAAACCCTGCTGACCCTGACCGACAGCGTGCTGCCCAATGACGTCCAGGGCGCCGACCGCATTGCCACCGGCCCCGACAGCGGGCCGATCATCGGCGGTACTTTCACCGGGACGTTCGGCACCTTGGTACTCAATGCCAACGGCACCTACACCTACACCCTGAACACCAACGATACCGATTTCAAAGCCTTGCACGGCGGTGGCAACGGCACCGAAAATTTCGTCTACACCCTTACCGATGCCGATGGCGATACCAGCACCGCGACGCTGGTGCTGAACATCCATAACAACGACGACCTGGTGACGCTCAATGGCCTGAATGCCGAAGGCGGCGAGCTGACCGTCAATGAGAAAAACCTCAGCGACGGCAGCAACCCTGATGCATCGGCGCTGACCCAGAGCGGCACCTTCACCATTACTGCGCTGGATGGCGTGCAAACCCTCAGCGTCGGCGGAATCAATGTGGTGGTTGGCGGTGTATCGGCGGGTTTCCCGCAATCAATCGTCACGCCGCTGGGCAGTACGCTAACCATTACTGGCTACGACAGCGCGACCGGCGTGGTCAGCTACAGCTACACCCTGGTGGATAACGAAACCCATCCGAATGCCAACGGCGCCAACAGTCTCTCCGAACAGTTTGCGGTCACCGTGGTGGACGACAACGGCACCACCGCCAATGGCAGCCTCGATGTGAACATCATCGATGACCTGCCTCAGGCCGTGGACGACAGCAACGCCAATACGGCATCGGAAACCCTGCTGACCCTGACCGGCAGCGTGCTGCCCAACGACGTCCAGGGCGCCGACCGCATTGCCACCGGCCCCGACAGCGGGCCGATCATCGGCGGTACTCTCACCGGGACGTTCGGCACCTTGGTGTTGAACGCCAACGGCACGTACACCTACACCCTTAACACCAGCGACGCCGATTTCAAAGCCCTGCACGGTGGTGGCAACGGCACCGAAAATTTCGTCTACACCCTTACCGATTCCGATGGCGATACCAGCACCGCGACGCTGGTGTTGAACATCCATAACAACGACGACCTGGTGACACTCGATGGCCTGAACGTCAACGGCGGCGAACTGACCGTCTACGAAAAAAACCTCAGCGACGGCAGCAGCCCCAACACACCGGCGCTGACCCAGAGCGGCACCTTCACCGTCACCGCGCTCGACGGTTTGCAAACCCTGACGGTGGGCGGCATCGCGGTGGTCACCGGTGGCGTGGCCGCAGGCTTCCCGCAGTCGATCGTCACTCCGCTTGGCAGCACGCTGACCGTCACCGGTTACGACAGTGCGACTGGCGTGGTCAGCTACAGCTACACCCTGGTGGATAACGAAACCCACCCGAACGCCAACGGCACCAACAGCATCACCGAGAACCTCAACGTTGTCGCCATTGACGTCGACGGCAGCACGGCGTTGGGCCAGATCAACGTCAACATCGTCGATGACTTGCCCACCGCCAATCCTGATCACGCCTCAGTGGCCGAAGGCGCGACGGTCTCGGGGAACGTGCTGGGCAACGATATCGGCGGCGCCGACGGGCCGGCACTCGGTGGCGCGGTGGTTGGCGTGCGCGCCGGCAGCGACACCTCGACTTCAGCCATCGGTGGCTTGAACAGTCAAATCAACGGCACCTATGGCTACCTGACCCTGGATGCCAACGGCGATGCGGTCTATCACAGCAATCCAAATGCCGTGAACGGCCCTGGTGCTACCGACGTGTTCACTTACACCGTGCGCGATGCCGACGGCGATGAAAGCACCACCACCATTACCATCGACGTGGCCAACTGCACCCTCGTAGCTGCCACTGACACCGACGTGACGGTTAATGAAAAAGCGCTGGACCTGACCAAGGACGGGCAGGACCTGGCGGCGGGCACGGTCATCGGCAGCGAACCTGGCAACACCGGCGAAACCGCTTCCGGCACGCTGGTGGGTTCAGTCACCGGCACCAGCGACACCATCACGTACAGCCTGGTCGGCAGCGCCAACGGAACCTACGGGCAAATCCTGCTCAATCCGGACGGCAGCTACACCTACACCCTGACCTCGCCTCCCGCGACTACACCTCACGCCAACGACGGGCCGAACACCCTGAGCGAAAGCTTCACCTATCAGGCCACCGATTCTCTGGGCAACAGCGTCACCGGCACCATCGTGATCAACATCGTCGATGACGTGCCAACCGCTCATGCCGATGTCGTCTCAGTGGCGGAAGGCGGCACGGTCAGCGGCAATGTGTTGGGCAATGATGTGCTCGGTGCTGACGGCCCGGCCTTGGGTGGCGCGGTGGTCGGCGTGCGCGCCGGCGGCGATACCTCGACTTCGGCTATCGGTGGCTTGAACACGCACATCAACGGCACCTACGGCTACCTGACCCTGGATGCCAACGGCAACGCCGTGTACCACAGCAATCCGAACTCGGTCGGTGAACCGGGCGCCACGGACGTGTTCACCTACACCGTGCGCGATGGCGACGGCGATGAAAGCACCACGACCATCACCATCGACATCTCCAACTGTTCCCTCGTGGTGGCCCCCGATAACGACGTGACCGTTTACGAAAAGGCGTTGGATCTGACCAAGGACGGCCAGGACCTGGCGGCGGGCACTGTCATCGGCAGCGAGCCTGACAACACCGGTGAAACCGCCTCCGGCACATTAGTCGGTTCAATCACTGGCGCCACGGGTGCAATCACTTACGCCCTGGTCGGCAGCGCCACCGGCACCTATGGGCAAATCCTGCTCAACCCGGACGGTTCCTACACCTACACCCTGACCTCGGCACCCACGACCACGCCGCACGCCAACGACGGACCGAACACCCTGAGCGAGAGCTTCACCTACCAGGCCACCGACTCTGTGGGCAACAGCGTCACCAGCACCATCGTGATCAACATTGTCGATGACGTGCCGACGGCCCATTGCGATTCGGTTTCGGTGGTGGAGGGCGGCACGGTCAGCGGCAATGTGCTGGACAACGATGTGCTCGGCGCTGATGGCCCGGCCTTGGGTGGGGCAGTGGTCGGCGTGCGTGCCGGCAGCGACACCTCGACTTCGGCCATCGGCGGCTTGAACACGCAAATCAACGGCGCTTACGGCTACCTGACCCTGGATGCCAGCGGCAATGCGGTGTACCACAGCAACCCGAATTCGGTCGGCGAAGCGGGCGCCACGGACACCTTCACCTACACCGTGCGCGATGCCGACGGCGATGAAAGCACCGCCACGATCACTGTTGACGTCTCCAACAACTGCCTCGTAGCCGCCACCGATACCGATGTGACCGTCTACGAAAAAGCGTTGGATCTGACCAAGGACGGCCAGGACCTGGCGGCGGGCAGCGTCACCGGCAGCGAGCCCGGCAACACCGGTGAAACCGGCTCCGGTACGCTGGCAGGCTCGGTCACTGGCGGCACTGGCGCGATCACTTACACCCTGGTCGGCAGCGCCACCGGCACCTACGGGCAGATCCTGCTCAATCCCGACGGTTCCTACACCTATACGCTGACTTCGGCGCCGAAAACGTTGCCGAACGCCAACGATGGCGCGAACACCTTGAACGAAAGCTTCACCTACCAAGCCACCGATGCCATCGGCAATAGCACCACCGGCACCCTTGTGGTCAACATCGTCGATGACGTGCCTCACGCCGTCGCCTCGGACCGTTCTGTGCCAGCGGTGCAGATCGACTCCAACCTGATGCTGGTGATCGATGTATCCGGCAGCATGGACGACCCCTCCGGCGTATCGGGCCTGTCGCGGCTCGACCTGGCCAAGCAGGCGATCAGCGAGCTGCTCGACAAGTACGACAACCTGGGCGACGTGAAGGTGCAGATCGTTACCTTCAGCAGCAGCGCCACCGACCAGACGTCGATCTGGGTCGATGTGGCGACGGCCAAGTCGATCATCGCTACGCTGACGGCAGGTGGCGGCACCAACTACGACGCGGCCGTGGCAACCATGGAGAGCGCGTTCGACACTGCGGGCAAACTCACCGGGGCGCAGAACGTCGGCTACTTCTTCTCCGATGGCAAACCCAACGAAGGCGACATCGGCACTGCGGACGAGACTGCGCTCAAAGCCTTCCTCGACGCCAATGGCATCAAGAACTACGCCATCGGCCTGGGCAGCGGCGTCAATAACGCCAGCCTCGATCCGGTGGCCTATGACGGCAGCACGCACAACGACACCAACGCTGTGGTGGTGACTGACCTCAACCAACTCAACTCGGTACTTTCAGGCACCGTGCAAGGTGCGCCGGTCACCGGTTCGTTGCTGGGCGAGGGCGGTACATTCGGCGCCGATGGCGGTTTCATCAAAACCCTCACGGTCGACGGCACCACCTATACCTACGACCCGAAAGCCAACAGCAATCAGGGTTCGCTGAACTTCAGCGGCGGCGCCAACCACGGCACCTTCAACACCGTCGACAACACCCTGAGCATCGCCACCAACAACAGCGGCACGCTGCTGGTGAACCTCGACACCGGCGAGTACACCTACACCTCGCAGAAAACCACGGCCGTGCAGATCACCGAAAACATCGGCTTCACCGCCAGCGACAACGACGGCGACCTCACCAGCTCGACCCTGACAGTCAACGTGATTCCGAATTCGCCACCGGTGGCGGTCGATGATCACATCATCACCAACGTGCTGTCGGGCAGTATCGGGGTGCCGGCCGAGCTGCTATTGGCCAACGACACCGACCCCAACGGTGATGCGCTCACGGCATCGCCGACTACCTTCAACACGGGTTGGACGGCCAAGGGGGCGGACTTCACCGGCACCAACTCGAGCTTCAGTTTCACCGGCAATAACGTCCAGGCCGTGACCATCGCCCGCAGCGCATTCGTAGCCAACGCTGCCGCCATGACCGCCATGCTGGTGGTCAGCGGGGCATTGGGGGCGGTCAGCGCCAACAATACCAACGATGAGGACCGCATCACCGTCAACCTCAAACAGGGTGAAACCCTCAACCTGGACCACAACCTGGCGGCCGGCCACGTCACCATGGAATACTCGGTCAACGGCGGTGCTTACACGGCCCTCGCCGATGGCCAGACCATCACCGCCTCGGCGGATGGCACGTACCAGATCCACATCACCAACATCGACGACGGGGGACCTGGCAACAGCGGGAAGGGGGCGGAAAACTATCAACTGACCATGACGGTCAACTACGCCGGAGCCCAGGACTCCACGCCAGACTTCCACGGCACCTATACCGCCAGCGACAACCACGGTGGCAACGACAGCGCGGCAGTCGACATCACCTATCAGGCCGGCCATACACTGACCGGCACCTCGGGCGATGACCTGTTGATCGCAGGCACCGGCAACAACATTATCAATGCGGGTGACGGCAACGACGTGCTCACCGCAGGCTCAGGCAATAACGAGATGCACGGCGGCGCCGGTAACGATCTGCTGTTCAGCGGACCGGGCAACGATTTGCTCGACGGCGGCAGCGGCAACGACACCGCGAGCTACGCCCATGCCACCGCCGGCGTCACTGTCGACCTCAGCCTGCTCACCGCGCAAAACACCGTTGGCGCAGGCACCGACACCCTGACCGGCATCGAAAACCTCACAGGCTCGAACTTCAACGACAGCCTCACGGGCGACAACAACGGCAACATCATCAACGGCGGTCTGGGTAACGATGTGCTCAACGGCGGGGGCGGCGACGACTTCCTGATCGGCGGCCTGGGCGACAACACCCTCACCGGCGGCAGCGGCGCCGACACCTTCCAGTGGCTTAAAGGCAACAGCGGCCACGATGTCATCACCGACTTCACGCCGGGAACCGACAAACTCGACCTGTCGCAACTGTTGCAAGGGGAAAACGGCACCGCGGCATCGCTGGATGACTACCTGCACTTCAAAGTCACCGGCAGCGGCTCGACCCTGGTCACCAGCATCGACATCAGCGCCATGGCCGGCGCCACGCCGAGCCAGACCATCGACCTGGCCGGTGTGAACCTGGCCAGCCACTACGGCGTCACCCCCGGAGCGAATGGTGTGATTGCCGGCGGTCACGATACCGCGACCATTATCAACGGCATGTTGAACGACCATTCGTTGAAGGTGGATACCGTGTGATCTGAAACGACAAAACCCGCCATTCCCGGTGAAAGGGGATGGCGGGTTTTTTGTTGGTTGAGGATTTATCTACCGGCCCTGTGCCCGGATACACCTCATGTGGCGAGGGGGCTTGCCCCCGTTCGACTGCGCAGCAGTCGTAAAACCTGTACATGCAGTTTGCCAGACAGACAGTGATTGCAGGTTTTGGGGGCCGCTTCGCAGCCCAACGGGGGCAAGCCCCCTCGCCACAAGTTTTGTTTCGTTATAGGGCCGGGTCAGCCTTCAGCTCCAGACTGTCCAGCGCCCGACTCACCGCCAGCTCGCCGAACATGATGAGCTGCGCGACGCCCAGTATCGTATTGCGCTGCGGCCCCTCCAGAAACCCGGCACAGTCACTGGCGATCACCTTGGCCGAGGCAAAGGACTCGCAGGCATTGGCCAGTAGCTCTTCGATGTCGATGTCCGGGGCGACGGTGTAAATCGTGCTCGGTTTGCGTGGGGGCTTGGGGTCGGACGGTTTGAGGTAGTAATCGAGGGCGCGCTCGGCGGCTTCGTTGAGTTTTTTGGAGTCCGGGGTTTCGTAGGGGGAAACGTCGTCGGTTTCGGGTGGGTTGGGTGTGATTTTGAACATGGTGAAACTCCTACAGGAAATGGAGCCACCAAGACCTGTCGCTAAACAAGTAAGGGTGGCGGCTGCACGCAGGTTAGCGAACCGGGTGTAGGCGCCCGGCAGACCCGAAGGTCTCCCGCGCACAGCCGCCATGACATCAATCGCAGGCATGAACAATCTGCAAGAGAATTAGGAGCGCTGTTGCGCCTACATAGGTTCGGGTCGCTAAACCCGATCGCTGAATTGTCAGCGACCGGTAAACGATAGAGCCCGGCCCTTAGGCGCACAAGCCGGCGGATTCTGGCGCAGTCGTAGGCAACGGCGCAAGGATGTGTAGCCTGAGAGAGTGTCTGGAGATGTCATTTAAACATCGCTGTTTATTTTTTAACCAGATTTTAAGAAAGGTTTTACAAATAAACACGTCCCCTGTCTCACTGGCCGTTCTCATTCGTTTCGCTGTTAGTTGCTCAGAGTTACGTCATCAATAAAAAATCCTCCGTCGCTTTCTGTGCTTTTTATTACAAAGGATGAAACAGGCCGCCCCTGAGGTGCGGTGTAGATGTGGAATTTTATTCCGCCTCCGGTTTGAAGCCTTTCCTCGATTATTGGGTTATTTGATTGATCATGGAATGTGACTGTGTTTCCAGTCGAGTTGACGCCGTAATGGGCAAACTTTATGGTTGTTGCCGCCCCTGACCAGCTAAATTTTCCTACAGAGCGTTGAGTGAAAGTTAAAGTTCGTTGACCAAATTCTGGATGGATGTCTTGTGCTATCCGAGTATAGAAACCGTTGACTCCCCCCTCGCTCGACAGCGTAAACATGAGCCCACTTGGAAAAGTTATGGGTTTATTTACGAGTATTTGTTGAGGCTGCGTGCTCTCAAAGTTTTCGTAAATCGAAATAAATTGAACAACGCGGAACGTGCGTGGCGGCTCAGATTCCTGGCCACTGCCGTACAACGCCTTGGCGGTAAAACTGTGTGCCGCCACGTTCAACCCCCACACCTCCCGTTTCCAGATACCGGTTAGCAGGTCGGCTGTGGCCTCACCCATATCGGTGGCGCCGTTTAGAACCTGAACTTTCAGGCCTTTGCTGGCACTCCCTGTCAGTGTCACGTTTTTTTCAGCGGTGTCCTCGCCTTCGAGAATCTCAACACCCTTGGAATCTTTCGCCGAGGTGATGACGGGCTGCTCATCCACCAGTACCTTGACGGTGTACGTGCGCAACGGAAAAGTTGTTTTAGTTGCTGCATTGACCACCTTGTCGAAGTTCACCGCAAAGGTAATCGTGACGTCGCTGCCATCCTTGAGGCTTTGCAGCCAAGTGACTACCGCGGCTGTCAGCGGTATCACCAAATCCGATGGATCATATCGATGGACATTGCCATTCCAGATGATCTTGGGGGCCGATTGACCATTGGCCAGGATCCCGTCAAAACGCAACCAGACAGGTATGTCCTTCATTTGCAACGGCCACTGCGGCATGCTCAGTCGGTCGGTCGCCAGCAACTTTGCGACGTCCAGATCTCGCGCGGTATGACCGATAATGACCGGCATCGACAGCCGCGAGTCCTCATCCGCAATCTTCTGCACCGTCAACTCAAACACCAGGGACGGGTATCGCTTGGCGCGAATCAGCTCATAGCTGAACTTCACCACTGCCTTGCCCATGTTCGCGTTGATAAAATCAATGCCCAGACGGAAATCCACGCGACCGTTGTTTAACGGCAAAGGATCAAACGTCGGCGTCCCATTGATGAACAGTTGCACGGTGTCATTCGGTTTGGGCACCGCCACTTCGACCCGGCAGTAGGCCCCTAGCCGATTCTCGGGATCCAGCGCGTCCATTACGCCGTTAACGGTTTTGTGCACGTGGGGAGCTGGCAGGGTTGACACCGCTTCCCCAATCACAAACTCCAACGGATTTGAATAACTGGTCCCGTCGGTCTCGGCCCGCCAGATCTGGTAGCTGGCCCTCAAGGTTTCCCCGCGATGCGCTTCGAAGTATTGCTGAACAAAGGCGGCGTTGAGGGAGAAGTCCACCGCCTTGCCGGCGCTCAGTGAATTGAGGATCTTGAAATCCTCGAAGAGCAGGTTGCCTTCGGCATCGCGCAGTTGCCAGGTGACTTTGTCCTTGGCTTTGGTCGGATTGTTGACCGGGTTGGGGCAGGTGACCTTGCTGACGCCGCCAGGCAAATCCTTGGGTTCCAGCGTGCCGTCCTTCTCGCCGAGGACGCCGGGTTCGACCAGCTCGAACTTCGGCTCGCCGACGTTCAATGGCGCGGCATGCAGGGATTCACGGCTGACGATCTCGTCGCCGTCTTCCGAGAGCAGGATGTACCACAGCTTTAGCGTGCCGCCTTCGAGGGTCTTGAGGTGTTTACCCTCGACGGTGATGACGAAGCCGTTGCGATCCTCGGCTTCCTCATGACTCGGAAAGAACCACCTCAGTTCCGGCTCATAGGTGCCGCCATCCGGTCGTTTGCCGAACCATTTGAGCTCGATCGCCATGCCTTCCAGGATAAGAGGATCAAACAGAATGCGAATGCGCACGCTCTGCAGGTCAGGGGCGAGCGCGCCGTCCTGTGCATCCTCGGCAATGGGCGCCGCCAGGCGTTGGAGTTCGCCGATGAAGTGGATGAAGCGGCCTTTGGAGTTCTGGATGATCTTGCCGTCGCGTTCCAGTTCGTAGGAAAACCTTGCCTGGGTTTTTGCCAGGGCACGGGCAGCGGGGTTGGACAGGAGCACTTCGACCAACGTGGGCGGGGTTTTATCGATGGACTGGCGCACCTTGAGGTCGATGGCGTCACCGTCCAGGGTGATGCCCGTGAGGTTCATGATGATGACGTCGTCCTTTTTGAACTCGACCGACGCTGCCCAGACCTGCAGAAGCAGCGGTTCATCTCTACCCAGCTTCTTGAGGTCGAGGATGTCGCCGTCGGCCTGCTTGAGGATGGGCGCCTCCAGCCGCGAGTTACCGGTGTCGACGACGATGCGCGTTTCCTTGCACCAGTCTTCGGACTGGTTGTAGACCCGGTCGCGGACCATGAAGGTGACGGCCAGGCCTTCGAGGCCGGAGTCGCCGGCTTTGAGGATGGTGGCTTCGTCGATGTGGACCTTGATCGGGTTGTTCAGCGGGTCATCGATCTGCGCCTGGGTGACGGGATCGGACAGCACCAACTGGCCGCCCCAGCTCACCGTGATCACATCGCCCACGGCGATGTTTTCGTAGGGGCGGTCGGTGCCGCTGCCGGGTTTGGCCTGGATAAGGATGTCCACGCCATCTTTGGCGCTGTCCTTGTCCACGCCATCCTGGACGATCTCCTTCGGGTCGCATCCCATGTTCAACCCGGAATGCCCATAA
>NZ_BOMA01000009.1:0-274411 GCF_016861935.1 Pseudomonas sp. 008 | reverse complement strand
GGGGAAACCCTCAACTCGCTTTCGGCTGGTATTCGCTCTGCCCCTTCAGTAGTGCGAATACGACCCGAGCAAGTTTACGGGCCAGAATCACCAGTGCCTGAGTGGTGCTGAACCCTTTAGCTCGTTGCTCTTCATAAAAACCTTTCCAGGTTGCTGTTCGGCTGGCCGACATGGCTGCATTGTGCAAAAGTCGGCGCGCCTCCGGATCACCTCGTTTTGTCAGACTGCGGCGACCGTCCTTCTGTCCCGACTGTGAAACCCGTAAATCCATCCCCAAAAAAGCGATGAATGCGTCAGCGTTTTTAAACTCGCCCCGTTGAAACGCCGCGATCAGGCGAGCTCCAGTCAAAAAGCCTATGCCTTCAACTTTCATGCAGCGCCTTAGATGGGCAAGTAAACCGGCCTCTTTAAGGAGGTCGTTGATCATCTTCTCGACCAGCACTTCAAGCCTCTGCATTGAGGCTATTTGCTCGGCAAAAGCGGTTTTGAGCAGCGGCTCATTTGCCCAGCTCTGTACCAGGCCAACTCGTGCCTGAACCAGCGCGGCGCGCCGGCGGAAAAGGCTCAAGAGCTGACGATACAGCGGCGATGGTGGAGTCCATGGGTGAAGCTCTTCATATTCGTTTTTCAGATAACGGGCGAGCAGCTTTGCATCCAGCGCGTCGGTTTTGGCGCGAACCTTCACACCTTTGCGGTAGTGGCTTAGTTCATAGCCACCGACCATGTAAATCGTGCAGCCGGCATCATGGGCCAGATCGGCGAATTCCAAGTGATAGATATTGGTCGACTCAATTGCTACGTCGACCGGTGCCGGCAAGGCTTTCAGCCATTTCTTGATGGCTGGCTTGTTATTGGGAAGCGTCTCCAGCAGATCCAGTTCGGTCTGGTAGATCACCAGTTCATCTTTGGCGACATCCACGCCCACGATTGGCTTGGAAACAGAAACCGACATTGCCATTGAACACCCCCCGAGATATGGTTTTGAGCACTTGAAGGGCTCACCCAGAGGCGCAGGCTTGTTCCTATCGTCGGTCTAGCCAGATGCATTCTTTATCGGCGCTTGGGTGAAAGGAGGAGGGGCGAAATCTCCCACGGATCTGTACTGCGCCAACAGTCAGAATCGAGCCTTGTCCCTCCTCCTCCCTTCAAGTACCAGCATACAAGCGTGGCTTGCCCGCGATGCAGGTGCCTCGGTCTAACCTGTGAACACTTCTGTGTCTCACTGTATCTCCCCCACGATTTCACCCCTTCGCTTACAAACTCCCTCCTTGCGCGACACAGTAGCGATACACCGCGCCCGCTAAATGGCCACACCCGAGCAAGGCATCGCCTGCTTCGGACATCGCCGCACTTGCGTGGCGTCCTTTATCGAACGGTTGTGTCGTGCAACCCAGGAGATTTGTAATGTCCCGTACCACTACTCTCAGCAAAAACACCGTTGGCCTGCTCGGCGCTGTCCTGGCCGGCGGCCTGATGTTGTCCGGTTCCGTATTTGCCGCACAGCCACTGACCCAGGGCTACATGGTCGCCTCCGCCGAAACTTCGGTAAAAACCCCAGAAGGCAAATGTGGCGAAGGCAAGTGCGGCGATGCCTCGATGGCCAAGACCGACACTGATGGCGATGGTCAGGTGTCCCGTGCGGAGTTCCTGACAGTGGCGCCCAAGGCAGACTTCGACAAGATCGACACCAACCACGATGGTCAAATCTCGGAGCAAGAGGCTTTCGATAACGTGAAAGCCAACTACGAAGCCAATGGCAAACAAATGCCAAAAGGCTTGTTCGAGCACCTGAAAGACAACAGCTGAGTCTGCGAAGACTTAGCCCTGAAGAGCCAAGCCCTGCTTTTCCACCGATGAGCAGGGCTTTTTTTGTCTGGCGGATTTACCGAAAGCACCGGCCCTGCCCTGCGCTTCGGTTGCACTGGAAGCAATCTGCATTTGTTCGAGGCAAAAAAAATCCCCGTATCTTTCGATACGAGGATTTTTAATATGGTCGGGGTAAGGGGATTCGAACTCCTGACATCCTGCTCCCAAAGCAGGCGCGCTACCGGACTGCGCTATACCCCGGTAAAAAAAAGGCACCTTTGAAAGGCGCCTTCTGCGAACAGAGCTTTTGGCGTCTGATCTTAAGATTCGATCCCAGCGTTAACTGGTTTCAAAAATGGTGGGTCGTGTGGGATTCGAACCTACGACCAATTGGTTAAAAGCCAACTGCTCTACCAACTGAGCTAACGACCCAAAAATGGTCGGGGTAAGGGGATTCGAACTCCTGACATCCTGCTCCCAAAGCAGGCGCGCTACCGGACTGCGCTATACCCCGGTTTGAAATTGGCTCCGTGACCAGGACTCGAACCTGGGACCCAATGATTAACAGTCATTTGCTCTACCGACTGAGCTATCACGGAACTACATATTTCAATTTACAACTGTGAAGCTTGCTTCACCTCTTCGACCCGTTCGCATCGCTGCGTTCGTGTGTCTGAGGCGCGCTATTCTACAATCTTAAGCACCTCTGTCAACCCCCTAAATTGCTTTCAAGTTAATGATTTGCAACTTATTTCAGATTCCTGCTTGGGGAGCAGAAACCCTTTCGGGGTGACTTACTGCGGGGCGCACTTTACAAGCATTTTCCTTTGAGTTCAACAGCCTATCGAAAAAAAGGCCTCGCAATGCGAGGCCTCTTTCATTTTGTTGCCACCGAGGATCAGGCAAAGACGATTTCGTCGTGCTCCACCACACCTTTGGCGGTCTCTCCGGGCATGAAACGACCCGATAGAATCAGCTGTGCCAGCGGGTTCTCGATCCAGCGCTGGATCGCCCGTTTGAGCGGCCGTGCGCCATAGACCGGGTCGTAACCGACGGCGATCAGCTTATCCATCGCTTCCGGACTCAGCTCAAGCTTCAGCTCGCGCTCGGTCAGACGGCTACGCAGGCGACCCAACTGGATCTCGGTAATGCCCGCGATCTGATCCCGAGCCAGCGGCTCGAAGATCACCACTTCGTCGACCCGGTTGATGAACTCCGGCCGGAAGTGCGTGGAAATCGCATCCATCACCGCTGCACGCTGCGCTTCGCGATCGCCTATCAGTTCCTGGATCTGTACCGAGCCCAGGTTGGAGGTCATGACGATCACGGTATTTTTGAAATCCACCGTGCGGCCATGGCTGTCGGTCAAACGGCCATCTTCGAGCACTTGCAGCAAGATGTTGAACACATCCGGGTGGGCCTTCTCGACCTCATCCAGGAGGATCACCGAGTAAGGCTTGCGACGCACCGCCTCGGTCAGGTAACCGCCCTCCTCATAGCCCACGTAGCCTGGTGGCGCGCCGATCAGACGAGCCACGGAATGTTTCTCCATGAACTCAGACATGTCGATCCGTACCATCGCCTCTTCAGTATCAAAGAGGAACTCGGCTAACGCCTTGCACAACTCGGTTTTACCGACACCGGTCGGGCCGAGGAACATGAACGAACCGCTCGGGCGATTCGGATCGGACAACCCCGCACGGGAACGCCGCACTGCGTTGGAGACGGCGATCACTGCTTCGTCCTGACCGATCACACGTTGGTGCAACAGGCTTTCCATCTTCATCAGTTTTTCGCGCTCGCCCTCGAGCATTTTCGCCACTGGGATGCCGGTCCACTTCGACACGACTTCAGCGATCTCTTCTTCAGTCACCTTGCTGCGCAACAACTGGTTTTCGCTTTTGCCGTGCTGGTCGACCATTTGCAGGCTGCGCTCCAGGTCCGGGATCACCCCGTATTGCAGCTCGGCCATGCGGTTCAGGTCGCCTTTACGGCGTGCGGCTTCCAGTTCCTGACGGGACTGTTCGATTTTCTGCTGGATTTGCGCCGAACCCTGGACCTCGGCTTTTTCCGAGTTCCAGATTTCTTCGAGGTCCGAATACTCACGCTCGTGACGGGCGATTTCTTCCTGCAGCTTTTCCAGACGTTTCTTCGCCGCGTCGTCGCTTTCTTTCTTCAGCGCCTGGGACTCCACCTTCAGCTGAATCAGGCGACGTTCCAGACGGTCCAGCACTTCCGGCTTGGAGTCGATTTCCATGCGGATGCGGCTGGCGGCTTCGTCGATCAGGTCGATCGCCTTGTCCGGCAACTGGCGGTCAGTGATGTAGCGATGACTGAGCTTGGCCGCGGCGATGATTGCACCGTCAGTGATTGCCACCTTGTGGTGAACTTCGTAGCGCTCTTTCAGACCACGCAGGATGGCGATGGTGTCTTCTTCGCTCGGCTCGTCCACCAAGACCTTCTGGAAACGCCGCTCGAGGGCCGCGTCCTTCTCTATATATTGGCGATACTCGTTGAGCGTGGTCGCACCGACGCAATGCAGCTCACCGCGAGCCAATGCCGGTTTGAGCATGTTGCCCGCATCCATCGAGCCTTCGCCCTTGCCCGCGCCGACCATGGTGTGCAATTCGTCGATGAACAGAATGATCTGCCCTTCCTGCTTCGACAGTTCGTTGAGCAGGGACTTGAGGCGTTCTTCGAACTCGCCGCGGTATTTGGCACCGGCAATCAATGCCCCCATGTCCAGGGACAAAAGGCGCCTACCTTTGAGACCGTCCGGCACCTCACCGTTGATGATGCGCTGAGCCAGGCCTTCGGCGATGGCGGTTTTACCCACGCCAGGTTCACCGATCAGCACCGGGTTGTTCTTGGTGCGGCGTTGCAGAACCTGAATGGTGCGGCGAATTTCATCGTCACGGCCGATCACCGGATCGAGCTTGCCCTCTTCGGCGCGCTTGGTCAGGTCGATGGTGTATTTATCCAGCGCCTGGCGTGATTCTTCCTGGTTGGCGTCATTGACCGCCTCACCGCCGCGCAGATTGTTGATCGCGTTTTCCAGCGCCTTTTTGCTCACTCCCTGGCCGAGCAGCAATTTGCCGAGCTTGCTGTTCTCGTCCATCGCGGCGAGTAGCACCAGTTCGCTGGAGATGAATTGGTCACCCTTCTGCTGGGCCAGGCGATCGGCCTGGTTGAGCAGGCGTGCCAGATCCTGCGACATGTTCACGTCGCCGGTCGGGTTCTGGATTTTCGGCAGCTGATCGAGCGCTTTGGTCAGTTCTTTACGCAGGCTGTTGACGTCGAAACCCACCTGCATCAGCAGGGGTTTGATCGAACCACCCTGCTGTTCAAGCATGGCCTGCATCAAATGCGCCGGTTCAATGGCCGGATGATCGAGGCCGACAGCCAGGGACTGGGCGTCGGACAAGGCTAACTGTAGCTTGCTGGTTAAACGGTCTATACGCATGGGTTCACCTTCCTTTTGAGCAGGCCGGACCTATAAACATCCCGAATAAAGAAACCTGCCAGATACCGCTATAGATGTGGTCGATTCTGGGAGATTCAAGCGTCGTGGAGTTGATGCAGATCAGAGAAGTCTAGCGTTCGAGCCAGATCAGAGAGGCAAACCGGCCGGTGCGAGGACTGCGGCGGTAAGAAAAGAAACGTGGATCGGTCACTGTGCAGAAACCACCGCCATAAACAGCGGTGACACCGCGAGCGGCCAGACGCAAACGCGCCAGCTCATAGATATCAGCCATGAATTTGCCAGCATTGTGGCTCGGCACAAAGGCGTTAGCGGTTTCAGGCAATTGCTGGACGAAGGTTTCGCGCACTTCCGGGCCGACTTCAAAGGCTTGAGGGCCAATGGCCGGGCCAAGCCAGACCAGTACGTCTTCGGGCGGTACAGCCAGACTGTCGAGGGTTGCTTCCAGCACACCCGCCGCCAGCCCGCGCCAACCGGCATGAGCGGCAGCGACGCGGGTGCCGGCACGGTCGCAAAACAGCGCAGGAAGGCAGTCGGCGGTCATCGCTGTGCAAGCGATACCGGGTGTTGCCGTCCAGCTGGCGTCGGCAGTGGCTACCAGGCTTGGGTCCGCTTGGGCCACGACAATGCCGTGAACCTGTTGCAACCAGGCCGGTTGAATCGAGAAACGATCGGTGAGGCGACGGCGGTTTTCGGCGACAGCTTCAGGGCTGTCGTCGACATGATCGCCCAGGTTGAGGCTGTCGAACGGCGCCAGACTGACGCCGCCCGCACGGGTGGTAACGCAGGCTTTGACGCTGGCCGGCGCGGGCCAGTCAGGCGTCAACCAGGTCATCCGATGAACGCCTCGCGGTCTTGCTTGAGCAGCGACAGCAACCAGACGAAGTCATCCGGCAGTGGCGACTCCCAGCTCATTCGTTTACCGGTGGTCGGATGATCCAGCTCCAGGAACCGCGCATGCAGCGCCTGACGCGGGAAATTCTTCAGGGATTCGACCATGGTCACGCTGGCGGCCGGTGGAATACGGAAACGACCGCCGTAGGCAGGATCTCCGACCAACGGGTAGTTGATGTGCGCCATGTGCACGCGAATCTGGTGCGTACGACCGGTTTCCAGCTTCACTCGCACATGAGTGTGGGAGCGGAAACGCTCGAGCACGCGGTAGTGACTGACGGCTTGCTTGCCACCTTCCATCACCGCCATGCGCTGGCGCTGCTGGCCGTGACGACCGATCGGTGCATTGATCTTGCCGCCGGCCGTCACCACACCGATTACGATGCACTCGTAGATCCGGCTGACGCTGCGGCTCTGCAATTGAGTGACCAGCTGTGTCTGCGCCTGAATGGTCTTGGCCACCACCATCAGACCGGTGGTGTCCTTGTCCAGGCGATGCACGATACCGGCGCGGGGCACATTGATGATGTCCGGCACGTGGTGCAGCAAGGCGTTGAGCAAGGTGCCGTCGGCGTGACCAGCGGCCGGATGCACCACCAGGCCCGCAGGCTTGTTGATCACCAGGATGTCGTCGTCTTCATAGACGATGTCCAGCTCAATGTCTTGAGCGATCCATTCGCCCTGAGCTTCCTGCTCGGCAGTCAGTTCAAGAATGGCGCCACCGTGAACGATGTCTCGCGGGCGGATAACCGCCCCATCCACAGTCAGGCGGCCGTCTTTGATCCAGGCGGAAAGGCGCGAGCGCGAGTGCTCAGCGAATAATTGTGCGGCGACTTGATCGAGGCGTTGGCCGCCCAATTCGGACGGCACCTCTGCGCGAAGTTCAATTTTATCGGACATGCTCAGACTAGGCGTCGGCACAGCCTTTGGTTTCGGCTGCGCGCTTGTGGTTAAATACGGCGTCTTTTGCCCCGAGGCTTTTCAACGGGGCACTCATCATAACAGGACGGCCCCGCCCAAGACAGCGGCCGTCATAGGGACGCAAGCCGCCATGCAAGTGAAACACCTGCTGCTGATCGCCATCCTCGCATTGACCGCTGCTTGCTCATCGAAGGAAGTCGTAGACGAAAACCTGAGCGAAGTCGAGCTGTACCAGCAGGCTCAGCACGATCTGGACAACAATAGCTACACCGCCGCCACAGCCAAGCTGAAGGCCCTGGAGTCGCGTTATCCGTTCGGTCGCTATGCCGATCAGGCTCAACTCGAGCTCATCTACGCCAACTACAAGAACTCCGAGCCTGAGGCTGCGAAGTCCGCCGCCGAGCGATTCATTCGTCTGCACCCGCAGCACCCGAACGTCGATTACGCCTACTACCTCAAGGGTCTGACCTCTTTTGACCAGGACGTCGGCCTGCTGGCGCGCTTCCTGCCACTGGACATGACCAAGCGTGACCCGGGCGCTGCCCGCGACTCCTACAACGAGTTCGCCCAGCTGACCAGCCGCTACCCGAACAGCCGCTACGCGCCGGACGCCAAGCAGCGCATGATTTACCTGCGCAACCTGCTGGCGGCCTATGAAATCCACGTTGCCGACTACTACCTGACCCGTCAGGCCTACGTTGCCGCCGCCAACCGTGGCCGTTATGTAGTGGAAAACTTCCAGGAAACCCCATCGGTCGGCGACGGCCTGGCGGTGATGACCGAAGCCTACCAGCGTCTGCACCTGGACGAACTGGCTGCGACCAGCCTCGAAACCCTGAAACTCAACTACCCGAACCACCCGAGCCTGGTGGACGGTCAGTTCGTGCCATCGGTAGCCGAAGCCGACAATCGTTCGTGGCTGAGCAAGGCCACCCTGGGCCTGATCGAATCCCGTCCGCCACTGCCGCCGGGCGAAACCCGCGCCAACCAGGACGTGCAGAAGCAGTTCCAGGATGCCAAGGACGCGATTCCGAACGAGCTCAAGCCTAAAGATGAAAACGGCGATGTGATCGAAGAACCGGAACCCGAGTCCAGCAACACCGACCGTTCCTGGTTCAGTCACATGACCTTCGGTCTGTTCGACTGACGCGGGGATGTTGTACCGGGAAGGCGCCTTTCGAGGCGCCTTTTTTATTGCCGGACTTTAGGGTGAGTGTATTGCGCTGTGCGCTTGACCCGTCCTTGGCTAAACTGCCAATTCATTAATCAAAAAGCAGCTCACCATGCTTCGTCTATTGTTCTGGATCGCCCTGATTGCCGCTGCCGTATGGTTCTGGCGCAAGTTCAAGGGCCCGACGTCGGTCGCCAATATGCCGCGCGAGCAAGATGCTCCGCCCATGGTTCGCTGTGCTCATTGCGGCGTACACCTGCCCCGCGACCGCGCGTTGAAACTCGAACAACAGTGGTATTGCAGCCAGGCTCACCTTGAGCAAGGCCCGGGCCCCAGTGATCGCTGAGACGCCCAGCCCAAGCAACAAACAGGCCCAGCGACTGCTGCGCCTCTATCACCTCTACCGCTTAAGCGTCGGCATCACCCTGGTGCTGTTGATCTCCAGCAACATGGACAACCAGTTGCTGAAGTTCGCCAATGACGACCTGCTGCGCAACGGCAGCTGGTTGTACCTGGTGCTGAATATCCTGCTGGTGGTCTTTCTGGGGAACACCCAGCGCCCCGCGCAGCTGTTCGGCCTGGCGCTGGTCGATGTCCTGCTGCTGTGCGGCTTGTTCTATGCCGCAGGCGGCATGGCCAGCGCCATCGGCAATTTGCTGATCGTCTCAGTGGCCATCAGCAATACCTTGCTGCGCGGGCGTATCGGTCTGCTGATCGCAGCGGTCGGTGCCCTTGGCATCGTGGGTTTTAGCTTCATCCTGAGCTTCAACCACCCCGCCAGCCCCAGTGATTACCTGCAAATCGGCACCCTCGGCGCCCTGTGTTTTGCCGCGGCGCTGCTGGTGCAGGGCTTGACCCGACGACTGGAGGTCAGTGAAACCCTGGCCGAACAGCGGGCCAGTGAAGTGCTCGGTCTCGAAGCCCTCAACGCACTGATCCTGCAACGCATGCGCACGGGCATTCTGGTGCTCGACAACCAGCGGCGGGTGCAACTGGCCAATCACAGCGCCTTGACCTTGCTGGGGCAGGAAAAACTGGACGGCCAGTTGATCGACGATTACTCGATGCCGTTGGTCGAGCGGCTCCAACTGTGGCTCAACAATCCAACATTGCGCCCGCAAAGCCTGCAGATCGCCAGCAACGGCCTCGAGCTGCAACCAAGCTTCATTGCCCTGGACCAAAGCCCGCACCACCAGACGCTGGTTTTTCTCGAAGACCTCGCCCAAATCGCCCAACAGGCCCAACAACTGAAACTCGCCGCCCTAGGTCGCCTGACCGCCGGGATTGCCCATGAGATCCGCAATCCACTGGGCGCCATTAGTCATGCCGCGCAGTTACTGCAGGAATCCGAGGAACTGAACGGTGCGGACCGGCGTCTGACGCAGATTATTCAAAACCACTCTCAGCGCATGAATCGGGTAATCGAAAACGTCCTGCAACTATCCCGTCGTCAGCAAACCGTGCCGCAACGGCTCGATTTGAAGCCGTGGCTGGAGCATTTCGTCGCCGAAACCCGCGAGGGCTCGAAAGAACATCAGCAGATTCACCTGCGCATCGGCTTGGGAAACTTCAAAACCCTGATGGATCCGAATCAGCTGACCCAGATTCTCGATAACCTGTTGCGCAATGCCTGGCGCCATAGCGCCCTCAAGCATGATCAGGCACAGGCCTGGCTTGAGTTGTTTATCGACCCGGACAGCCAGTTGCCGACCCTTGAAGTGCTCGATGATGGCCCCGGCGTCGAGCCGGAGCAGCGCACGCACTTGTTCGAACCGTTCTTCACCACCAGCAGCCAGGGTACTGGCCTGGGGCTTTATCTGTCCCGTGAGCTGTGCGAAAGCAATCAAGCCCGCCTAGACTTCAAATCACGCCAAGGCGGCGGCTGCTTTCGCATCACCTTTGCTCACGGACGGAAACAAAGTTGAACACGAGCCCACGGCAAAAAATCCTCATCGTCGACGACGAGCCGGATATCCGCGAACTCCTGGAAATCACCCTGGGACGGATGAAACTCGACACCTTCAGCGCACGCAACCTCGCAGAAGCGCAGGCGCTGCTGGCACAGGATACGTTCGACCTGTGCCTGACTGACATGCGCCTGCCTGACGGCACCGGACTGGCGCTGGTACAACACATCCAGCAGCGCTATGCGCAAGTGCCGGTGGCGATGATCACCGCCTACGGCAGCCTGGAGACCGCTATAAATGCCCTCAAGGCCGGCGCCTTCGACTTTCTGACCAAACCGGTCGACCTCACCCGCCTGCGTGAGCTGGTCATCAGCGCCCTGAGCTTGCCAGCGCCAGGCGGCGCCAGCAGCGCCATCGACCGTCGGCTGCTGGGCGACTCGCTGCCAATGCGCAACCTGCGCAAACAAATCGACAAACTGGCCCGCAGCCAAGCCCCGGTCTACATCAGTGGCGAGTCCGGTAGCGGCAAGGAACTGGTCGCTCGACTTATCCACGACCAAGGCCCGCGCGCCAGCCGACCGTTCGTCCCGGTGAACTGTGGGGCAATCCCGTCGGAATTGATGGAAAGCGAGTTTTTCGGCCATCGCAAAGGCAGTTTCAGCGGCGCCATCGAAGACAAGCCTGGGCTGTTCCAGGCTGCCCATGGCGGTACTTTGTTCCTCGACGAAGTGGCTGACCTACCGCTGGCAATGCAGGTCAAACTGCTGCGGGCCATACAGGAGAAAGCCGTTCGCAGCATCGGTGGCCAGCAGGAAACCGTGGTCGATGTGCGCATCCTCTGCGCCACTCACAAAGACCTCGATGCCGAAGTCGCCGCCGAACGCTTTCGCCAGGACCTGTACTACCGCCTGAACGTGATCGAGCTGCGAGTACCGTCCTTGCGCGAACGCCGCGACGACATTGAGCTTCTGGCCAACAATATGCTCAAGCGACTGGCGGCCAGCACTGGCCAGCCCCCCGCAAAACTCCACCCACAAGCCCTCGAAGCGCTGAAAAACTATCGCTTTCCTGGAAACGTGCGGGAATTGGAGAACATGCTCGAACGGGCTCACACCTTGTGCGAGAACAAACAGATCGAAGCCAGCGACCTGCGCCTGGCGGAAGGCAACTGCAATCCGGACGGCGGCGTGCCAGACCTGACACAGATCGACAATCTGGAAGCCTATCTGGAAAACGTCGAACGCAAACTCATCCTCCAGGCCCTGGAAGAAACCCGCTGGAACCGCACGGCGGCGGCCCAGCGATTGAATCTGTCATTTCGGTCGATGCGTTACAGGCTGAAGAAATTGGGGCTGGATTGAACCGTTAACAGCTCTTCTGTCAGATTCGTCCGGCTGGCACATACGGCGCAGGGTCAATAATCGGCGCCCGCCCCAGCATCACATCGGCAAACAACTGACACGACGCCGGCGCCAGCACCAGCCCGTTACGGTAATGCCCGCAGTTGAGCCAGAGCCCGTCATATCCCGGCACCCGACCGATATAAGGAATTCCTTCAGGCGACCCCGGCCGCAACCCCGCCCAATGCCCCACCACCTCGGCATCCGCCAATGCCGGAATCAACTCCACCGCCGATGCCTTCAGGCTTTCCAGCGCCGTGTCGGTTGGCGTCTTGTCGAAGCCCTCATGCTCCAGCGTACTGCCGACCAGGATGTGCCCATCGCGCCGGGGAATGGCATAACGCCCCTTGGCCAGGACCATGCTCGGAAGGAAGTCCGCTGCGCACTTGTAGAGAATCATCTGTCCCTTGACCGGTTCGACCGGCAGCTCCAGGCCCAGCTTTTTCAGCAAGTCACCGCTCCAGGCCCCCGCTGTCAAAACCACCTCATCACCCCGAATGGCCCCCATCGAGGTCTGTACCCCGACCACCACAGAACCCTCCCGGATAAATTCGCTGACCTCGCATTGTTCATGGATCGTCACGTTCGGCAACGCCAGCAAGGCGGCCTTGAGGGACTTCACCAGCCGTGGATTACGCACATTGGCCACATCGGCCATGTAGATCGCCCGCGAAAAACCGGCGCCCAATACCGGCACTGCATCGTGGGCCGCAGAGATATCCACAGCCCGCAGCGGACGGTTCTCCCGTTCGGCCCAGGCGAGTGCTTCGGCCTCGTCATCCAGGTCCAGCCAATACAACCCGGTGGTGTGCACTTCAGGATCGACACCGGTGGCAGCGAACAAACGCTGGGCCAGCTGTGGATAAAAATCCTGGGACCAATGAGCCAGTGCAGTGACCGCAGGGCTGTAGCGCCATGGGTAGAGCGGTGAAACGATCCCGCCACCGGCCCAGGAAGATTCCTGACCGACGTTCGAGCGGTCCAGCAGCACCACGCTCTGCACTTCGGACGCGAGATTGAACGCCGTCAGCAGGCCAATCACCCCGCCACCGACAATCACCACTTGCTGTTGACTGCTCATGTTCTGATCCAACCGTTCAATAGACAGAGAGCGCAAAAGGCGCCCGAAAAAGGAACTCAGCGACCCCAGCAATCCTTGGTGGCCAGGCCGGACGCGGCATTGACCATACTCCTGACACCGGTATTGGTGAGAGTGAAATCACCGCACTTGTCGCTGGCCATGGTCGAACCGGCCTTGCGTGTTGCCGTCAGCAGGAAGGTCTGATCGGTCAGGGTCGGGGTGATGGTGTAGAAATCATTGCCAGCGCTGAGGCCAGTGGCATTGGTGTAGACATTATTCTTCGAATAGAAACGCTCGAGGATCTGCGCCTGCTCGGAAAGCAACCCGGCGACTTCAGTACGGCGGCCCTTTTTTACGTACTCGGTGAGGCTCGGATAGCCAATGGTGATGACGATCCCAATGATCGCAATCACGATCATGATTTCGATCAGGGTAAAACCTCGGTTGGATCTGCGCATGCCTCACTCTCACTTACTGTATTTGTCGCCACATGATGCGACGGCCGCTGCCGCCACCGGATTTTTCCACCAGAGTGGTCACGCCACCACCGGAGTCGTTCACAATCTTGCGGGTTGCGTCATTGACGACCGCGTTCAGGGTCGGGATACCACCGGTGAAGATCACCCCGCTGGAAATCGTGTCGTTGCCGTCGACCACCCCGTCGGCATTGGTGTCGAGTACCGCGTAATTGAGCATCTTACCGCTGAACGCATCGAGTTCGACCAGTTTGCCGGTACCGAAGCTGGCACAGGGGTCCACGGTATCCACGCTGAGCGTGGTAAATACAATTCGCCCTGATACCAGACTGGCCTGATAGATCACCCGCTCCCCCGTCAGCACGTTGTTGTATACCAGGGGCAGGTACCAGCCTTTCTTGGCCGGGTAGGTCACCTCGTTCTGGCTGGTGGTGATGAATTGCCCGCTACTGCCCGAAAACACGCCGGTCACCGCCTGCGCCTGCAAACTGGAAACGGTGATTTGTCCTGCGCCCCCCTCGGCATCCCATACCGCGTAGAACGCCTGTAGATCCTTATTGGTCTTGTCGGCAACCTCATTGAATTTGCCGGTGCCGAAAAACACCTCCTTGCCGCCCAACACGTGATCCGCCAGCAACGGTTGCGCGGTAATCGGCTGGGTCGCGCCACCTGCAGTGGTGAACAACGGCTTGCCGGAAAACGCCACGCCCCAGGTGTCAGGGGTGGTGCCACTCAAATCGAACTTCCACAACCGCCCTTTCAGATCGCCCCCGTAGGCAGCCTGCACCACATTCTGCGAGTTGACCCTGAGCTTCACCGACGAAAGGCCGTTGGTGGTTTCGGTACTGTCGACCACGATTTTCTTGATCAGCGAGCCGTCGCGAATATCCACCACATACAACGCTGCCACCCCGGAGTTGCTGCCATAGCCGTTGGAGATAAACGCGGCCCAGCGACCATCGGCCAAGCGTGCCACTTCGGGGCGCGCATAGGCATAACCCAGATCATTGAAAACGTTCGCTGTATTGGCCGTGGCCGGCGCACTGACTTCCCACAGTGCTTTAGTTTCATTACCAGCCGATGCGTCGAACAATTGCAGCGCATAGAAGGTTTTGCCGCCCGCCCCCGTTCCGCCAATCGCCAGGGTTTTCCAGGCGCTGTTGAGCTGAGCATCGAACACGCCGACCTGGCCATCGACCAGAAACTTGTGGCTCACACCGTTGATGTAAGCGGGATCGGCGATGTCGTTCAGCGATGGCAGCACGCTGGAGGGCATGTAGGCATAACGCCTGACACCGTTGGCCGAGTTGATGATGTTTACAAAACCGTCGTTGGCATTCACCACCAGGCTGGCATTCATGTTGGCGGCTTTGGTGGTCAGGTAAGTGCTGTAGCTGGTGTCTGCCACCAGATCGGACGCGGTTTTGTCCGTGGGTGAGGCCAGCACGAGTGGCGAATTGATGATGTCGCCGAGCAATACACTGCGAACTTTCAGCCCGGTTTTGTTGATGCCCTTGCTCCACTCCACCAGATCGTTGCCGTTGATGCCAGTAGGCAGCCCCTGGTTGAGGGCGGTCTGCTGCGCCGCAGAGAAATTGCTGTAAGCCAGGGTGACCGCCGCGTTGGTTTGCGTGTTCCAGGACTGGTAGGTCGGCGCAGTAGCGCCTGGCACGATGGTGGTGTCGGTCGTCCACAGCACAGCGGCGGTGTTAACCGCGCCCGCCGACGTGAAACCAAAGGACTTGATCGTAC
Source organism: Pseudomonas sp. 008 (assembly GCF_016861935.1). NCBI lineage: Bacteria > Pseudomonadati > Pseudomonadota > Gammaproteobacteria > Pseudomonadales > Pseudomonadaceae > Pseudomonas > Pseudomonas sp. 008. Next base: position 259,522 of record NZ_BOMA01000009.1, on the reverse strand, counting down.
CCCGCCAGTCCTTGGGATCGTAGCTGGTCTGGAAATAGCTCGAGTCGCTGGTCAGGGTCGTGCCGCTGGCCACGCCACTGCCACCTGAGCCGGCCTTGGAAGTGATGTCGCTCAGGGCGGCAGACAGTGCATTGTTAAGTCCCGCACTGTCGTTCGCCTGGTAATACTTGCCCTGCCCATAGGTCGCGGCATCCGCCAACATCTGGTTTGCAGCGGTGAAACCCACGGTATAGGTGTTCATGTTCTGCTTGGGAAAATCCAGGGCGTTCCAGCTTTTACCCGCGGCATCGGTTCCCGTGGAACGCATGTCGATATCGAAGGCGAACTTGGCAATGTCATCCAGGTACAGGGTGTCGCCCTCATCGTCGCCTGAAGGGTCAGCACCATCGTTACTGCTGATCCCGTCCCAGTTTGGTAACCGGCTGCCTCCCAGTGGGTCGTCGGTCGGAAAGGTTCGGTCGTAGGTCGGCAGACCATCGGTGATCACCACCCCGTAGTTTTTCTGGCAACGGTACTGAATCGGACTGGTATAGGTGTCGGGCGTCGAGTTGTTGTACGGCGCCATGCCACGGAAATAACGAGTGATCTCGTAATAGGCTTCCGCCAGCGGCGTATTGGCTTGCGCGCTCAGCTCGTCGATCCCGGCGATCAGTGAGGTGTAATTGGTATCGGCCTGAGCCTGGGTCACAGTGCCGCTGACCGCCGATAAATCGCTGATCGAGCGGGCGATGTAACCGCCGTCATTCTTATGGTTACCGACCGCCAGGTTGAACGTCGACAGGCCGATGCGTAGCGAACGGTTATTGGCCACCAACGTCTTGGAAACGTTGCGCGCCACGTTCATCCGGTAATCGTTGGGGATCGAGCCGTCGGTGAAGTCCCGGTCAGTGTTGTTGGCCAGGCTAATCAGGTAGGACAAATAATTCGCCGTATACCGCGTGTCCTCGCTTCCCACCGGATCGGGAAGCTTCAGGCAAAGCGAATCCAGACCGAGAAGGCTGTTTTTATAAAAACCGTACCATCCGGCCTTCGAGCATGTTCCATGATTCAAACTCGACAAGGCGATATTGTTATCGGTCATGTCCAGGTCGCGGCCTTTGTTGCACGAACCATTGGAGAGGCAAATCGTCACCGGGGTGCGTACGACCGTCGGGTCGAAGCCGGCTGCCCAGAAAATGTTGTTCATACTCCCCGAGTCATCGAGCAGCAGCATCACATTGGGAGGCACGGCGGCGGCGCTCAACAGCGGAGAATCCGAGGGCGTGAAGGCGTAGGTCGGCGCGGCCAAGTAAAGGCTCAAGGCCGCGCCGCAGAGCAGCTGCAGTAACCAACGGCGCCAGCCTGTGCGGGTCTCAGTACTTCGCATAAATACTCTCCACCACACTGCGCGAACTGCCCGCGATACCCACGGCGGTCACCCGGTAAAGTGTTGCCGATGTGTTACTCGGCACGTTCACGGCCGTCAGGGTGGTACCGATGTTCTGCACTCCGTAAAAGCCGTTGCCGACGGCGATCCAGCTCACCCCCGAGGTGGAGTTGAACCCGGCGGCGGTAATGACCGACGCCTCGGCCGGTGGTGCGCACTGGCTGGTGCCACTGCAGACCGGCAATGAGTAGGAGTTCAGTTGCACCGCGCTTTCACCAACCCGCAACGCCGCTTCCGCGCCCTGGAACGACTGGTTGCGCAGGATCACGCTGCTGGTCATTTTCTCCTGCAACGTGGCGCTCTGCATCGACGAGAGACCGATCAATGTCAGCACCAGGAGAAACACCAGGCTGACCAGCAGCGCCATGCCGCGCTGGGCGTGAGATGTCATGGGCGCACGACTCATCGGCCCTCCCCTCATTGCAACCGGTTGCGCAAGGCGGCAACTACGTTGAAGGTTTGATTGCGGACCCGGTTGTTCGGGTCGGTGAGGGTCAGCGTCAGCCGCACACTGCGGATTCGCGCCGGATCGGACGGATTACTGCTGTAACTGGAGGCGGCTGTATCCGTGGCTGAACTGGCGATGCCGAAGCTCACGCCAAAGGCACTGACGTTGTTTACCAGCACCGCCTGAGTCGGCGTGCCAGTGCCGGAGCCCATCAGCAGTTGGTTGTTGCTGAAGCTGTAGACCAGCCGCCGGATCGGAAACGCCAACTGCCCCGATGCCGGCGTGCGTAAACCGGTGTAGGCCGTCGCAGTATTTCGGCAGTCGGAAACCACCGTCCAAGTCGGCACTCCGCCACTGCCGCCGACATCTGCGGTGACCAGAGTTAATTTGAGATTGGCATTGTCCCAACTGATCGGCGTGAGCAGGCTGGCATTGAAATCCCCCGCCGAGCTGGCGTCGGTAATCGTACCCAGGCAACCGAACATGCCGACCATGCGAATTTCCTGAATCATCTTGCTCAGGACGAACCGCGCATCTTCCTGCATCCCGGCGGCGGTGTTCTGGCTGACGTAGGTGTTTTTGGCGGCGATGAAAATCTGCGCCACGCCCAGGACCACGATCAGGCTCAACGCCAGGGCGATCAGCAATTCGATCAGGCCGAAACCTCTGCTGTTTCTGTTCATGGTGTCGTCACCGGATCAACGGTGGCACGGCTGGTGAGGACGAAACTGCGGCGCGAATCGGCGACATTGGCAGCCCGGGAGTCGTCCCAGGTAATGGTGATGGTGTACACCCGCTGGTAGCGGACAATGCTGCCGGTGGCCGTGGCGCCGCCGAAATTGACGATATTGGTGGTGAAGTCGTAGAGGTCCTGATCCCGGGCCACGCTCAGGTTGCCCGAGGTCGGTGGCGTGACGGTGTAATCGGCGCCGGAGTTGGCGCGAATGCGGTCCATCATGTCGTAGGCGATAAAACTCGCCTGGCTGGTCATCCGTGAGCTGTCGGTGTACTTCAGCGCATTGAGCTGAATCGCCGCCGCGCCCAACAGACCCACAGCCAGCACCAACAACGCGACCAGTACCTCGATCAGCGTCATGCCCTCCTGTGCACGCTTGCTCCAACCCCTCATCCGCAACTTCCACCCAATAGAATTCGTCCGTTCAAACACACATTCAGCGTCCTGCTTTGCGCCCCCAGCACATAACTGATCACCACCGCCGTGGACGGCGCTGCCAAGCCGCCGAGATTGTTGAAATCAATCGCGGTCACTCCTGAGGTTAGCGTCAGAGTTGCTCCGCTGCTCATCGCTGGAACAACCCGCAATACATTGGCCGGATTGCCAGTACTGTCATAAACGCTCAGCTCACCGGTCCAGACACTGCCGCCGGCCGTCGGGCGAACCCGAGTGGTGAGGCCCCGATCAATCGCCTCAAGCCGTGCGTAATTGAGTGCCCGTTGCAAATCGCCGACCTCGGTGTCGGCCTTGTTGCTTTGCACCGAGCGGGTGAACGCCGGAACGGCCAGTGTAATCAGGATCAGAAACACCGCGAGCGTGACCAGCAGCTCGATCAGCGTGAAACCTTTTGTACGATGATCCATCAGTGCCCTCCGTTGCCGTCGGCTATACCTGCTTCTACACGCTAGAACATTCGACCGACAGATGTACGGTTGTTTTGCCATTACTCGCGCAAGGATCGCGCGGGCCGCAGCACTCCATGGAGGGAGATGACATGCATCAGCAAGGTTTCAGCCTGATCGGACTGCTCATGGGACTGACGATTGTCGGGATTGTTCTGCACTTGGTCAGTCCGGCGTTCGCTGCACTGACAGAATCGAATCATCGGGAGCAGGCGGCCGAGTCGCTGATCAGCGGGATCCGGCAGGCCAGAACCCTGGCCATAACCCGCAACCAGAGCGTGGTCATTCATGGCATCAACGGCGATTGGAGCCAGGGTTGGCGGATCATTCTGGACATCAGCGGCAAAGGGCCAGAGGACAGCAGCAATCCGCTACTGGTCGAGCGCGCAGGTGATGCGCGAACGCCGATTGTCGGCAATTGGTGGGTCAGGCGTTTCGTGCGGTTCAGCAGTCTGGGCCAACCGCTGATGCCCGGGCGGGCATTTCAGGCAGGGACGCTACATATTTGCTCGGCTCGCGAGCCGGTCAGCCAGCTCCAGGTGGTGCTGGCGGCGAGCGGTCGAGTGCGCCTGGCCAACCGTAAGGCTGAGCAGGCGCTGTGTCGAAAGGCGGAAAGTATTACAGCAGCGAACGCACGCGCAGCTCTTTAGGCATGGAGAAGGTGATGTTCTCCTCGCGACCGGCCAGTTCATCGGCACCGGTGGCACCCCAGGCCTGCAATTGCTGGATCACGCCACGTACCAGCACTTCCGGAGCGGAGGCACCGGCCGTGATGCCAATACGCTCGACACCGTCGAACCAGCTCTTTTGCAAGTCTTCGGCACCGTCGATCAGATAGGCCGGGGTTGCCATGCGTTCGGCCAGTTCACGCAGACGATTGGAGTTGGAGCTGTTCGGGCTGCCGACCACCAGCACCACGTCGCACTCGTCCGCCAGTTGCTTGACAGCGTCCTGACGGTTTTGCGTGGCGTAGCAGATGTCGTCCTTGCGCGGACCACCGATCGCCGGAAAACGCGTACGCAGGGCGTCGATCACGCGACTGGTGTCGTCCATGGACAGGGTGGTCTGGGTAACGAAAGCCAGTTTTTCAGGGTTGTTCACCTGCAACTCGGCGACATCTTTCTCGTCTTCGACCAGATAGATCGCGCCACCATTGCTGCCATCGTACTGGCCCATGGTGCCTTCGACTTCCGGATGGCCGGCATGACCGATAAGGATGCATTCACGGCCGTCACGGCTGTAACGCGCGACTTCGATGTGCACCTTGGTCACCAGCGGGCAGGTCGCGTCGAACACCTTCAGGCCACGACCTGTGGCTTCGGTACGCACGGCCTGGGAAACGCCGTGAGCGCTGAAGATCACGATCACGTCGTCCGGCACCTGATCCAGTTCCTCGACGAAGATCGCCCCACGGGCACGCAGGTCTTCGACGACGAATTTGTTGTGGACCACTTCGTGGCGCACATAGATCGGCGGCCCGAAGACTTCCAGGGCGCGGTTGACGATTTCGATCGCCCGGTCCACACCGGCGCAGAAGCCACGGGGGTTGGCGAGTTTGATTTGCATGCTGTGCCTCGTGTCTTGCGCGCAAGAAGTTAGATCATTGTAGGAGCAGAGCTTGCTCGCGAAAGTGTGTCAGTCAACATTGATGCTGAATGTGATGACGCCTTCGCGAGCAAGCTCTGCTCCTACAGGTGACCGTATTCGGTCAGTTACAACGCTTTGACGTTGATGATCTCGACGTCAAAGGTCAAGGTCTTACCGGCGAGCGGGTGGTTGAAGTCGATGGTCACTTGCGCGTCATCGAATTCCTTCACCACGCCCGGCAGCTCGGTATTGGCGGCATCGTTGAAAATCACCAGCAGTCCTGGCGACAGTTCCATGTCCTGGAACTGCGAGCGAGGGATGACCTGCACGTTTTGCGGGTTAGGCTGGCCAAAAGCGTTTTCCGGCTCGATGGACAGGCTGCGTTTGTCGCCGGCCTTGAAGCCGAACAGCGCGGCCTCGAAGCCTGGCAACAGGTTGCCGTCGCCGACCTTGAAGGTCGCCGGGGCTTTGTCGAAAGTGCTGTCGACGGTGTCGCCGTTCTCCAGGCGCAATGCAAAGTGCAAGGTGACTTCCGTGTTCTGGCCGATGCGTTGTTCAGCCAATACCTGTTCAGTCATGAACGGTTTCTCCGGTCTTCTTACTTTTGAACATATCCAGCGCGAGCATTACGGCACCGACAGAAATGGCGCTGTCAGCAAAGTTGAACGCCGGGAAATACCAGCGGTTCTGCCAGTGCACCAGAATGAAATCGATCACATGGCCCAAGGCAATGCGGTCGTACAGATTGCCCAGCGCGCCACCCAGCACCAGGGCCAGCGCAATCGCCAGCCAGGTGTCGTTGCGCCCCAGGCGCTTGAGCCAGATCACCAGCACCGCACTGACCACCACCGCGATCAACGCAAACAACCAGCGCTGCCAGCCGGAGCTGTCAGCCAGGAAGCTGAACGCCGCCCCGGTGTTGTAGGCCAGGGTCCAGCTGAACAAATCGGGGATCACCACGATTTGCTGGTACATCTCGAGCTTGCCTTCGAAGTAGAACTTGCTGGCCTGGTCAATGACCAGGACCAGCAAACTCAACCAGAGCCAGCTCAGCCGTCCGAAACGGCCAGCCGCATTAGGCATAGTGACGAACCTCGCCCGCGCCGCTGATGTTGTCGACGCAACGACCGCAGATTTCCGGATGTTCCGGGTTCACGCCGACGTCTTCACGGCAGTGCCAGCAACGGGCGCACTTGGCGTGAGCCGACTTGACGATCTTGAGCTTCAGGCCGCTGACTTCGGTGACCACGGCATCGGCCGGTGCCTGCACCAATGGCGCAACACTGGCGGTCGAAGTAATCAGCACGAAACGCAGCTCGTTGCTCAGCTTGGCCAGGTCGGCGCTCAGCGCGTCTTCGGCGAACAGCGTCACTTCGGCTTGCAGGTTGCCACCGACGGCCTTGGCTGCACGCTGGATTTCCATTTCCTTGTTGACCGCCACCTTGACCGCCATGATCCGGTCCCAGTAAGCGCGATCCAGCTCGAAGCCTTCCGGCAGTTCGCTCAGGCCTTCGTACCAAGTGTTGAGCATCACAGACTCGTTACGCTCGCCCGGCAGGTATTGCCACAGCTCGTCGGCGGTGAACGCCAGGATCGGCGCGATCCAGCGCACCAGCGCTTCGCTGATGTGGAACAGCGCGGTCTGGCACGAACGACGGGCCTTGCTGTCGGCGCCAGTGGTGTACTGGCGGTCCTTGATGATGTCCAGGTAGAAACCGCCCAACTCCTGCACGCAGAAGTTGTGGATCTTGGAGTAAACGTTCCAGAAACGGTATTCGCCGTAGTGTTCCTGCAGCTCGCGTTGCAGCAACAGCGTGCGATCCACGGCCCAACGGTCCAGGGCGAGCATTTCTTCGGCCGGCAGGAGGTCGGTGGCCGGGTTGAAACCGGTCAGGTTGGAAAGCAGGAAGCGCGCGGTGTTACGGATGCGCCGGTAGGCGTCCGCACTGCGTTGCAGGATCTGCTCGGAAACCGCCATCTCACCCGAGTAGTCGGTAGACGCTACCCACAGACGCATGATGTCGGCGCCCAGGGTGTCGTTGACCTTCTGCGGCGCGATCACGTTGCCCAGGGACTTGGACATTTTGCGACCGGATTCGTCGACGGTGAAACCGTGGGTCAGCAGTTCGCGGTACGGTGCGTGGTCGTCGATGGCGCAACCGGTCAGCAACGACGAGTGGAACCAGCCGCGGTGCTGGTCCGAACCTTCCAGGTACAGGTCGGCGCGTGGGCCGGTCTCGTGACCCATCGGGTGCGAACCGCGCAGGACGTGCCAGTGCGTGGTGCCCGAGTCGAACCAGACGTCCAGGGTGTCGCTGATCTTGTCGTACAGCGGCGCTTCGTCACCGAGCAACTCGGCGGCGTCCATCTTGAACCAGGCTTCGATGCCTTCGACTTCGACGCGCTGGGCGACGATTTCCATCAGTTCGACGGTGCGTGGGTGCAGTTCGCCGCTTTCCTTGTTCAGGAAGAACGGGATCGGCACGCCCCAGTTGCGCTGACGGGAGATGCACCAGTCCGGACGGTTGGCGATCATCGAGTGCAGGCGCGCCTGGCCCCAGGCCGGGACGAATTTGGTGTCTTCGATGGCTTTGATCGCGCGTTTGCGCAGGGTGTCGCCCGCTGCTGGCTCTTTGTCCATGCCGATGAACCACTGCGCGGTGGCGCGATAGATCAGCGGGGTCTTGTGACGCCAGCAATGCATGTAGCTGTGTTCGATGGTGGTGGTGTGCAGCAGCGCGCCGACTTCGGTCAGTTTATCGACGATGGCCGGATTGGCCTTCCAGATGAACTGGCCGCCGAAGAACTCCAGCGATGGCACATACACGCCATTGCTTTGCACCGGATTGATGATGTCATCGTTGACCATGCCGTACTTCTTGCAGGTCACGAAGTCGTCCACGCCGTAGGCTGGCGAGGAGTGAACCACGCCGGTGCCCGCGCCCAGCTCAACGTAGTCGGCCAGGTAAACCGGCGACAGGCGATCGTAGAACGGGTGACGGAAGTTGATCAGTTCCAGCGCTTTACCGGTGGTGGTGGCGATCACCGAACCTTCCAGGCTGTAGCGGGCCAGGCAGGACTCGACCAATTCTTCAGCCAGTACCAGCAGCTTGTCGCCGACGTCGACCAGGGCGTAGTTGAACTCCGGGTGAACGTTCAGCGCCTGGTTGGCCGGGATAGTCCACGGAGTGGTGGTCCAGATCACGATCGAAGCAGGTTTGCCCAACGACGGCAGACCGAACGCGGCAGCCAGCTTGGCTTCGTCGGCGATCGGGAAGGCCACGTCGATGGTCGCGGACTTTTTGTTCTCGTACTCGACTTCCGCTTCAGCCAGGGCCGAACCGCAGTCAAAGCACCAGTTCACAGGCTTCAGGCCCTTGAACACGAAGCCACCCTTGACGATTTCCGCCAGGGCGCGGATTTCACCGGCCTCGTTTTTGAAGTCCATGGTCTTGTACGGGTTGGCGAAGTCGCCCAACACGCCCAAACGGATGAATTCGGACTTCTGGCCTTCGATCTGCTCGGTGGCGTAGGCACGGCACAGTTCGCGGGTCTTGTCGGCGCCCAGGTTCTTGCCATGGGTCACTTCGACTTTGTGCTCGATCGGCAGACCGTGGCAGTCCCAGCCCGGAACGTAAGGTGCGTCGAAACCCGACAGGGTTTTCGAGCGGATGATCATGTCCTTGAGAATCTTGTTCAGCGCATGACCGATGTGAATCGTGCCGTTGGCGTACGGAGGACCGTCATGCAGTACGAACTTCGGACGATCCTTGCCAATCTCGCGCAACTTACCGTACAGGCCAATGCTGTCCCAGCGCTGCAGAATCTGCGGTTCGCGCTGAGGCAGGCCGGCCTTCATTGGGAAGGCGGTGTCCGGAAGGTTTAGCGTGGCTTTATAGTCGGTCATTTAAGGCTCTTCATTAGCGATTGGCGCTAGGTGCGACAGGGCACGGGCGGCGGCGATATCCGCATTGATCGCCGTCTTAAGCGCCTCCAGAGAGGCGAAACGCTGCTCTTCACGCAGCTTGTGGTGGAAAACCACCGTCAAACGCCGGTCATACAGATCGCCGGCAAAATCTAAAAGGTGCACTTCGAGGTGGGCTTTGCCATCCCCTTCGACCGTTGGCCGCACACCAATATTGGCGACGCCTGGCCAGGTCTTGCCATCGATGTCGACGCTGACCAGGTAAACCCCGCTCAACGGCACACGACGACGCTTGAGTTGCACGTTGGCCGTGGGCGTACCCAACTGGCGCGCCAGCTTCTGGCCATGCAGGACCCGACCGGCAATCCGGTACGGGCGACCGAGCAGTTGTTCGGCCAAGGCGAAATCGGCAGCGGCCAGGGCATTGCGGACCTGAGTGCTGCTGACACGAATGCCGTCCAGCTCGACGGTCTGCGCCGCTTCGACGGTAAAGCCCTGAAGGACGCCGGCCTGTTGCAAGTAGTCGAAATCCCCCAGCCGGTCGCAGCCAAACCGGAAATCGTCACCAACTTCCAGATGCTGCACGCCGAGGCCGTCCACCAGAATGGTATCGACGAACTCCCTGGCGCTGAGTTTGCTCAGGCGATGGTTGAAAGCCAGGCACAACACCCGATCGACACCTTCTTCGGCCAGCAGCTGCAGTTTGTCCCGCAGGCGGGCCAGACGGGCCGGGGCGGTGTCCGGAGCGAAGAACTCCCGCGGCTGCGGCTCGAAAATCACCACGCAGCTGGGCACGCCCAACTCGAGCGCACGCTCTCGCAGCCGGACCAGGATAGCCTGGTGGCCACGGTGAACACCGTCAAAGTTGCCAATAGTGGCGACACAGCCCCGATGCTGGGGGCGCAGGTTGTGGAGGCCTCGAACCAGCTGCATAACGCGCTTCTTGCTCATAAAGTGGTCGATTATAACCACACCCGGCGGCCGACGACAGGCAACACCGTAACCCAAAGTAATCGAGCCGACAAAACTGCCGGTTCGCCCATGATTATCGAGATAACGTCTTCAGCTCAAGGCCTTGCGATTGAAGTCGCGCAAACGGAAGCCCATCAACAGCAACATGCCGAAATACGCCACGACGCCTGCGATCACCAATGCCCCCAGACGCAGCAGCCGCTCAAGCATAGGCCCCTGCCCCCAGGCCGGCATAAAGTGCATCGCACCCAGCAATACTGCAGACATCACCGCTACCGCCACCAGCAATTTGAGCCCGAACTTCGCCCAGCCCGGTTGCGGCTGATACATCTGCTGCTTGCGCAGTTGATAAAACAGCAAACCGGCGTTGATGCAGGCACCCGCGCTGATGGCCAGGGCCAGGCCGGCATGCGCCAGCGGACCGATCAGCACCAGGTTGAACAGCTGAGTGACGATCAGGGTGAAAATCGCGATTTTCACTGGAGTGCGGATGTTTTGTTGCGCATAGAAACCCGGCGCCAGCACTTTAATCACGATAATCCCCAGCAAGCCGACGGAATACGCGATCAACGCGCGTTGAGTCATGGCCGCATCGAAAGCGCTGAACTGGCCATACTGGAACAGCGAAGCCGTCAGTGGTTCAGACAGAATCCCCAGCGCCAGGGAACATGGCAACACCAGCATGAAGCACAGGCGCAGCCCCCAATCGAGGATTCGCGAGTATTCGTGGCGATCCTGGCTGGCATAGGTCTTGGCCAGGGTCGGCAACAAAATCGTGCCCAGCGCCACACCCAGCACGCCGGATGGCAATTCCATCAGGCGGTCGGCGTAATACATCCAGGACACGGAGCCGGCCACCAGAAACGAGGCAAAAATAGTATTGATGATCAGCGAAATCTGACTCACCGAAACGCCGATGATCGCGGGCAGCATCTGTTTCATGACCCGCCAGACACCGCTATCGCGCAGGTTCAAACGCGGCAGTACCAGCATGCCGATTTTTTTCAGATGCGGCAGTTGATAAAGCAGCTGCGCCAGCCCACCCACCAGAACGGCCCAGCCCAGCGCCATCACCGGCGGATCGAAATACGGCGTCAGGAACACCGCAAAGATGATCATGCTGACATTGAGCAGGGTCGGCACAAAGGCTGGCACCGAGAAGCGGTTCCAGGTATTGAGGATCGCCCCGGCCAGCGATGACAGGGAGATCAGCAATATATAAGGGAAAGTGACCCGCAGCAGATCGGTCGTCAGCTGGAATTTTTCCGGAGAATCGACGAAACCCGGTGCCGTGGCCCAGATAACCCAGGGGGCGGCGAGCATGCCCAACGCAGTGACCAGCGCCAGTACCAGTGTCAGCAGGCCTGAGACGTAGGCAATGAAGGTCCGCGTCGCCTCCTCGCCCTTCTGGCTTTTGTATTCGGCAAGAATCGGCACAAAGGCCTGGGAAAACGCCCCTTCGGCGAAGATCCGCCGCAGCAGATTGGGCAGCTTGAAGGCGATAAAGAAGGCGTCGGTCGCCATTCCGGCACCAAATGCACGGGCGATTAGAGTGTCACGAACAAACCCCAACACCCGGGAAAGCATCGTGATAGAGCTGACAGCGGCCAACGATTTGAGCAGATTCATTGAAAGAGTTTGTGCCTGTCGATAAACAGCAGGCGAACAACGCGCCCACTTATGCGATACTCCGCGCCGCAACAGCACAGAGCCAAAGCTCGCGAGTTTACAGGTCGCGCGCCGGAAAGAAATATCCAGCGCACCGTCCCCTTGAAAACGTAGCGAGCGAAGGCAAGACAAGGCGAAAGCAGGCGAGAAAGCGGAGTTGACTTTAGTCAATGAGCATTTCGAGTCTGCTTTCAACGCTGTATTGCCGAGCGCAGTAGTTTTCATGGGGTCGGAACCGGCCACTTAGCGGAACGTCTCTCCCGCCCTTGACAAGCCATCAACTCATCGGCATGATTCGCGGCCTATTTTGTTTGCTATTTCCTAAAAAGTCTTTCGAGGAGCTCGACGGTGGCCAACACACCTTCCGCCAAAAAACGTGCAAAACAGGCTGAGAAGCGTCGCAGCCACAACGCCAGCCTGCGTTCCATGGTTCGTACCTACATCAAGAATGTAGTTAAAGCCATCGACGCAAAAGACGCTGCTAAAGCTCAAGCTGCTTACGTTCTGGCCGTGCCAGTTATCGACCGTATGGCCGATAAAGGCATCATCCACAAGAACAAAGCTGCTCGCCATAAGAGCCGTCTGAATGGCCACGTCAAGGCCCTGAACGTTGCCGCTGCTGCCTAAGCGACGCGCTCGTTAAAAAACCGACCTCAGGGTCGGTTTTTTATTGCCTGCGATTTATTAAATACAATGCAAAAAAAATGTGGGGGCAAGCAGGCTCGCCCCCACACTTGGACCTTCGCTATCTTACTGAGCGTGCGTCCACGGCAGAATCGGAATCGCCGTCACCGCATTCTGCGGACTGCCCTCGATCAAGCGATCGCTGTAGACAAGATACACCAGCGTGTTGCGCTTCTTGTCGAGGAATCGCACCACCTGCATGGTCTTGAACACCAGCGAAGTGCGCTCTTTGAACACCTCCTCGCCATCCTTGAGCTCACCCTTGAAGTTGATCGGCCCGACCTGACGGCATGCAATAGACGCTTCAGCGCGATCCTCCGCCAACCCCAGACCACCCTTCACGCCGCCGGTCTTGGCGCGCGACAGGTAACAGGTCACGCCCTCCACTTTCGGATCATCAAACGCCTCGACAACAATACGGTCGTTCGGGCCGACAAATTTGAACACCGTCGACACCTGGCCGATTTCCTCGGCCGAGGCCAGCAATGGCATCGCCAACAATAAGCCCAATAATCCTTTTGCCACACGCATTCAGGTATTCCTTCAGACCAGAATCAGGTTATCGCGGTGAACCAGCTCCGGCTCCGCCATGTAACCCAACAGACCGATAATCGCCTCAGACGACTGACCGATGATTTTTTGTGCCTCCAGAGCACTGTAGTTAGCCAGGCCACGGGCGATTTCACGACCGTCCGGCGCCACACAGACCACCATTTCACCACGACGGAAGCTGCCCTGGACCAGCTTTACACCTACCGGCAGCAAACTTTTGTTGCCCTGAGACAGAGCGGTCACCGCACCCGCATCCAGCACCAGCGTGCCGCGAGTCTGCAGATGCCCGGCCAGCCACTGTTTGCGGGCCGCCAGCATGCCGCGCTCAGGCGACAGCAAAGTGCCGATGCGCTCGCCAGCCTTGAGGCGATCCAGCACTCGCTCAATACGCCCGCCAACGATGATGGTGTGCGCACCGGAGCGCGCCGCCAGACGCGCAGCGCGCAGCTTGGTCTGCATGCCGCCACGCCCCAACGCACCGCCAGTGCCACCGGCTACCGCATCGAGCGCCGGATCGTCGGCCCGCGCCTCATAAATCAGCTTGGCGTCGGGATTGCTGCGCGGATCAGCATCGAACATGCCATCGCGATCAGTGAGGATCACCAGCAAATCGGCTTCGACCAGATTCGCCACCAGCGCCGCCAACGTGTCGTTGTCGCCGAAACGGATTTCGTCAGTGACCACGGTGTCGTTTTCGTTGATCACCGGAATCACTTTCAACTCGACCAGCGCACGCAGGGTGCTACGAGCATTCAGGTAGCGCTTGCGGTCGGACAAATCGTCGTGAGTCAGGAGAATCTGTGCGGTATGCCGACCATGTTCGGCGAAGCTCGACTCCCAGGCCTGCACCAACCCCATCTGACCGATGGCGGCAGCCGCCTGCAACTCGTGCATCGCACTGGGTCGTGAGGTCCAGCCCAGACGGCTCATGCCCGCTGCCACCGCCCCGGAGGACACCAGCACCAGCTCAACGCCCGCCTCATGCAGGGCAACCATCTGCTCGACCCAGACACCCATTGCTGCGCGATCCAGGCCCTTGCCGTCCGCCGTCAGCAAAGCGCTGCCGATCTTCACGACCCAACGCTGCGCACCTGTCACCTTGCTCCGCATCATCTTCAACCTTAGCTTGAGGGCAGCGCGACCTGGCACTGCCCGTGACGTTATTCGTGGTTCTTCGTGACCAACAGTCGATTTCCAGATACTAAAACGCCGCTCCAGTGAGCGGCGCTTAAGTTTATCGCAACGAATCAGTCACGCACGTAAATGATTTCCGGACCGTCTTCGTCATCCACATCTTCTTCATCCCAATCGTCGTCACCGATGTCATGGACCGACTTCACGCCGCTGCGGCGCAGAGCACGCTGATCGTCCAGCGCCTGCAACTGGGCGCGAGCTTCATCTTCGATGCGCTGATCGAGTTCAGCCAGCTCTTCCTTGTAGGCCGGGTCGTTAGCCAGGCGATCGGCGCGATCTTCCAGGTAACGCATGATGTCGTGACACAGGCGCTCGGTGCCTTGCTTGGCGATCGCCGAGATCACATAGACCGGACCGGTCCACTCCAGACGATCAACGATCTCCTTGACGCGAGCATCGTGCTCTTCCTCAAGGATCTGGTCGCACTTGTTCAGCACCAGCCAGCGATCACGCTCAGCCAGGGACGGGCTGAACTTGGTCAGCTCGCTGACGATCACTTCAGCGGCATCCGGCGCACTGGTGTCATCCAGCGGCGCCATGTCGACGAGGTGTAGCAGCAGACGCGTACGCGACAAGTGCTTGAGGAAGCGAATCCCCAGGCCTGCGCCGTCGGAAGCACCTTCGATCAGGCCCGGAATATCCGCGACCACGAAGCTCTTCCAGCGATCGACACTGACCACACCCAGGTTCGGCACCAACGTGGTGAACGGGTAGTCGGCGACTTTCGGCTTGGCAGCCGACACCGAGCGAATGAAGGTACTTTTGCCGGCGTTCGGCAAACCGAGCAGACCGACGTCCGCCAACACCTTCATTTCCAGTTTCAGGTCGCGCTGCTCACCCGGCTTGCCCGGCGTAGTCTGGCGCGGCGCACGGTTGGTACTGGATTTGAAACGAGTGTTACCCAGACCGTGCCAACCGCCCTGAACCACCATCAGCTTCTGGCCGGCCTTGGTCAGGTCGCCGATGACTTCCTGGGTGGCAGAGTCGATCACTGTGGTACCGACCGGCACCCGCAGGATCAGATCCTCACCTTTTTTGCCGGTGCAGTCGGTGCTGCCACCGTTGGAACCGCGCTCGGCATCGAAGTGCCGGGTGTAACGGTAGTCGACCAGGGTGTTCAGGTTTTCGTCGGCCATCATGTAGATGGAACCGCCATCACCACCGTCGCCGCCGTTCGGGCCGCCGTTTTCAATGAATTTTTCTCGACGGAAACTCATGCAACCGTTGCCACCGTCGCCGGCCTTTACTCGAATCGATACTTCATCAACAAACTTCATAACAAAACGCCTCTCGCCATACGGACGAGCCGAAAAACAACCAAGACATAAGACTCTTGCAAAAATGAGCGCAGCGACCTCAATCAACGACCGCCAATACAGCGCTGGAGCCCATCACAAACAGCTTTGCAAGAGACTCACCCCACAAACGAAAAAGCCCCGTCGCAAGACAGGGCTTTTCCAGCGATCGCGCAATTAAGCTGCGACGACGCTCACGTAACGACGACCGAAGGCGCCTTTTACTTCAAACTTGATCACGCCTTCGATTTTCGCGAAGAGGGTGTGATCTTTACCCATGCCAACGCCGTAGCCAGCGTGGAATTGGGTGCCGCGCTGACGCACGATGATGTTACCGGCCTTGATGACCTGGCCGCCATACATCTTCACGCCAAGGCGTTTGGCTTCTGAGTCGCGACCGTTACGGGTACTACCACCAGCTTTTTTGTGTGCCATGAGTTCAATTCTCCTAGTGAGGAATTAGGCTGATTAAGCCTGAATACCGGTGATTTTGATCTCGGTGTACCACTGGCGGTGGCCCATACGCTTCATGTGGTGCTTACGGCGACGGAACTTGATGATGCGGACTTTATCGTGACGACCTTGGGAGATCACTTCAGCCACAACGGTAGCGCCAGGAACAACTGGAGCGCCGATATTCACGTCGTCGCCATTGGCAACCAACAGAACGCGATCAAAAGTTACGGATTCGCCGGTAGCGATTTCCAGTTTTTCGATCTTCAGGTATTCACCTGGAGCAACTTTGTACTGCTTGCCACCAGTAACGATTACTGCATAAGACATGGTATTTCTCCGATAATCCTGCTCACCCAGCTCTTTATAAGAAGAGGTATTGGCTGGCATGGCTGCATAAGGCTGGAAGGCCAGTTTGCAATTGCGTAAGGCAGGTGCTGCCCAGGAAGTTCAGGGTGCGCGATTGTACGCAAGCTACTCTGGCGTTGCAAGTGGCCGTCCATCGCGCCTTGACAGGCCCGGACGTGGGTCCTAGCATGCCGCGCAACCCTTCTGGAGCAACTGTCGCTGATGCAACCCCAAGCTTTCTACCGCGCGGTGGCGGACGATTTTAACGCCGTCGACGGCATCATCAAGAAGCAGCTGACTTCCCGAGTGCCGCTGGTATCGAAAATCGGCGACTACATTACCTCGGCTGGCGGTAAACGCCTGCGTCCCTTGCTCGTGCTGCTGTGCGGCAAGGCACTGGGCCGCGAAGGCGATGACCTGCGCCTGCTGGCCGCGACCATCGAGTTCCTGCACACCGCCACTCTGCTGCACGACGACGTCGTCGACATGTCCGGCATGCGCCGTGGTCGTTCGACCGCCAATGCCATGTGGGGCAACGCGCCGAGCGTGCTGGTGGGCGACTTCCTGTATTCGCGTTCTTTCGAAATGATGGTCGAACTGGGCTCCATGCCGGTAATGAAGATCCTTTCGCAAGCCACGCGCATCATCGCTGAAGGCGAGGTGCTACAGCTGTCGAAGGTCCGCGACGCCAGCACCACCGAAGAAACCTACATGGAAGTCATTCGCGGCAAAACCGCGATGCTCTTCGAGGCTTCGACCCACAGCGCCGCAGCCCTGGCCGGCGCCTCGCTGGAACAGAGCGAAGCGCTGCGCACCTTTGGCGATCACCTGGGCGTGGCCTTCCAACTGGTTGATGACCTGCTGGACTACCGTGGCGATGCCGAGACCCTGGGCAAGAACGTCGGTGACGATCTGGCCGAGGGCAAGCCGACGCTGCCGCTGATCTACACCATGCGCGAAGGCACTCCGGAGCAGGCCGCACTGGTTCGTCAGGCGATCCAGAAAGGTGGCATCGAAGACCTGGAAAGCATTCGCGAAGCGGTCGAAGCTTCCGGCTCGCTGGATTACACCGCGCAACTGGCCCGCGACTACGTGGCCCGTGCGATCAAGTGCCTCGACGCCCTGCCCGCCAGCGAATACCGCGATGCGCTGGTGGAATTGAGTGAGTTTGCGGTCGCTCGCACGCACTGATATTCACAGCAAAATCAAAAGATCGCAGCCTTCGGCAGCTCCACATGGGTACACCAAGGAGCTGCCGAAGGCCGCGATCTTTTGCTGTTCGCTCCCTCCTGCGATAAATCCCTATATAATGTGCGCTTTCTTTTTAGCCATCCTGGATCCAAGGAGCTTTAGTGAGCACGTTGCCACCCTGCCCGAAATGCAATTCCGAATACACCTACGAAGACGGCGCACAGCTGATCTGCCCGGAGTGCGCCCATGAGTGGTCCGCCAACGGCGAAGCCGAAGTAGCGTCCGACGATACCGTGAAAAAGGACTCGGTCGGCAACGTCCTGCAGGACGGCGATACCATCACCGTGATCAAGGACCTCAAGGTCAAAGGCACTTCCCTGGTGGTCAAGGTCGGCACCAAGGTCAAGAACATCCGCCTGTGCGATGGCGACCACGACATCGACTGCAAGATCGACGGCATCGGCCCGATGAAACTCAAATCCGAGTTCGTCAGAAAAGTCTGAGCCCGCTGTATTCCATCCCGCGCCCTGCGTGGGATGGTGCTTTGCCCTTCCCCGCCTCACCCAGCACTCCTCGCAATAGCCAAACGCCAGCCGCTTTGACCTTACGCAATCCTTACCCGATAAAAAACGCAAACCGCCAATAGGCCCTTGCTATTTAATGAATAGGAATTATTCTCATTGAACCCAATCAATGGAGATGAGCCCCATGACTTATTTGATCGATGCCTGGCTGGACCGCCCACATCCCTACCTCAGAATCCTGCATCGGGAAACCGGGGAAGTCTGTGCGGTGCTTGAAGAAGAAGCCTTGAACGAGCTGCAGGATCAGGGTGATCTGGACGTCAACGGCCTGAGTTCCAGCGAGCCGGTGGTGCTCAAGGAACTGGTGCGCAATCTGTTTCTGTTTTGCTATGCCCGGGCGTTGCGCCCGAGTCATGATCTGAATACTAAGTTCGAGGTATGAAGATCATTTGTAAAAATGCCGGAGCTGGCCCTGCAGGAGCGGGCCAGCTCCAACACCGGGATTACAGAACGTCGAGCAGTTCGACGTCGAATACCAGTACGCTGTGCGGCGGAATGCTGCCAACGCCTTGAGCGCCGTAAGCCAGTTCGCTCGGCACGTACAGACGCCATTTGCTGCCCGCGTTCATCAGTTGCAGGGCTTCGGTCCAGCCAGCGATAACGCCGCCTACCGGGAATTCTGCAGGCTGGCCGCGCTCGTAGGAGCTGTCGAATACAGTGCCGTCGATCAGAGTGCCGTGGTAGTGCGTGCGCACTTGATCTTCACGGGTTGGCTTGGCGCCTTCACCTTGAGTCAGCACTTCAAATTGCAGGCCCGAAGCCAGAGTAGTGATGCCTTCACGCTTGGCGTTTTCAGCCAGGAAAGCCAGGCCTTCGCCAGCAGCAGCTTCAGCCTTGGCAGCCGCTTCAGCTTGCATGATCTCGCGGATCACTTTGAAGCTGGCGGACATTTCTTCCTGACCCACACGGCTTGGCTTGCCGGCGAACGCGTCGGTCAGACCCGCCAGGATTGCGTCCAGGCTCACGCCCGGTGGCGGATTGTCACGCAGCTGGTCGCCCAACTGACGGCCAATGCCGTAGCTGACGCGGGTTTCATCGGTGGACAGATTTACTTCGGACATGACACTGCTCCGCTGTGCGGACGGCCCTGGAACTTGCCGTGCGTGCACAGCGCATCCCGGAGCGCCCGGAATCAAAAGGGCGAGCAGACTAGCACAGATGCCGCCACGTTGATGAGCGGCGTCAGCCCTGTTACGCAGAACGGAAGGCGCTCGGTAATTTCGGACTTTCCTCGGCGCTGGTACCGCACATTTCATCATGGGCCGAGGTATATACAACGTTGAATGGCTTGGGACAGGCGTGAAGCACTTCACGCGCATGCTCGACCGAGCGCAGCTGCAATGTCTCGCCATGAGCATCGAGCACTGGATGCGCCGCACCATGCATCCGAGCCTCCAGCACGTAGAACACGCCTTCCATCGAGATCAGGTTCAACTCATCGATCTTTCCGGCGATGGCATACGCATTCAACTCTTGCAGGTTCATGAGCGCACCTCACGCAGTGGAGAGCCAGGGTTCTTACAGGGATATGCCTCGACGCGCCAAAGTACAAGCCACAAACGACACCGCCCGTCTGTTTCGCAACAGACGGGCGGTGCGGTGGACCGAGTAAGGGCGGATCAGTGCTTGGTCAGCTTGTCCAGATAACCCATGGCAAACGCCGACACCACGAAGGTCATGTGGATGATCACGTACCACTGCAAATGCTCCGGATCGACGTTCTTGGCGTCCATGAAAATCCGCAGCAAGTGGATCGACGAAATTGCCACGATGGAAGCCGCGACCTTCATCTTCAACGAAGACGAATCCATGGTGCCCAACCAGTTGAGCTTCTCCTTGCTGTCGTCGATATCCAGTTCGGAAACGAAGTTCTCGTAACCGGAGATCATCACCATTACCAGCAAGCCGCCTACCAGCGCCATGTCGATCAGCGACAACAACACCAGAATCAGATCCGACTCGGCCATCGAGAACACGTTAGGGATGACGTGGATGACTTCCTGGAAGAATTTCAGTGCCAACGCCAGCAAGCCCAGCGACAAACCGAAATAGATCGGCGCCAGCAACCAGCGGGAGGCGTACATTGTATTTTCGATAAAGCGTTCCATTGAATCTCACACAAGGGGCTGGAAATGGCGGCGAGTATAACAGCCGCCTGTTACACCCAGAAACCGCCGGAAAATCCGCAACCTGCGTGTGTGTGACAAAGTTTTTCTGCTAGTGTCCAGATCAATGACAGGTCAGCGACATCGGACAGGAAAACTGGAAATGGATGTGCGATTGCCTTTAACGAGTGCCGGACTTTGCCTCGCATTGCTGCTCGGTGGTTGTTCACCCAGCGATGAGAAACGCCAGGTCAGCCTCGAAGAAAAGACCGCGCAGTTCGAAAAGTCTCTGGAGGCGATCAAGGATCCGAAACTCAAGGACGTCGTGACCGAACTCGGCGGTTCACTGCTGCTGCTCGAGCGTGCGCAACTCAAGCTCGACAGTAAACCGGTGGTCACCGAATACGGCGAAGATGCCCTCGCCGTATTCAAGCACTACCCCACGCCCCAGGCGCTGGTCGACACTTACATCAACGGGCTGTTCGTGCTGCACAAGGAGTCCAGCTCGGATTACCTGACCGATCTGCAACCGGTATTCCCCCTCCACTTCAACACCCCTGGCGCATTCCTTTTCCCTCATGACCTGGAATGGCAATCGGTGACCCTCAGCAACAAGCGCGTCATCGCGTTTCAGCCGGAATGGTCGGAAACCGATCCAGGAATCCAGCTGAGCCCGTCGAGCTCCAACCTGACCAACCCCGATGATTTGACGGTGACCTACCCCTTCATCGAAGGCCTGGGTGTGGACAAGAAGAACCTGCCACAACCGGTGAGTTTGCAAGGCAAGGTGGAGGTCATCGCCCCACGCCGAATCTACAGCTTCGACCTGACAAAAAAGGACGTCGGCCAGACGCGCACCAATGACAACCTCAGTGTCACGCTGCTGAAGCTTGAAAAAAACCATGCCGAAATCGAATTCAGTAACAGCGCACCACCGGCCCCCGAGGTTCGCGATACACCGCCCAACCCGCTGATCGTTCAGGCCAGGGACACCACCGGACAATTCCTCTCGCGCTCGGGCGCGATCCATGAAACCGCCGCGCAAATTGCGTTCTATCAAAAACAACTGGCGCAAATGCAACAGCAGAAAGCCTGGAGCGAAGCGTTCGAAAAACAGCTCGAGGACAACCAGCGTGCCTTTGAAAAACAACAAACCCGACAGTACGCCAAGGTGTACTTCAACGGACCGATCGACACACTCGAAGTCAGCTTGCTGGACTTCTCGGCGGTCACGGTGACCCGCAAGAACCTGGACCTGCCAGTACGCCGCTTCGACCCGCACACGACGGAAAAAACCATCCAGCCACTGACCTTGCCCGTGGTGGTATACGACGACCAGGCTGCGACCTGGCTCAAGGGTGCGACGCTGGACGAGAACCAACTGAAAAAAAGCATCAGTATCAGCCAGTCGATCGAAGACCCGAGCGCCGCGCGCATCGATTTCGATCACCCCAGAAGTTTCAATGATGAACTGCTCGGCACCTCGTTCAATCCCGGCGAAAGTCCCGTGACGTTCTTTACCCAAGACAGCAATGGCCGGCGCGACGGGCCGATCGAGCTGCCACCGGAGGCGTATCAGGTCGACCCGCTACGCGGCAGCATCACCTACGATCTGAATCTGTTTGCAGAAACTCCGGCCTACGCAGTGGGCTCCATGCCGCTGTTCCTGGCGACTGTCGACAAGCAAACCTACGACGCCCACCAACTGCCCAAGGGCCTGGCGCTCAAAGGGAATGAGTTGGTGGTTGATCTGAAGCTGTTCCCCGACCAGGACTGGCGCTTTTTCGCCAAGGACGACAGTGGCAACTATCTGAAGGAGATTCTTTCGGTCAGTCACGACGCGAACGCGCAAGGTCCGGGGTTATTCGCAGTGCATTACTTCTACGGCCAGCCCACACGTCTGGAAACTTATCAGCGAACCAACCTCACCACCGTGCAATACGGTTTCGAGGTCAAACTCGACAAGACCGAGCCAGGTAACCTGGATCAATAGCCTGGATCAGCCTTCAGGTCGAAACCCGGGACCGGCAAGGTTGTGGAAACGGCCACCGTTGATCTCTCGCAACTGGGCTTGCAGGTGCAGGCACCAGATTTGCGGGTCATCGGCCAGCTCGTAGCCATGCAGAGTCAGACTTTCGACGATGGTGTCGAGGATCGATTCAGCCACGACCGGCCCACGGAACGGGCCTTGAGCCTTGATGGCTGAAGGTTGCTCGCCGGCCATTCCGGCGGCAAAAAGCAAGGTCCACATGCCCGTATCTCCCGCCAGCGGGCGGATAGCACATTCGATACGGGTCACAAGGCCCAGGCATTGACGGGTGAGGCAGAGGTTGCGCGACATGGCGGCGACCCTCGGTAGATCCGGTATTCAGCCTCCACGGGAAGGCTGTCTCGATCCAGTGATAACTGTCGATATCCTTGAGCAGAGAATAGAAGAAAAGTTCAGCTCGCACGCGGCCCGCAGCCAGAAGGCGCCGAGTGGTCGCCGTGCAAATATTGACGCCAGAGATGTGGCGAGGGGGCTTGCCCCGTTGGGCTGCGAAGCGGCCCCGAAATTTATCAGACAGACCTCATCGCCGATGTGACGACTGCTACGCAGCCGAACGGGGCGGTGCGGCGGTCCGACAAGCTCCCTCGCCACAGGGAGCCTCCTCAGTTTCGAGATTGACTCAGGCCGGTTTGACTTCCAGCAATGCTTCCTGCGCCAACTCCTTTTCGGCCTCCTTGAGGTCTTCGTCGCTGACCATTTCCGCGATCACCCGCAAGCGTTCCACCACCCGCGCGTTGACGCTGCCCTCGGGAAACTCGCCATTCTCATCCGGCGTACCGGCCGGCTCGCCGACCAGCAGGCTCAGGGCTTCGTCGGCC
Source organism: Pseudomonas sp. 008 (assembly GCF_016861935.1). Classification (NCBI taxonomy): domain Bacteria; kingdom Pseudomonadati; phylum Pseudomonadota; class Gammaproteobacteria; order Pseudomonadales; family Pseudomonadaceae; genus Pseudomonas; species Pseudomonas sp. 008. The sequence goes on along the minus strand of NZ_BOMA01000009.1, from coordinate 236,584 downwards.
TGGCGCACCGCGTAGACATGGAACTGCCCCGCGCGCACCGCCGCCAGCACCTTCTCGTCAAGCATCAGCGTGGCGACGTTAGCCTGAGGAATGATCGCTCCCTGCTCGCCCGTCAGGCCGCGAGCCTCGCAGAGCCGGAAGAAGCCTTCGATCTTCTCGTTGACCCCGCCTACCGCCTGCACTTCACCGAATTGGTTGATCGAACCGGTAATCGCAAAGCACTGCTTGAGTGGAGTTTTCGACAAGGCCGAGATCAGCGTACAGGCCTCGCCCAACGATGCGCTGTCGCCGTCGACGTAACCGTAGGACTGCTCCAGGGCGATGCTTGCGGAAATCGCCAACGGGAATTCCTGGGCGTAACGGCTGCCCAGGTACCCGGTGAGGATCATCACGCCTTTGGAGTGAATCGGCTGGCCGAGGTTGACCTCGCGCTCGATGTCGACGATGCCGCTGCCGCCCGGATACACCGTGGCGGAAATCCGCGCCGGTATCCCGAAGGCCGAATCGCCGACTTCCAGTACCGTCAGCCCGTTGCACTTGCCGACCGCCGCGCCATCGGTGTCGATCAGAATGATCCCGGCCAGCATGTCATCGAGAATCCGCGCCGAAACGCGCCCGGTACGGGTGGCCTTGGCCTTGAGCGCACGCTCGATGTGCCCGGCGTCAGTCATGTCATCACCCGCCAGGTCGCGAATGAAATCCGCCTCGCTGACCAGTTGGAACAGATCGCCGATCCGTGCCGACAAACGTCCCTGGTGCTCGGCCAGACGTGCGCTGTAAGTCGCCAGACGCGCCACCGCATCGGCGGTCAGCGGCGCCATGCCTTCTTCCGAGGTACGGGTTTTGAGCAACTGGGCGAACTGCTCCAGGCTTTCGTCAACCATCGGAATGTCTTCATCGAAATCCACCAGGACGCGGAACATCTCCTGGAAGTCCGGATCGAGGTCTTGCAGCGTGTAGTAGAGCTGCCGGGCGCCGATGATCACGACTTTGACCTGCAACGGAATGTGTTGCGGCGTCAGCGTCACGGTGGCCAGACGGCCCAGCTCACCCAGTGGCGATTCCATTTTCAGCTTGCGCGATTGCAAGGCACGCTTGAGCGCATCCCAGACGAATGGCTCGCTGAGCATTTTTTCCGCTTCGAGGATCAGGAAACCGCCGTTGGCCCGGTGCAAAGCACCCGGTCGCAACTGGCGATAGGTGGTGTAGAGCGCGCCCTGATCGGTGCTGTATTCGATACGGCCAAACAGGTTGTCGTAGGTCGGGTGCGGCTCGAACACCACCGGCGCACCGCCGCTGTGCGGATGCCCGACCACCAGGCTCGGGGCGTATTGCTCTTCAAGCAATTTGCGGGCGATGGCGTCGGTCTTGCTGTCGTCCACCAGTTGCTCGACCACCGTTTTAAGCAGGTACACCTGCATCGCTTGCAAGTAACCACAAACCCCTGCGTTTTCCGCATACTTTTCCGACAGCGGCGCCAGTAAGGGCTGCAAGGCCAGGGTGATGGTTTCTTCGTTGAGCTGGCGCAGCTGATTACTCGACTCGCGCTTCCATTGCGGCAGGCTGGCGAGTTCTTCGTTCAACCGCTCTTCGAGCCCGGAAATGTCATCATGAAAGCGCTCGCGCTCGGCTTCCGGCAACTGGGCGAATTCCGCCTCATCCAGGGCCTTGCCTTCGCTCATCGGGGTGAAGGCAATGTTGCTGCTGTCGCGGTAGAGCGCGACGTCTTTCTCCAGCGCCAGACGCTCGATCACATCCAGCGCGCGGTCATAACGCTGGTTGAAGGCGCGATCGATGGCGCTTTTCTTCTGCTGGTAGGACGGGTGCTCGAACACCGCCGGAAAGGTCGCCAGCAGGTTGTCGATCAAGCCATTGATGTCACCGATAAAGGCGCCAGCGGTACCCGACGGCAACTCCAGGGCGCGAGGCTCGCGCGGCTCATCGAAATTATTGACGTAGACCCAGTCCGCCGGGGTCTGCATGCGCTTTCCTTCGGCCTTGAGATAGCGCTTGACGAACGAAAACCGGCCAGTGCCGGGCTCGCCCATGACAAATACGTTGTAACCGGGGCGTGGCATGGCCACACCGAACTGCAAGGCTTCGACCGCACGTTCCTGGCCAAGCACACCGCGGAAAGGCTCCAGATCATTGGTGGTAGAGAAGCTGAACTGTTCAGCGGAAAACGGACGGGTCAGCGCTTCAGGCGCTAGACGCAAGCTGGCAGCAACAGGATCAGGCATCGGGCTTCCTTACATCAGGCGGGGCAGATAACGGCATTCTGGCGCTGCCCGTACCCACTGGCAAGGCGCACCTCAAGCCAAAGCTTAGACAAGCCCCCATCCTCGGGCCGCGCGGGTCAAAATCAAGGTTTTCAGGGAATGTTTCGCAAAAAATCACGGAACCCCTGGAACCTGCCTAAACTCCAAACTGCGCGGCTGGAACGAATAACCGGCCCACTGGCACCATTAGGGGCCAGCACCCTGTCCATTGGTATGCACACAAAGAGAACATAGCTATGAAACGGATTCTTCTTGGTACTCTCTTCACCGTTGTATCCATCAACGCCATGGCTCAGGCGCCAGGCGGTCCGGACTGCGGTTGGGGCAACATGCTGTTCGAAGGTCAGCGTGGCACCCCGGCACACTTCCTGGCATCCACCACCAACGGCACCTCCGGTAATGCAACTTTCGGCATGACCTCCGGCACCAACGGTTGCTCGACCAATGCGGCGCTGACCTATGGCGGCAAATCCTGGATTGCCATGAATGGCATGATGAACGAGCTGTCCGAAGACATGGCTAAAGGTCAGGGCGAAGCGCTGACCACTTACGCCGTGGTACTGGGCGTGGCGCCGGAAGACCGTGCGCACTTCGCCGCCGTGACTCATCAACACTTCCAGCAAATTTTCAGCAAGGCTGACGTGACCGCTGAAGACGTGCATACCAATACCCTGGCCGTATTGAAGAACGATCCTCGTCTGGCCAAGTACGCCACTCAAGCTTAAGCTCGACCCGTCCCGCTCTCTTTGGGGAGCGGGTTTTATTTTTGACCCCGGCCCTTTTGGCCTGCCCCTTTGGGTCTTTGTTACTTTCGACTTAAGTTGCTCACTATGCTCAAACGCCTTGCCTGGCTGGCGCTCTGTGTCTGCGCCCCGCTGTCCGCCGCGCCCCACATCGACAATCAACGTTTGCAGCAACTGGCCAACGACCCCTTCTGGATTTCCCTGGGTCATTACGAAACCGCCAAGCTCGGTGGCTGGCGCAGCTATGTCAGCGACAAGAAATTCTTTCTCGCCTCCGATGGCAACGAACACCCCGACCGCGAACTGGCGGCGACCGTACAGGCGCTGTATGCCCCGGCCAGTGCCGGCGAGCAGCATGCGCAATGCGTCTATCCGGCCCGTACTCGCTGGCTCAAGGCGCAACTTGACCTGACGGATCTGCCGTCGCTGGACTGTGCTGAATTCAAGCAATGGTTCAAGGACGTTTCGCCCCACAGTGCGGTGATGATTTTCCCGGCCGCCTACCTGAACAGCCCGTCGTCGATGTTCGGCCATACCTTGCTGCGCATCGATCAGGCCGATGTGCAGCGCGACAAGACCTCGCTGCTCAGTTACGCGATCAACTTCGGCGCCTACATCGAAGGGTCGGACAACAGCATTTTGTATGCGTGGAAAGGCCTGATGGGTGGTTATCCAGGGCTGTTTGCACTGGTGCCCTATCAGGAAAAACTCTCGGAATACCGTAGCCTCGAAAACCGCGACCTGTGGGAATACCGCCTGAACCTGACCCAGCAGGAAACCGAGCGCATGGTCGAGCATGTCTGGGAGCTCAAGCAGATCCAGTTCGACTACTTCTTCTTCGATGAAAACTGCTCCTATCGCCTGCTTGAGCTGCTGCAGGTGGCGCGGCCGGGCCTGAAGCTGACCGATCAGTTCCCGTTGACCGCCATTCCCACCGACACCGTCAAAGCGGTGAAACAGGCCGGGCTGGTGGAGTCGATCGAATATCGCCCGTCCCGCGAGCGTGAACTGCTGAGCCGCGCGCAGCCGTTGACCGATGAAGAGCAGCAGTGGGTGCTGAAAATCAGCGCCGATCAGAAGCAATTGCAGGAACCGGCGTTCAAGGCGCAACCGCGCGAGCGTCAGGCGTTGATCATCGACGCGGCCTATCGTCTGGAGCGTTATCGCGCCAACGGCCAGGAACGTGACCCGCAACGAGCTCAGCGCAGTTTCGAATTACTGCGCGCGATCAATCAGAACCCGCCTCCTGAACTGGACATTGCGCGACCTGGCTTGCCCGAGGATGGCCACGAGTCCCGCACCTGGCAGGCCGGCATCGGCACCCGGGGTGACCAAGCCTTCGGCGAATATGGCCTGCGCATGGCCTACCACGACCTTAACGACAACGCCGAAAGCTTTCCCCTTGGCGCGCAGATCGAAATCCTGCAGATGAAGCTGCGCCAATACGAAGGCAATCACTGGCAGCTGCAGCAACTGGACCTGGCGACCATCCGCTCCCTGACCCCGCGCAACGCGCTGTTGCAGCCGCTGTCGTGGCAAGTCACCGGCGGCCTGGAGCGTGTGCCGGGCAAGCACGATGACGAAACCCTGGTCAGTCATGTCAACGGTGGTGGTGGCGGGACCTGGCAACTGAGCGACGACATGCTCGGGTTCGCCTTGGGCACCGTGCGCGTGGAGCACAACAACGACTTCGCAGGCTTCATTGCCCCGGCAGCGGGCTTCAACAGCGGTCTGCTGTGGAAAAACCCGCTGGGGAATTTCAGCCTGGAAGCCAAGGGCGATTACTTCACCAACGGCGAAGTGCGCCGGAACATGAGCCTGAATCAGCAGTGGGAGTTGTCGCGCAACCTCGGGCTGCGCCTGAGTGCCCAGCGCGAATTCAGCCACCTGGCGTCACCCGATAACGAAGTGATGCTTGAAGTGAAGTGGTATCACTATTGATCTTTTGACCTTTCTTTCACTCCCATCCGACAAATCCGCTTCTAGACTTCCCCTATAGGCCGTTGAACGGCCCTGGAGTCCGAGATGTGGCGTTGCGTGGGAGTATTGGGGTTATTGGTCCTGATCACAGGGTGTCAGTCGACCCACGAGGACCTGATCGCCAAGGGTTATCCGCCAGCGTTCGCCGATGGCTTCGATGACGGTTGCAGCAGTGGCCGGCAAGCCGCCGGGGCAATCACCGGTGAGTTTCGCAAAAATGTCCCACGCTACCTCAAGGACAAGCAATACGCCGAAGGCTGGACCGATGGCTTCCGTCAGTGCCAGGCCATGCGCGAAAACGAGGATCGAAACGAGTACAGGGAACGCCATTGGGACGAGCGCGAACGGGCCTGGCAACAGCAGAAAGACCGGGACGCCGCGCGAGCCTATCGCTCGCAATAAGTCGTTTACAGACATTCGTCGAAACTTAAAGCACGCGACCATGGCCCAAACCCTATAACGGGAGAACAACATGAGTCGCGCCTTCGTCAATGAAGATAACGCTGCCGCGCAAGCCGACCTGCCAGTCGAACGACAGGTCAGCGCGCAGCCCAATTACGTCACACCCGCCGGGCTCGCGCAGCTTCAGGCGAAAGTCGCCGCGCTGCAAAGCCTGCTCGACGAGGAAAGCGCCAAAGGTGACCTGGCCGACAAGCAGCGCCAGGCTGACCTCGATCGCGACTGGCGCTACTTCAAGCAGCGCCTGCAAAGTGCGCAGGTGGTTGCACCAGCCTCCTCCACCGACAAAGTGCAGATTGGCAATTGGGTAACTTTTGCCGACGAACACGATCACGAGCAGCGCGTGCAATTGGTTGGAGAAGACCAGGCGGATGCCGCCCATGGGTTGATCAATTGGAGTTCGCCACTGGGACGGGCGTTGCTGGGTGCGCACGTGGGCGATGAAGTGTCGTGGAAACGCCCGGCGGGGGATTTGGTGATTGAGGTGCTGGCTATAGAGATCGGGTGAGTTCGATGACGCCTTCGCTGTAGGAGCGAGGCTTGCCCGCGAAGGCCTCGCCGCGGTGCCACTGAAAAAACCCATAAAAAAAACGGAGCCCCGAACGAAGGCTCCGTTTTTTTATGCAACCAACCTGAAATCAGGCCAGTTTCTTGTGCCGTACCCGGTGCGGCTGGGAGGCCGCTTCGCCGAGGCGTTTCTTGCGATCGGCTTCGTACTCGGTGTAGTTGCCTTCGAAGAACACCGCTTGCGAGTCGTCTTCGTACGCCAGGATGTGAGTCGCGACGCGGTCAAGGAACCACCGATCGTGAGAGATCACAATGGCGGCGCCCGGGAAGTCCAGCAAGGCTTCTTCCAGGGAACGCAGGGTTTCAACGTCGAGGTCGTTGGACGGTTCGTCGAGCAGCAGGACGTTGCCGCCCTCTTTCAGGGTCAGAGCCAGGTGCAAGCGACCACGCTCACCACCGGACAGGTCCTTGACGAACTTCTGCTGATCGCCACCCTTGAAGTTGAAACGACCGACGTAGGTACGCGACGGGATCTCGTAGTTGCCGATGCGAATCTGGTCGGAACCGTCGGAGATCTGCTGGAACACAGTCTTGCTGCCATCCAGGTCTTCACGGCTCTGGTCGACGCACGCCAGTTGCACGGTTTCGCCGACTTCGATGCTGCCCGAATCCGGCGTTTCCTTGCCCATCAACATGCGGAACAGGGTCGATTTACCGGCACCGTTACCGCCGATCACGCCAACGATGGCGCCTTTAGGCATGGAGAACGACAGGTTGTCGATCAGCACGCGATCGCCGTAGCCCTTGGTGACGTTCTTGAACTCGATGACCTTGTCGCCCAGGCGTGGACCGGCCGGGATGTAGATCTCGTTGGTTTCGCTGCGCTTCTGGAATTCCTGTGACTGCATTTCTTCGAAGCGTTGCAGACGAGCCTTGGACTTGGACTGGCGGGCCTTGGCGCCTTTGCGCACCCACTCCAGTTCTTCCTTCATGGCCTTTTCGTGAGCCGATTGCTGCTTGGATTCGGCCGCCAGACGATCGGACTTGGCTTCGAGCCAACCCGAATAGTTGCCTTCGTACGGGATACCGGCGCCGCGGTCGAGTTCGAGGATCCAGCCGGCAACGTTGTCCAGGAAGTAACGGTCGTGCGTGATCGCAACCACGGTGCCCGGGAAATCGTGCAGGAAGTGCTCCAGCCAGGCGACGGAGTCGGCGTCCAGGTGGTTGGTTGGTTCGTCGAGCAGCAGCATGTCCGGGGCGGACAGCAGCAGGCGGCACAGGGCCACACGACGCTTTTCACCACCGGAAAGATGTTCAACCCTGGCATCCCAGGCCGGCAGACGCAGCGCATCGGCAGCGACTTCCAGTTGGCGATCCAGGTTGTGGCCATCGCTGGCCTGCAGGATGGCTTCAAGTTTGGCTTGCTCTGCAGCCAGCTTGTCGAAGTCGGCATCCGGATCGGCGTAGGCCGCGTAGACCTCGTCCAGACGCGCCTGGGCGTCCTTGATCACGCTGACCGCTTCCTCGACCACTTCACGCACGGTCTTGGTCGGGTCCAGGATCGGTTCTTGCGGCAGGTAGCCGATGTTCAGGTCCGGCATCGGACGGGCTTCACCGTCGAACTCGGTGTCGACGCCTGCCATGATTTTCAGCAGCGTGGACTTACCCGAACCGTTGAGACCGAGGACGCCGATTTTGGCGCCGGGGAAGAACGACAGCGAAATGTTTTTCAGGATTTCCCGCTTCGGCGGAACAACTTTGCCCAGCCGATGCATGGTGAAGACGTATTGAGCCATGGAGAACCTAGGGTCAGTGACTGATGAATGATTGGAGCGCAGGCGATGCCCGGCCAGGCCATGCGCGTCGTTCGTTTGATGGGTATCAAGGCGTGCGCGCTGAAAAAAACCTGAGTCTAGGAGCTGGAACGCTCCCGCGTAACCGGCAAAGCTACCTCATTGACAGAAGGCAGTCCAGCCGAGCGGGGCTGGCACTTCGCCACAACTCAAGGCATGCTAGCCGCCCTTCGGGCGTCCGGCTTATAGTGCACGCCGCGCCAGTCCAGCCAAACCGCAGGATTACAGTTTGTCTAATGTCACTCCGCCACCGTCCGCGAGCGTGCTCAACCCTGGGCTCGGCTCGCCCCTGCGCGGAAGCTTGAAGGGCGCGCTGGCGACTCTCGTGCTGTTGCTGCTCGCATTGCTGTTCTGGCAGTTGCTGGATCAACTGCGCGAAACCCAGAAAAACCAGCGCCAGTACACCATCGACTACACCGCCGACCTGGCTTCGCAAGTCAGCCTCAACATGGCGCTCAACGCCCAGATCGCCCTTAATCTGCTACCGATCGTCGAACAACCGCAAAGCGCCGACGAACAGCAGGCATTGCTGCGCAAACTGCAACAGTCGCTGCCCGACCTGCGCAGCCTGGCGCTGCTCAGCCCCTCCGGGAAAATCCTGAGTGACAGCGCCGTCGACAGCCAGGACGCCAACTACCTGAGCGAACTGGTCCAGCGCAGCCGCGCCCAGGCCCACTATTTCAGCAATGCCGATGACGGCTCGGTGGTGCACCTGCTCCTGCACCAGGCCAGCGGCAGCACGCGCGGCTACTGGGCCCTGCGCCTGACACCGACATTTTTTTCTTCATTGACCAAACAGGGCGACGCCGGCCTTCGCCCCCTGTGGCTGGTGGAAAACCGCATCAATCATCAGATCATCAGTCGCGATGACGCCCTGCCTTCAGCCAAACCCGCGGCGCTGACACCCGACGAACTGACCAACAGCGTATTGATCGTCCCCCTGAGCAGCAGCGACTGGCAACTGCGCGGGCTGTTTGACCGGCAACGGGTGATCGAACAAATGCTGCCGGCGTTCATCGGCAAATGCCTTCTGGGCCTGGCGTTCTCGCTGTTACCGTTCATCGCTTTGCTGAACATTCGTCGCCGCCAACGCCAACTGCATGAAGGCCGCCGACGCTATCAGGACATCTTCGAAGGCACCGGCGTTGCCCTGTGCGTGCTGGACTTGTCCGGACTCAAAAGTTTTTTCGACAAGGCGCAACTCACCAACAGCGAGCAGCTGAGAACCTGGCTCGAGATACCGGAGCAACGCCAGCAATTGTTGCAGGAACTGCGCATCACCGAAGTCAACCAGGTCGCCCTGCAACTGCTCAACGTCAATTCCTGCGATCAGGCCTGGAAACTGCTGATCAACGGCTGCCCACTGGACTGCACGGCCATCGGCAATCAAGTGCTCGAAGCGGTGCTCCACCAGCAGAAACAACTTGAGCTGGAAATCAAGCTTCAGGACGCCAATGGCCGCGACCAGCACTTGTGGCTGGTGCTGCGCCTGCCGGAAGATCAGCCCGACTATAGAGCGGTGATCCTGAGCATCAGCGACATCACCAGCCGCAAACTCATCGAGCTTTCGCTGCTGGAGCGCGAAGGATTCTGGTCCGATGTGGTGCGTACCGTGCCGGATCACCTGTATGTGCAAGACGTGATCAGCCAGCGGATGATCTTCAGCAACCATCACCTTGGGCAGACGCTGGGTTACAACCGCACCGAGCTGCACCAGATGGGCGAGTACTTCTGGGAAATCCTCCTGCACCCGGAAGATGCCGACTACTACCACCGCTCTCGCCAGTCTCAGCGTCAGGCGGGTTACACCCAATTGCTGCAGTGCCAGCTGCGCTTCCGTCATCGCGATGGCAAATGGCGGCGTTTCGATATTCGCGAACAGGCCCTGGCGCGGGACAAGCACGATCAGGTCACGCGCATCATCGGCGTGGCCAAGGACATCACTGAGCAGATCGAAGCCAGTGAATCCCTGCGCGACAGCGAGCAGCGCTACCGGATGCTCGCTGAAAGTATCAGCGACGTGATTTTCTCCACTGACAGCAAGATGGCGCTCAATTACGTCAGCCCTTCGGTACAAGCGGTGCTGGGCTTCGACGCCGACTGGATATTCCAGAACGGCTGGCAATCGACCATCGCCAACCCGCAACAACTGAGCGGCATCTACAGCCTGATGGACCGGGTCAGCAAAGCGCTGGATAAACCCGATCAACTGACACTGCTGCGCAGTCAGGTGCAGACCCAACTGTTTTTGTTCGACTGCCTGCGGGCCGATGGACGCAAGATCCCTATCGAGTTGCGTCTGGTGCTGGTCTGGGACGAACACGGCGCCTTCGAAGGTGTGCTCGGGGTCGGTCGCGACATCAGCCAGCAACGCCGGGCCGAGAAGGACCTGCGCATGGCGGCCACGGTATTCGAGCACTCGACCTCGGCGATTCTGATCACTGACCCGGCCGGCTACATCGTCCAGGCCAACGAGGCCTTCAGTCGCGTCAGCGGCTATGCGGTGTCCCAGGTGCTCGATCAGTTGCCGAACATGCTCACCGTCGACGAGCAGCAGGAAACTCATCTGCGCTACGTGCTCAAGCAATTGCATCAGCACAGCACCTGGGAAGGCGAAGTCTGGCTCAAGCGTCGCAACGGCGAGCACTATCCGGCCTGGGTCGGGATTACGGCGGTGCTCGACGACGAAGGCGATCTGGCCAGTTATGTGTGTTTCTTCAGCGACATCAGCGAACGCAAGGCCAGTGAGCAACGGATTCACCGCCTCGCCTATTACGACGCCCTGACCCACCTGCCCAACCGCACGCTGTTCCAGGATCGCCTGCACACCGCGCTGCAATCGGCCGAACGGCAGAAGTCCTGGGTGGTGCTGATGTTCCTCGACCTGGACCGCTTCAAGCCGATCAACGACTCCCTGGGCCATGCCGCCGGCGACCGCATGCTCAAGGAAATGGCCACGCGCCTGCTCGGCTGCGTCGACGATGACGACACCGTGGCGCGCATGGGCGGTGATGAGTTCACATTGCTGCTGCAACCCCGGGTCAACCGCGAGATCGCGCTGAACCGAGCCATTCACGTGGCCGAACAGATCCTCGCCAGCCTGGTGAAGCCGTTCGTGCTCGAAGGTCGCGAGTTCTTCGTCACCGCCAGTATCGGCATCGCCCTGAGTCCTCAGGACGGTAGCGAACTCAGTCAGCTGATGAAGAACGCCGACACCGCGATGTACCACGCCAAGGAGCGCGGCAAGAACAACTTCCAGTTCTACCAGGCCGACATGAACGCCAGCGCCCTGGAGCGTCTGGAGCTGGAAAGCGACTTGCGCCACGCCCTGGAACAAAACGAATTCGTGCTGTACTACCAGCCGCAATTCAGCGGCGACGGCAAACGCCTGACCGGCGCCGAAGCCCTGCTGCGCTGGCGCCATCCGCGCCGCGGTCTGGTGCCGCCGGGAGATTTCATTCCGGTGCTCGAAGAGCTCGGGCTGGTGGTGGATGTCGGCGACTGGGTGATCGGTGAGGCTTGCCGTCAGCTCAAGACCTGGCACCAGGCCAAGGTGCGGGTGCCGAAGGTCTCGGTGAATATTTCGGCCCGGCAGTTCTCCGACGGGCAGCTCGGCACGCGGATCGCCACCATCCTCAGGGAAACCGGCCTGCCGCCGGCGTGCCTGGAGCTGGAGCTGACCGAAAGTATCCTGATGCGCGAAGTCAGCGAGGCGATGCAGATCCTCGCCGGACTGAAAAACCTCGGCCTGAGCATTGCGGTCGACGACTTCGGCACCGGTTATTCATCGCTCAACTACCTCAAGCAATTCCCGATCGATGTGCTGAAAATCGACCGCACCTTCGTTGATGGCCTGCCGTCGGGCGAGCAGGATGCGCAGATTGCCCGGGCGATCATCGCCATGGCCCACAGCCTCAATCTGGCGGTAATCGCCGAGGGCGTAGAAACCCACGAACAGCTCGACTTCCTGCGCGAGCATGGTTGCGATGAGGTTCAGGGCTACCTGTTCGGCCGCCCGATGCCGGCCGGCCGGTTCGAAGCGCAGTTCAGCAATGATGCGTTGTTCATGTTCGACTGAGTTTCAGAGTGCTGCGGACGGCCCCATCGCGGGCAAGCCCCCTCCCACAGTTTTTTGGGTGAACCCAAGATTTTTGACCACTGAAGATCCCTGTGGGAGCGGGTTTGCCCGCGATGAGGCCCGCACGATCACCGCTGATCCCGCCATGAAGCCCACTTGTCTGCGACATGATGTCCTTTCATATGCCATCTAAAAGCGGTTGGGTTAGAATGCCTCCCTTTTCTGCCCCCGATCCTTGAGGACCGCCATGTTCAGCCGTGATTTGACTATTGCCAAGTACGACGCCGATCTCTTTGCCGCCATGGAGCAAGAAGCTCAGCGCCAGGAAGAGCACATTGAGCTGATCGCTTCGGAAAACTACACCAGCCCTGCGGTGATGGAAGCTCAAGGCTCGGTACTGACCAACAAGTACGCCGAAGGTTACCCAGGCAAGCGCTACTACGGTGGTTGCGAGTTCGTCGACATCGTCGAGCAGCTTGCAATTGATCGAGCCAAGGAACTGTTCGGCGCCGATTACGCCAACGTTCAGCCGCACGCCGGTTCGCAAGCCAACAGCGCCGTTTACCTGGCCCTGCTGCAAGCGGGCGACACCATTCTGGGCATGAGCCTGGCTCACGGCGGTCACCTGACCCACGGTGCCAGCGTTTCGTCCTCCGGCAAGCTGTACAACGCCGTGCAGTACGGCATCGACAGCAACGGCCTGATCGACTACGACGAAGTCGAGCGTCTGGCGGTCGAGCACAAGCCGAAAATGATCGTGGCCGGTTTCTCGGCTTACTCGCAGATCCTGGACTTCCCACGCTTCCGCGCTATCGCTGACAAGGTTGGTGCTTACCTGTTCGTCGACATGGCCCACGTGGCCGGTCTGGTCGCCGCTGGCGTCTACCCGAACCCGGTGCCTTTCGCTGACGTGGTGACCACCACCACCCACAAGACCCTGCGCGGTCCACGTGGCGGCCTGATCCTGGCTCGCGCTAACGCCGACATCGAGAAGAAGCTGAACTCCGCAGTATTCCCGGGTGCCCAGGGCGGCCCGCTGGAGCACGTGATCGCTGCCAAGGCGATCTGCTTCAAGGAAGCGCTGCAGCCTGAGTTCAAGGCCTACCAGCAACAAGTGGTGAAAAACGCCCAGGCCATGGCCGGCGTGTTCATCGAGCGCGGTTTCGACGTGGTGTCGGGCGGTACTCAGAACCACCTGTTCCTGCTGTCGCTGATCAAGCAGGAAATCTCCGGTAAAGACGCCGACGCTGCACTGGGCAAAGCGTTCATCACCGTGAACAAGAACTCGGTACCGAACGATCCACGCTCCCCGTTCGTCACCTCCGGCCTGCGTTTCGGTACCCCGGCTGTGACCACTCGCGGCTTCAAGGAAGCAGAGTGCAAAGAGCTGGCCGGCTGGATCTGCGACATCCTGGCTGACCTGAACAACGAAGCGGTGATCGACGCCGTTCGTGAGAAGGTCAAGGCCATCTGCAAGAAACTGCCGGTGTACGGCGCTTAATTGCACCGCTAAACCGCAGCAATGAAAAAACCGGCCAGTGATGGCCGGTTTTTTTTCGTCCGCCATAAAGATCAATGGGGGTTGGCACCACTGGTCAGACCGGTCATGCCAATTTTGCTGCGTCCCCTTGTAATCCTGAAAAAATCCAGCGTAGACTGCGCCTGCACTGGACATACCGGTAAGACCACAATAATTAAGTCCTGAATCTGATGCGCTTGGCGCACGGCAGCCAGGACACCGACCAGGATTCCTCCCATGCTCAGATGGTGCTCGCGTTCAATCTTCCTTCAAGTGGTTCTCGGACTGGTGCTCGGCATCGTCTGCGGGCTGACCCTTCCCGAATACTCCGCCCAACTCAAACCCCTCGGCGACGGCTTCATCAAACTGATCAAGATGCTCATTGGCCTGATCGTGTTTTGCGTGGTGGTCAGCGGCATCAGCGGTGCCGGTGACCTGAAGAAGGTCGGACGCATCGGCCTCAAATCGGTCATCTACTTCGAAATACTGACCACCATCGCCCTGGTGATCGGCCTGGTGTTCGCCTTCACCACCGGTATAGGCAGCGGCGCGAACATTCATCTGGAGCAACTCTCCGCCGCCGACATGGGCGACATCGCCCAGCGCGGTCAGCACATGCACACCACCACGCAGTTCTTGATGGACCTGATTCCGACGTCGGTGATCGGTGCCTTCGCCGACAACAACATCCTGCAAGTCCTGCTGTTTTCGGTGCTGTTCGGCAGCGCGTTGAATCTGGTGGGTGAAGCGGCGTCGGGTATTTCCCGGCTGATCAACGAGCTGAGCCATGTGATCTTCCGCATCATGGGCATGATCGTGCGCCTGGCACCGATTGGCGTCTTCGGCGCCATCGCCTTCACCACCAGCAAATATGGCCTGGACTCGCTGCAACACCTGGGTAGCCTGGTGGGCCTGTTTTACCTGACCTGCGCAGCATTCGTGGCGCTGATTCTCGGCCTGGTGATGCGCCTCTCGGGTCTGCGGATGTGGCCACTGCTCAAGTACCTGCGTGAAGAACTGCTGATCGTCATGGGCACCGCTTCTTCCGACGCCGTGCTGCCACAAATCATGCGCAAGCTTGAGCATCTGGGCATCGGCAGCTCTACGGTCGGACTGGTGATTCCGACCGGGTATTCGTTCAACCTTGATGGTTTTTCGATCTACCTGACCCTGGCCATTGTGTTCATCGCCAATGCCACCGGCACGCCGCTGGCCATGACTGACCTGCTGACGATTCTGCTGGTGTCACTGATCACCTCCAAAGGTGCCCACGGGATTCCCGGCTCGGCGCTGGTGATTCTCGCCGCCACCCTGACGGCGATCCCGGCAATTCCGGTGGTGGGCCTGGTGCTGGTGCTGGCGGTGGACTGGTTCATGGGCATCGGCCGGGCACTGACCAATCTGATTGGTAACTGCGTCGCCACGGTGGCCATTGCCCGCTGGGAAAAGGACATCGATATCCAACGGGCAAACAAAGTGCTGTCCGGCCAGGTGGGTTATACCTTCCAGCCGAGAAAACCGGTTGTCCCGGCACATCAGCAGGAATTTTAAACAACGTGTGCCTGCCCACGGGCAGGCACATTTATCGCGATCTGGAGCGAACAGTGATTACCTCGTCAACCGTCGTAAATTCAGTGGTAGAAAAACTACGGGCCGCGCTGGCCCGCGGTCAGTGGCGTTCCGGCGACATGCTGCCAGGCCAGCGTGAACTGGCCGAACAACTGGGCATCAGCCGCCCAAGCCTGCGCGAAGCGGTGATCGTGCTGGAAACCCTCGGGCTGGTACGCTCGATGCCGGGCAAAGGCGTGGTGGTGCTGGAGGCCAATCTCAGCGACAGCCAAAGCCACGACAGCGCGGTCGCCGGGGCCAGCCTGGAAGACGTGCTGCAACTGCGCTACACCCTCGAACCGTTCATCGTCGGCCTGGTGGCACAGTCCATCAGTAGCAAGGAAGTCGGGCAACTGCGCCTGACCCTGATGGACATGCGCGAAGCCCTGGAAGCCAATGACAGCGAAGCCGGTGTGAACGCCTACATCGCGTTCCACGAAGAGTTGTTCACCCTGACCTCGAACCCGATTTTCCAGAGCGTGGTGCAGCAGACCAGCAATGCCCTCAAGCAAAGCGCCGACGTGCTGCGCAATTCTCCGGAGCACTTGGCTGAGCGCCTTGAAGAAAGCGAAGCCATGGTACGAGCGATCCGCAGCAAAAACAGCGCCCAGGCCAGCGCCGAAATGCGTCGGCACATCCTTCGGGAAAGCCAACGGATGGGCATCGAATTGAACATCCCGGACGACCATATGCACAACTGAACCTCTTTCACTTTCATTTCGGCAACCGGACTGGAGACAGGCCATGGCCAGCTGCGCCTTGAATTCACAGCACCTCACTTTCCCCGTGACCCTACGCCGTCGCCGAGCAGAGGAGAAAACCCATCTGGTGGACAACATCTACCCGCGGGTTTTCGACGCGATTCTTGAACGGCGTATCGACACTGACAGTCGTTTTACCGAAGCGAGCCTGGGCCAGATGTTCGGCGTGAATCGCAACATCATTCGCCAGGTACTTGCGAGATTGTCTCAGCAGCAGGTGATCTTGCTGCTGCCCAATCATCGACCTCAAGTGGCGGCGCCAGATGCTGAGCGGACCCGCCAGACGCTCCATGCTCGACGCCTGACCGAATCCACCTTGATCCGGCTGGCTTGCCAACAACCACAATCAACGCAGTTGCGACATTTACGTGACCTGGTTGCCAGAGAGCGCGAATCCGCCGAGCGTGGGTTGCGTGGACCGACGCTTCGCCTGTCCGGTGAATTTCACCTGCTATTGGCTGAATTCGTCGGCAACGTTCCACTGGCCTGGTTTCTCGGAAGCCTGGTACCACCGATTTCCCTGGCAATCGCGCAGTGTGAAGTTCCGTGGAATGATCACGATGCATGGCAATCACACGGGGCGATAGTCGATGCGGTTGAGCGCCGCGATGTGTCGGCTGCGGTCAGGCTGATGAACACGCACCTCGATAAATTGGAGAAACAACTATTCCAGACATGATAAAGATCGGGGCTGACACGTAGTTATTAATGTTTCGCCCCAGTCATGACGCGAAACAATCATACTATTTGTTGCGAATTCGATATAAACAAACTCATATTTTCTTCAGCCAGTTATTCAGACCACTTGAATATCACCCTGAAATCATTACAGCACGACACCCAACACGCCCTGAAAATTACAACCTGACAACCAACAACTGAAATATGAGGTTATAAGCTACGTATTGGTGTCCCGCCCGGAGCATGTTAACTTTTTTCGCACACCATACCGGTGGTTAATAAAAAGAGGAACATGATGAGCGAGATACTTATGGCCATGTCCGGCGACTTCGATAGCGAGTTCGAAGCCTATCAACAAGTCAGCCGAAACGGCATTGAATCGGCAGCACTGACAATCGTCGAGTGTGGCACCGAAAACTGCACCGCCATTCTGTGCTAAAACTGTGGCAGAGCCTGTCTAAAGCCAGAAATACGCCTCTGCGTAAATCTTCTTTTAGATAAAAGCAGCTCAGCCCTATAAAAACTCTGAATACAATGTAGCCAAAGGCAATTACCGGTATCCGGCTGACCGTTGCTCACTGCATTTAGTACCTGACCAACAATGAGAATAACACTATGAACGAGCAGATTCTAAATATGTCCGGCGATTTTGATCGCGACTTTGAAGCGTACCAGTCTTGCGACAAAGACAACATTGAAGCAATGGGCACCACCATTCTTGACTGTGGCACCTTGCAATGCACAGGCCTGGGTTGTTCGATTCCTTGATCATTGGCCGTTATACCGACGACCGACCTGGATAAATTACCAGCCAGTCAGTCTGTCAAGTGATCAACAATAAAAAGATCGAGCAGGCAACGCCTGCTCGATCCATACAGGGAGTTTCGGCATGTTGGCTAATTTCTTGACGTTGCGTCAGCGAGGTAAACGCAGATTTTCTTCTGAAAATGAACTTATCAACTTCAGAAATAACATGATCCGCCTGCATGAAATTGACGACCAGGCCGTCCTGCATTATTTTGGAATGGACCGGAAGGAATTGGCTTCGCTTGTGGAAGAACCCACCAATACGCACCTGCTGCCCAGCAGCAGTGAAGCATCACTAAATTCTTTGCGAAAAAAAGTAACTGCACTAGACGCCATAAATACCGACGAGAAGCCAGCCCCGAAAAACAGTGAAAATTTCTATTGGTTCGCCTACCGCTTTTACCTTTATTTTATCGATGCTTTCAAAACAGACGAACGCTACTTGAGTGCGTCGACACACATCTGTGAGCAAACGTTACTTTCAAGTATTGAAAATTTTATATTAGACAGAATCAGCCGCACCTCCGAACAGAGCCTTGTTCACTATTTGAACACTCAGATTGCCCAAGGCAACAACGTTGAATTGCCTGAACTCAGCCAGCAACTGAGAACTCTTTCACTCAGCACATTTTTTGAAGCCTACCCGGTGTTGGCGAGCTTATTGTTTGGGCTGCTGGAGGATGCAATTGACTATTTGTATACCGTCATTCTCGACTTCGCTGCCGACGTTGAATCTCTGCGAAACGAGTTTTCAATCCCCTGCGATAAAATAAGCGCTATCGAATTTGGTCTGGGAGACCCGCATGGCCGCGGTGAAACGGTTTGTCGGGTTGAGGTCGGTGCAATGCCCCTGGTATACAAACCAAGGGCGAGCCAGGAGGCACTGTTTTTCAATCGTCTCCTTGGTGAACTGCACGAGCAGACAGGCGCTGAGTGTTTTTCTATCTATTCGCCCAGAATTGTCAGTCGTGGAAAACATAGCTGGATAGAGGTAATCGAGAACCTACCCTGTGCAAACCTGGCGGAGGTTGAACTGTTCTACCGAAAAATGGGAGCACAAATCGCCGTTATCCATGCTTTGAACGGTATCGACTTTCATCACGAAAACATTATTGCGCATGGAAGCAACCCGGTCATGATTGACCTGGAATGTTTGTTTACGGCTTCTATCAGCGACCTGCTTTATGACTTGCCGGCTGACTCTGCTCTGTTCAAGGCATTTACGTCGACTCGGCATTCAGTTTTTTCCAGCGGCTTTGTACCTTTCGCGCAAGGTTCAGGTAACGACTTGAGCGGGTTGACACGACAAGAGCGATTCCTCTCCACTGGCAAATCGCTCGTTCATGAAAACGGCTTTTACCATTTGCGCAAAATCAATACAGAACATTGCCTTCAGCAAAAACACCTGCCTCTGTTGGCCGATGAACGAAAAGGGCTGGAGCATTATAAAGAAGCGTTCTTTAAGGGCTTTGAATTTGCCTACGATGCGTTGATGACCCACCGACAAACCATTGCTCGAATGCTTGAACAATCTGCAGAGCAGCTCGCGACCCGTGTACTGGTGAAAAACACTCAACGTTATGCAGACTTTATCGGACTGAGCCGTCATCCACGCTTTATGCAAAACATGCTCGATAGAGAGCTCTTACTCGCCACCCTGTGGAAAGATTTGAAAGATGCCTACATTACAATAGGCATTCCCCGGCACGAAATAATGGACCTGCAAAGGTTAAGCATTCCGTGTTTTACCATGCCCCTCACCTCCCGTTATCTAGTGAGTGCACACGGTGAAAAAATCGAAACACCTCAAGTAAGACCGCCGTACGAAAGCTGCTTGAAAAAAATGGACAGCTTGTCTCTAGCGGATAAAGCCTTGCAACGCACTATTCTCGAAACATGTCTGTTTCCAAAGCCAAATGACCTTCAGCCTCTTAATCTCACGCATACTCATACGAAAACTGAACGTTCGGCACCGACTGATCGTCTTGAAAACATCATCAAAATCGCTTCCCGCGTCGAGGAGCTCGCGGTGACGAAAGCGGGCGCGGACATTAGATGGCTATCCTTCCATACACACCCCACGACACATAAAAAATATCTTTCCCCAATGGGTAATGGCCTGTATTCCGGGATCGCCGGGGTTGGACTGTTTTATCTGAGTCTATTCAAAGTAAGCCGGACACCTCATTATTTGACCTGCGCTGATCGAGTGCTGCACTCACTGGCCGAATCATTCGGTTATTTCAAGAGCGACTCGAGTGTCAGTGCATTTCATGGGTTGGGCTCTTATATCTACCTCCTCTTGAGCCGCCAGCAGATCACCGGCGATCAAAAATATAACGATACACTGGAAGACTTACTGACCAGAATAATAGAAGTCCCCCCCAAGGATTATGACTTTGATTTTCTGTCGGGCTGCTGTGGCGCGGTGACGCTAATGGCAAATGTCTATGTATTGAATCCGCGAGAAGATCTGCTATCAGCCATCAGGCGTATGGTCGATTACATAAAAAGTGAGCTCATCATTGAAGAGGGCCGTTTTTTCCGACGCAACGATCAGTCTGTCATTTTGACAGGCCTGTCCCACGGGCTCTCGGGAGTGCTCCATGCCTTGTGCAAAGCCTATGACGTGACTTACGACAGGTCTCTGGTGCCCTTGGCCATTGAGGTGTTCGAGAGCGAAAACCGCTTGACTCGCGACGGGTTCTGGCTGGACTTGAGAGACAAGGAGAATCCTGGGCATTTGACCAAGTGGTGCCACGGAGATGGTGGAATTCTGATTGCCAGGCGACAGCTCTTGAAGTCGATGGGAGATGTCCTGGAGACATCAACCAGACAGAAAGTGGATGAGGATATTTCCAGGTGCGAGAGCAATCTCTGGCGTCATGGCCTTGGGAGCGGTTATAGCTTGTGTCATGGTGACTTTGGCAATCTGATCTGCTTGTACGATTGGTACCGGGATTCAGGCAATCACGAGGGCGTCACCAGAGTTGAAAAAGCATTTGAACAAGTCGCCCATAACTTTTTCGAGGGCAATTTTCTCAGCAGCGATCAGGTTCCCGACATCAGTCTACTGACGGGGATATCAGGTGTCGGGTATGCCTTGCTATATTCCGTTGACCCGACGATTCCCAACATACTGTCGCTCGACTTCAGCGTGCCGGCATAGGCACACCTGACAACGGCAGCTCAAAAAACCGGCGATCACTCAGGCCGGTTTTTTGTGCGAAAACCTGGCGGATCAAAGCATGGAAAACCCTGCCCGAATCTTCTCTTCCGGCAAGTCATCGGCAATAAACACCATCACACTATCGCGCCTCTCCCCCTCGGCCCATTCGGTGTCCCAATCAAAACCATAGAGTTTCAAAACTCCCTGAAACACCAGACGCCGGTCCTCGCCGGCAATGTTCAGCACGCCCTTGTAACGCAGCAGTTGCTTGCCATGCTCTTCGAGCAGTTCGTTCATGAACTCGCTGAGCTTGTCGATATCCAGCGGCTTGTCGGTACGCAGCACCAGGCTGGAAATACGGTCGATGGAGGGCGCCTTGCTCACCGGGCGTAAACTCACACCACCACCGAGGTCGGCATTGAGGTTGAAGCCACGCACATCGAGCAGCTCGGCCAGATCAATCTTGCCGTGGTCAACCACACGAATCGGTGCACGACGGTTGATGCGGGTCAGGCGTTCGCTGAGGGCAGTGAAGGTCGGCTCATCCACCAGGTCGCGCTTGCTCACCAGCAAGCGGTCGGCAAAACCGATCTGCGCCTGGGCAATGGTCTGGGTCAGGTGCAGTTCGGCATGAGCCGCGTCCACCAGGGTGATGATGCCGTCGAGGATGTAGCGCTCGCGCAGCTCTTCATCGATAAAAAAGGTTTGTGCCACCGGGGCCGGGTCGGCCAGACCGGTGCATTCGATCACCAGGCGGTCAAAGGCGATTTCGCCACTGTCCAGGCGCTCCAGTAGCAGGTACAGCGCTTTGGTCAAATCGGTGTGGATGGTGCAGCAGACGCAGCCGTTGGACAGCGTCATCACTTGCACGGGCTCGTCGCCCAACAGCTGGGTGTCGATGCCGGCGTCACTGAACTCGTTTTCGATCACGGCGATTTTCAGGCCGTGCTCGGCTTTGAGCAGGTGGCGCAACAAGGTGGTTTTACCAGCGCCGAGAAAGCCGCTGAGGATCGTGACAGGGATTGGCGCTAACAAAATAAGATCTCCCGGACGCAAAAAAACTGTAGGAGCCAGGTTTGCCGGCGAAAGCATCTTGAAGATCGCCTTCGCCGACAAGCCGTGCTCCTACAGTGGTGTGTTACCTAAACCGCATACATCAACAGCACTTCGGTCCACCCTTGCCGCCGTAACGAGCCTCCTGGCGCTCCCGAAAGAACGCCTCGTAACTCATCACCGGTTTGTCCGGGTGTTTGGTTTGCATATGCTCGACGTAGTTGTCGTAGTCGGGCATGCCGACCATCAGGCGTGCGGCCTGACCGAGGTATTTACCGAGGCGACTCAGGTCATTGAACATGGTGCAATCCTCAGGTTACGCATCCGGCTGAGCCTGGAATGGCGACTCTTTATCCGTGCGTTCTTTGGTGCCCCAGGCGGCAATGCCGACCTTGAGCGCATAGAACAGGATGCTGAACACCACGAACAGGAACAGTGCGGTCAGCGTTGCGTTGGTATAAGCGTTGTAGATCACGTGCTGCATCTGCTCGATGCTCTTGGCCGGAGCGAGGATCTGACCGTTGGCCAGGGCATCACTGTACTTCTTGGCCAGCGACAGGAAGCCGATCGCCGGGTTGGCGTCGAACAGCTTGATGAAGCCTGCAGTGGTGGTGCAGATCAGCAACCAAACGGCGGGCAGCATGGTGACCCAGATGTAGCGTTGGCGTTTCATCTTGATCAGCACGACAGTTGCCAGCATCAACGCGATACCAGCCAGCATCTGGTTGGAGATACCGAACAGCGGCCACAAGGTGTTGATGCCACCCAACGGGTCGATCACGCCTTGGTACAGCAGGTAGCCCCACATCGCCACACAACCGGCGGTGGCGATCAGGTTGGCGGTCCAGGATTCGGTGCGTCTCAGCGCCGGTACGAAGGAGCCGAGTAAGTCCTGCAGCATGAAACGTCCGGCACGGGTACCGGCGTCGACGGCAGTCAGGATGAACAATGCTTCGAACAGGATCGCAAAGTGGTACCAGAACGCCATGGTGTTTTCACCCGGCAGCACGCTGTGCAGAATCTGTGCGATACCGACCGCCAGGGTCGGCGCACCGCCGGCACGGGCCAGGACGGTGGTTTCACCGATGTCCTTGGCTACCGCTTGCAACGCTTCCGGCGTGATGGCAAAGCCCCAGTTGCTGACCGCTGTCGCTACCGCCACCACATCACCGCCGACGACCGCGGCCGGGCTGTTCATGGCGAAGTACACGCCCGGTTCGATCACCGAAGCGGCAACCATCGCCATGATCGCCACGAAGGATTCCATCAGCATGCCGCCGTAACCGATGTAGCGAGCGTTGACTTCGTTATCCAGCAGCTTCGGCGTGGTGCCGGAGGAGATCAGCGCATGGAAACCCGACACTGCGCCACAGGCGATGGTGATGAACAGGAACGGGAACAGCCCACCCTTCCACACCGGCCCGGTGCCGTCGATGAACTGGGTCAATGCCGGCATTTTCAGCTCGGGCATGGTGATCAGAATGCCGATCGCCAGTGCGACGATGGTGCCGATTTTGAGGAAAGTCGACAGGTAGTCACGTGGCGCCAGAATCAGCCACACCGGCAACACGGCTGCCACGAAACCGTAGCCGATCAGCATCCAGGTGATCTGGACCCCGGTAAAGCTGAACGCCTTGGCCCAGACCGGGTCAGCGGCGATCTGCCCGCCGAGCCAGATCGAACCCAGCAGCAACGCCACGCCGATCACCGAGATTTCACCGATGCGGCCCGGGCGGATGTAGCGCATGTAGATGCCCATGAACATCGCGATCGGAATGGTCGCCATCACCGTGAAGATGCCCCACGGGCTTTCGGCCAGGGCCTTGACCACGATCAGCGCCAGCACCGCGAGGATGATGATCATGATCAGGAAGCAGCCGAACAGCGCGATGGTCCCGGGGATGCGGCCCATTTCTTCACGGACCATGTCGCCCAGGGAACGGCCGTTGCGGCGGGTGGACATGAACAGGACCATGAAGTCCTGAACCGCACCGGCCAGCACCACACCGGCAATCAGCCACAGCGTACCGGGCAGGTAGCCCATCTGCGCCGCCAACACCGGACCGACCAGCGGCCCCGCGCCGGCGATGGCCGCGAAGTGGTGGCCGAAAAGAATGTGTTTGTTGGTCGGCACGTAGTCCAGACCGTCATTGTTGATCACGGCAGGTGTAGCCCGACGCGAATCGAGTTGCATCACATTGTTAGCGATGAACAAGCTGTAGTAGCGATATGCAACAAGATAGATAGCGACGGCTGCGACAACGATCCACAAGGCGTTGATCGCCTCGCCTCGGCGCAATGCCACTACGCCCAGGGCGCACGCTCCTACGACTGCCAGCAGCAGCCAGGGTAAGTGGCGTAGCGGGCTATTATTATTTTTCATTTTATGATTCCAGCCAGAGTGGACAAGAAAGACAGCCATCTCGAGTTTAGCGCTACTGGCGGCAAAGACCATAGTTCGACATCAGTCTAGAGCCATCACTGTGCTGGCAGCCTTCGGCAATGCAGGTCTATAGTCAGCGAACCTTTACGAGGATTGCGCCATGAGCGAACAACCTGCCGATCGCCGCCGCTTCAGACGTATTGCGTTCGATGCCCGAACCGAACTGAGCCAAGGGGAATTCACCTGGCCGGTGCGGCTGATTGACCTGTCGCTCAAGGGACTGCTGGTCGAGAAGCCCGAGCCATGGCTGGGTAATCGGGAATGGCATTTCCTGGTCGACATTCATCTCAACGATGACGTCGCCATCAAGATGGATGTGCAACTGACCCACGATGACCATGGCCAGCTCGGGTTCGTCTGCAAACACATCAGCCTGGAATCCATCGAGCGCCTGCGGCGGTTGATTGAGTTCAACCTGGGCGATCCCCGGGAACTAGAGCGCGAATTGGCTGCCCTGATCGAAGACTGAAGGCCTCCCGCCTTCCATTGTGGGAGCCTGCTCGCTCCCACAGGGTTTGGGTCCCATTTACGGTTTATTCGAACAGTGCGTCGAGGGCCTGTTCCAGGCGCGTCACGGCGATAATCTGCAACCCCGGTGGCGGCTCTTTCGGCGCGTTGCCCTTGGGTACGATGGCGCGTTTGAAGCCGTGCTTGGCCGCCTCTTTCAAACGCTCCTGGCCACTCGGCACCGGGCGCACTTCACCCGACAACCCGACTTCGCCAAACACCAGCAAATCATGGGGCAGCGGCCGGTTGCGCAAACTGGACATGACTGCCGCCATCAAGGCCAGGTCGGAAGCGGTTTCCAGGACCTTCACACCGCCGACCACGTTGAGGAACACGTCCTGATCGTGAGTCGGGATGCCGCCGTGGCGGTGCAAAACCGCCAACAACATGGCCAGGCGATTCTGATCCAGACCGAGCGTCACCCGGCGCGGGTTGGCCAGGTGGCTGTCGTCCACCAGCGCCTGAACTTCCACCAGCATCGGCCGGGTGCCTTCCCACGTGGCCATGACCACACTGCCCGGGACTTCCTCCTGAGCGCGTGTCAGGAAAATCGCCGAAGGGTTGGAGACTTCTTTCAGGCCTTTGTCGGTCATGCCGAACACGCCCAGCTCATTCACCGCGCCGAACCGGTTTTTCACCGCCCGCAGCAAACGCAGGCGCCCATCGGATTCGCCTTCGAAATACAGAACGGTGTCGACCATGTGCTCCAGCACTCGGGGGCCGGCCAGCGCACCTTCTTTAGTGACATGGCCCACGAGGAAAATCGCCGTGCCGCTTTGCTTGGCGTAACGCACCAGCAATGCCGCACTTTCGCGCACCTGGGAGACACCGCCCGGTGCCGACTGCAGTTGCTCGGTGAAGATCGTCTGAATCGAGTCGATCACCATCACCTTGGGCTTTTCCTGCCGGGCGGTGGCAATGATGGTTTCAATGCAGGTTTCAGTCATCACCCGCAGTTGATCCTGAGGCAAGCCCAGCCGTCGGGCACGCATGGCCACTTGTTGCTGGGACTCTTCGCCGGTGACATACAGCGCCGGCATGCTCTTGGCGAGGTTGCACAAGGTTTGCAACAGAATGGTCGACTTGCCGATACCGGGGTCACCACCGATCAACACCACCGAGCCATCCACCAGACCACCGCCCAAAACACGATCGAGCTCACTGGACGCCGTGGAGAACCGCGGAATTTCTTCGACGCTGACTTCGGCCAGGGTCTTGATCTGAGCCTGCTGGCCGGTCCAACCGGTGCGACCGCTGGGGGCTGCGGCGCCGCCACTCTCCACCATGGTTTCGGTCAGCGTGTTCCAGGCCCCGCATTCGCCGCACTGGCCGGCCCACTTGGGGAAGGTTGAGCCACACTCGGTGCAGCCGTACATGCGCTTGGCCTTGGCCATCTGAACTCCCGGCAAAAACCGCGATGATAGCTCAGCTGACGCGGATCAGCGCGGCGCCGCCGTGCGGATTTCACCGCTGGCCAGACGCGCGGCACTGTTGCCCAACGGATCCTCGGCGTTCAGGTCCGCCCCTTTGGCCTTGAGTGCGTCGAGCAACTCGACGCGCTTGAACAATCCGGCATACATCGCGGCAGTCTGCCCGGCGCCGTTGCGTTGGTCGGGGCTGCAATTGGCGGCCAGCAGGGTTCGAGCGATCTGCACTTCGCCTTTGAAAATCGCGCCCATCAGCGCGGTATTGCCGCGTTGATCCTGAGCGCAGGCGTCCGCCCCGGCCGCCAACAAACGCTCCACGGCGGCACCCTGACCGTGATAGGCGGCCAGGATCAACGCGGTGTAACCCTTGCTGTCGCGGGTGTCGAGGGAATAGCCGGCCTCGATGAAGGTCTCGAGCATCGGCACATCCCCCCTTCGGGCGGCATCGAAATAGTAATCCTGTAATTGCGCTTTCAGCGCCTCGGGGTCCTTCGAGACTTGCGCGTCAGGCCCGGCGAATACACCGAACGACACACACGCCAGAAACACAGACAGATAAACACGCATGGCGGGACTCCTTGGTCAGACGGGACCTCGTACGAGGCCCCGCTTCAGGCAGATAGATCAGTCGACCAGTTTGGCCGCCAACGCCTTGACCCGGGCCAGATCACCCTTGGCCACTTTGGTTACGCCTGTCCCGTATTCCGGGTCGGCCTTGTACAGGAAGGACAGGATGATGTGCTTGCTCTCGTCATCGGTGGTGGCCAGGGAGCCGCCGAAGCTGTCGATCAGGTCCTGACGTTCCTTCTGGTTGAACGAGCGATACAGATCGCCGGCCTGCTTGAAGTTCTGCTCACGTTGAATCTTCGCCTGCTGCGTGCTGCCCGACAGGGTCGACTGGCTGTAACGCGCGGTTTGCGGCTCCTCACGGGACAGCAGACGGCTCGGCTGGTAATTCACCCCCGTGCTGCTGGCGCCGATGTTCATCGCACCATCCTGATTACCGTTGTTCACGGCGACTTTCGGTGCGTTGATCGGCAACTGCAGTGCATTGGCCCCCAGGCGATACAGTTGGGTATCGGCATACGAGAACACTCGCCCCTGCAATAAGCGATCTTCCGAAGGCTCGATACCCGGAACCAAGTTGGCCGGTGCCATCGCCACTTGTTCGGTTTCCTGGAATACATTCGCCGGATTACGGTTCAATACCATCTGTCCAACTTTTCGCTCAGGAACACCAGGCCAAATCTTGGTGGCGTCCAATGGATCGAAATCAAACTTGGACAAATCTTGAGGTTTTAGAACCTGGACGTACAAGTCCCACTTCGGAAAGTCCCCCTTGTTGATATGGACAACCAAGTCGTTGGTCATATGACTGTAATCTTGACCTTGAACATTGGCGACTTCTTTAGGAGTGAGATTTTTTATTCCCTGCAAACTTTTCCAGTGAAACTTTACATAGTTAACTTCGCCCTTAGCGTTAACCAACTTGTAGGCATGTACACCGTTGCCGTCCATCTCCCGATAGCTGGCCGGGGTGCCGGAGTTGGAGTACAACTCGGTCAAGGTGCGAGTGGCTTCCGGAACATGAGAGAAGAAATCGAAACGACGGGAGTCATCGTCAAGATTGGTGCGCGGGTCCGGCTTGAAGGCATGGACCATGTCCGGAAACTTGATGGCGTCCCTGATGAAGAAGGTCGGGAAATTGTTGCCAACCAGGTCCCAGTTACCGTCTGCGGTGTAGAACTTGGTGGCGAACCCCCGTGGGTCACGCAGCGTTTCCGGTGAGTGGTTGCCATGGACCACTGCGGAGAAACGCACAAATACCGGCGTGCTCTGGCCACCGGCGAATACCTTGGCCTTGGTCAAGTCACTGAGGTCGTCAGTCACGGTGAACGTGCCATGGGCGCCGGTGCCACGGGCATGCACCACACGCTCAGGAATGCGTTCACGGTCGAAACGCTGCAGCTTCTGAATCAACTGTACATCTTGCAACAGCACCGGCCCGGTCGCGCCGGCGGTTTGCGAGTTCTGGTTGTCGCCGACAGCGGCACCATTATCACGGGTCAACGTCGCAGCGTTGATGGAGAAGGACAGCAGGCTGACGGTCAGAACGCCGAAGGTACGACGGAGGGGAAAAGCCCCGAGGCCAAGGGGAGTTGTCATGGAAGTTTCCTCTGGTTTTATTAAGCGCATCCTGGTGCGCACCACAGAGGCTAGTGACCCAAAGGCCAAAACATAAATAGAAATCCCGTACCGGGCCGATAGCAAAAAGGTTCTGGAAAGCCCGGTCTAGAGCGGGTAAACGCGCGCGAATAGTGGCGTTTTGTAAACTAATTACCAGAAGATGTGTCGATAGAAACGGGCATTGTAAGAAGGCGTTTCAAGCAAGGGACGCTTTGCTGATTTACACTGCGCTCACCAACCTCATCTGTAACAAGGAAATAACCTATGGGCGTGATAAGTGAGTTCAAGGCCTTCGCGGTCAAAGGTAATGTGGTCGACATGGCCGTCGGTATCATCATCGGCGCTGCTTTCGGCAAAATCGTTTCTTCGTTTGTCGGCGATGTGGTGATGCCGCCAATCGGCTTGCTGATCGGTGGGGTGGACTTCAGTGATCTGGCCATTACGCTCAAGGCCGCTAACGGTAATGTCCCGGCAGTGGTGCTGGCGTATGGCAAGTTCATCCAGAGCATGATCGACTTCATCATCGTTGCCTTCGCGATCTTCATGGGCGTCAAGGCTATCAACCGTCTGAAACGCGAAGAGGCCGTTGCGCCAACCCTGCCGCCGGTTCCGACCAAGGAAGAAGAACTGCTGAGCGAGATCCGCGATCTGCTCAAGGCTCAGAACAATCGGCCCTGATCGCTGATTGCCCAGAGAAACGGCGCCTTCGGGGCGCCGTTTGTTTACCAGTAGGTTTCCACCGCCACTTGGCCAGGTCGGCGACTGAGGCTCAAGTGCATATTCCGTTGTTTGAGCAGCTTGCGCGTGTCATCGATCATCTGCGGGTTACCGCAGAGCATCACCCGTGAATGCTCCGCGGTCAGTGCTACACCAGCCGTCTGTTCCAGTTCACCATTCTCAATGAGACTGGTGATCCGCCCGTTCAAGGCACCCGAATGCTGTTCGCGGGTGACGGTGGCGATGAATTGCAGTTTGTGCGCGTACTCGGCCAGGTAGTCACGTTGCGCCAGCTCCGTAATCAATGCCTGGTACGCCAGCTCCCGCGCTTCGCGCACGCTGTAGACCAGGATGATTCGTTCGAATTTCTCCCAAACTTCGAAGTCCTGAAGGATCGACAGAAACGGCGCTACGCCCGTGCCGGTGGATAACAACCAGAGGTCACGGCCATCGACGAAGCGATCCAGGGTCAGATAACCAAAGGCCTGACGGTCGACCAGCAGCGTATCGCCAACTTCCAGCCGACTCAGCTCACTGGTGAACTCCCCTCCCGGCACAACAATGGAGAAAAATTCAAGGAACTCGTCATAGGGTGACGAAACCATGGAATAGGCCCGCCATACTATGTTGCCGTCTGCCTTGGTCACTCCCAGCCGGGCGAATTGCCCTGCGCGAAAACGAAAGCCCGGATCCCTGGTGGTCCGCAGAGTAAACAGATTGGGAGTCAATGGCTGGACGTTAAACAGCGTCTGGCGAGTGAATTTTTCTGCACTGGCAGTCATGGGTCGCTCCATTCAACAGATGACCCCAGTGTCCCGCAAAGCGGGCTGTGTAAACACCGATGATTTGTAATGTCTTTCATCCGGGTAACAAAACAGTACAACAATAAAAACAAATACATGAGCGTCGGATTTTGTCTTTCCATAAAGAATAGCTAAGAACCAGTTATGCCGCTCCACGCTTTTTTAAAGAGCAAAATAGTTCAGCATGTTTGTAAGAATCCTCCTACACTCTGGGACGTGCCGGATCTTGGATCCAATTGGCACCCCCAAGAAAGTCCGCATGGAGTTACCAAATGAAAGTGTGGAAGGAGTCACAGTTAACACAGCTTTCTGGCGCTCAAGAAATAAAGTCTGCATATGAGATGTCGCTTAATCTCGTCAAAAATATGGACTTTAATTTCTGTGCATTTTCAATAACATCCCCAACAACAGGGACACACCACCATAAGATAAATTTGAATAATTACCCTAGAGAATGGAACACGAAATATGAAAACGAGCATTACGATGCGGTTGATCCAATACTAGCCCACTGCCATGATTCCGAAGTGCCGATTCTCTGGCAAGAAGAGTGCTATTCAAAAACACCAAGGCTGTGGCAAGCGAAAAAAAACCAGGGGTTGAACTACGGCTGGTCCCAATCCGTTCATGATAGGAACGGGCTTTGCAGCATGCTGAGCGTGGCCAGAACCCATTGCCCGATTACCGCATATGAACTGTACAAAAATCTGGGCTACGCGATATTTATTAGCCGTCACCTGCACGGGCTTGTCGCGAAAGACCTGCATGTCTCCTCGCTGAAGCCGGCCACGGTGCATTTATCATGCAGAGAAATTGAAGTACTGAAATATTCAGCCGACGGCAAGACGGCCTGCGAGATCGCAATCATCCTCAGACTGAGTGAAAGCACAGTAAATTTCCATATAAAGGGCGCTATCCGCAAATTTGGCGTCAACAACAAGATTGCAGCGGTGATCAGCGCAGCAAGGTCGGGGGTTATCTGAAACTGTTCGAATCTGGTAATCCCTGCGAGTAATTCGGACGAAAAAAACGTACCATTGCGATCCGTTCTGAGTGATGCCGTGGAAAGTTCCACGACGCTGTCCGCTCGGATGGTTCCGCCCGCTACAACGCCCCGAAGCGGCGGCCCCCGTTGATTATCAGAGCCCCGCCTCATGCCCTTGCTCGAAACCCCCTTCGCTCAACTCGATCTGATCCGCCAGCCTGAACAGCAGAACGAACCGCTGCAAGCGTTTGATGCCGCAGATGAATACCTGCTCAATCATCTGGCCGGGCAACAACCGACAGCAGATACTCGCGTACTGGTACTCAACGACAGCTTCGGCGCATTGGCCATCAGCCTGGCGGGCAAGGTCCGGGTCACCAGCAGCGGCGATTCATTTCTGGCCTTTCAGGGGCTCGAAAAAAACCTCATGCGCAACGGCCAGGCGTTTGATTCGGTGCCGAGCGTACCTGCCAGCGAAGCCTTCGTCGGGCCGTTTGACCGGGTATTGATCCGGGTACCGAAAACCCTGGCCTTGCTGGAAGAGCAACTGATCCGGCTACAGGGTCAATTGGCTCCCGGCGCTCAAGTGATTGCCGCCGCGATGGTCAAGCATCTGCCACGTGCCGCGGGCGATCTGCTGGAGCGCTATATCGGCCCGGTGCAAGCCTCGCTGGCCATGAAGAAGGCTCGGCTGCTGATCGCCACGCCCGAAACCAAAGCCCCCGCTGTCTCTCCATACCCGACGCGCTATCGACTCGACACGCCTGCAATCGAACTGCTCAATCACGCCAATGTGTTCTGTCGCGAAGGGCTGGATATCGGCACGCGGGCCTTTCTGCCGCACTTGCCGAACAACCTCGGCACAGCGCGGGTCGCCGATCTGGGGTGTGGCAACGGCGTGCTGGCGATCGCCAGCGCCCTGCAAAACCCCGAGGCCCATTACACATTGGTGGACGAGTCATTCATGGCCGTGCAATCGGCCGCTGAAAACTGGCGCGCGGCGCTGGGTGATCGTGACGTGATCGTACGTGCCGGCGATGGGTTGGCGGGGCAGGAACCCCAATCCCTCGACGTGGTGCTGTGCAATCCGCCATTCCACCAACAGCAAGTGGTCGGCGATTTCCTGGCCTGGCGGATGTTCCAGCAAGCGCGCGAAGCGCTGGTGGTGGGCGGCGCGCTGTACATCGTCGGCAACCGTCATCTGGGCTATCACAGCAAGCTTGCGCGGTTGTTCCGCGGCGTCGAACAAGTGGCCGCTACCCCCAAGTTCGTGATTCTCAAGGCACGCAAATAACAGCAGGCAAAAAAAACCCTCCGTAGCAGGAGGGTTATAAATCCGTGCCGCAAGGCGACGGGATGGGAATTTCAGTGAGTGCTCAAGCCCGCGGCATTCATGAACATGCGCATCAGTGTGGCCACGATGAACAGTGCCCCAACGCTGCCTGCCCAGATCAACGCCAGCCAGCCGAGTCGTTGCCAAAGCGGCTTTTTCTCTGCGGCTTCGATTTCCTGCAAATCAGGTTTGCCAGCCATCATCGCGTTCTCCTCTGCAACGGCGCAGGTATCAACCTTGCGCCGTATTCGTATGGGCTAGTGGTAACCGTCTTCGTGGGTGACCTTGCCGCGGAACACGTAGTAGCTCCAGAAGGTGTAACCCAGGATGAACGGGATGATGAACAGCGTGCCCACCAGCATGAAGCCCTGGCTCTGCGGCGGTGCGGCAGCGTCCCAGATCGAAATCGACGGCGGCACGATGTTCGGCCACAGGCTGATACCCAGACCGCTGTAGCCGAGAAAAATCAGCACCAGGGTCAGCAGGAATGGCGTGTAGTGCGCATTGCGGGCCACCGCGCGAATCAGACCGTACAGAGTCACCAGCACCAGAATCGGCACTGGCAGGAACCAGAACAGATTCGGTAGGGTGAACCAGCGTGCGGCGATCTCGGCGTGGGCCAACGGCGTCCAGATGCTGACGACGCCAATCACCGCCAGCAACACGAAGGCCAATGGTCGCGCCAGATCATGCATCTGCTCCTGCAGCTTGCCTTCGGTCTTCATGATCAACCAGGTGCAACCGAGCAGCGCATAAGCCACTACCAGCGCCGCGCCACAGAACATCGTGAACGGTGTCAGCCAGTCGAGTGAACCACCGGCAAACTGACGATTGACCACCGGCAGCCCATCAATGAACGCACCCAATGCCACGCCCTGGAAGAAGGTGGCGGCAATCGAGCCACCGATGAATGCCTTGTCCCACAAGTGGCGCTTGGCGTCCTTGGCCTTGAAGCGAAACTCAAAGGCCACGCCACGGAAAATCAGCCCGATCAGCATGAAAATCAGCGGCAAGTACAACGCCGAGAGCACCACCGAATAGGCCAACGGGAAGGCGCCGAACAATGCCGCGCCACCCAATACCAACCAGGTTTCGTTGCCGTCCCACACCGGGGCGACGGTGTTCATCATCACGTCACGGTCGGTCTTGCCCTTGATGAACGGAAAAAGAATCCCGATCCCCAGGTCGAAGCCGTCCATGACCACGTACATCATGATGCCGAAGATGATGATCACGGCCCAGATCAGCGGAAGATCAATACCCATGATTCAAATCTCCTTGGTCAGGCTGTGGTTGTGATCGCCGTCACCGTTGTCGTCGTCGGCGGCGGACAGCGGACGGGCCGGCGTGCGTTTCTGGCCAGGACCACCCTCGTTGGTTTCCTTGCCTTCGTCGATCTTCGGCCCTTTGCGCACCAGGCGCATCATGTAGCCAAGACCGGCACCGAACAGCGCGAAATACACCACAACGAACATGACCAGGGTGATGCTCATCTGCACGAAGCTGTGCCCGGAGGACGCATCCGCCGTGCGCATCAAGCCGTAGACCACCCACGGCTGACGGCCGATTTCAGTGGTGAACCAGCCAGCGAGAATCGCGATCAGGCCGGATGGGCCCATCCACAGCGCCAGGTACAGGAACGGACGCGAGGTATACAGCGTGTCGCGCTTGCGCAGCCACAGGCTCCACAAACCGGTGAAGATCATCAGGAAACCCAGGCCGACCATGACCCGGAACGACCAGAACACGATGGTCGAATTCGGCCGGTCTTCAGGCGGGAACTCCTTGAGCGCCGGCACTTGTTTGTCCAGGGTGTGGGTCAGGATCAAGCTGCCCAGGTACGGAATCTCGACCGCGAATTTGGTCTTTTCGGCTTTCATGTCCGGCCAGCCGAACAGGATCAATGGGGTCGGTTCATCGCCGACATTTTCCCAGTGACCTTCAATCGCAGCGATTTTCGCCGGCTGGTGTTCGAGGGTATTGAGGCCGTGGAAGTCACCGATGACGGCTTGGATCGGCGCCACGATCAGCGCCATCCACATGGCCATCGAGAGCATGGTGCGGATGGCCGGGTTGTCCTTGCCGCGCAACAAATGCCAGGCCGCCGACGAACCAACGAAGAAGGCGGTAGCGACGAACGCCGCCGTAGCCATGTGCATCAGCCGGTAGGGGAACGACGGGTTGAAGATAATCGCCAACCAGTCCACCGGAATGACCTGGCCGTTGACGATTTCGTAGCCCTGCGGGGTCTGCATCCAGCTGTTGGAGGCGAGAATCCAGAAGGTCGAGATCAGGGTACCGATGGCGACCATGACCGTGGCGAAGAAGTGCAGCTTGCGCCCGACCCTGTTCCAGCC
Source organism: Pseudomonas sp. 008 (assembly GCF_016861935.1). Classification (NCBI taxonomy): domain Bacteria; kingdom Pseudomonadati; phylum Pseudomonadota; class Gammaproteobacteria; order Pseudomonadales; family Pseudomonadaceae; genus Pseudomonas; species Pseudomonas sp. 008. The sequence continues at coordinate 202,328 of NZ_BOMA01000009.1, read as the reverse complement.
GAACAGCATGACGCCGAGGAAACCGGCTTCGAGGAAGAACGCGGTGAGCACCTCGTAGGTCAGCAACGGCCCGGTCACGGAACCGGCGAAATCCGAGAAGCGGCTCCAGTTGGTGCCGAACTGATAGGCCATGACCAGGCCGGACACCACACCCATGCCGAAGTTGACGGCAAAGATCTTCGACCAGAAATGGTACAGATCGCGGTAAGTGTCGTTGTGCGTCTTCAGCCACAGGCCTTCGAGTACCGCCAGGTAACTCGCCAGACCAATGGTGATGGCCGGGAACAGAATGTGGAACGAAATGGTGAACGCGAACTGAATCCGGGCGAGATCAAGTGCCTCCAAACCGAACATAAGTCTTCCTCTGTCAGGTAATACTGGCTGAAGGCTTGCGGCCTGCACCCACTGCCCCCACGGTTATGGAGTGTGGCGAATTTGAACTCGTTCTTTTTCTACCATCATCACAACGTAGGGAATCTGGCCATCTGGCCACCGGATCATTTCCACGAAGGGTCTTGATCTGGATCAAGCAACGTTGAAAGAGTAGTCGCATTTTTGCCGATGGACGGTGTGGTCTATTGCCGCGTGACAGGTTGCCTCACGGGTTTGGTCATGCGTTGCAATGCATTCCCTCTGGCGAGGGAGCTTGCTCCCTCGCCACAGGGAATTTGTATGCTCTGTGGGATCGGTGTCTAGCTAACTAAATTTTCCGCGCTCGCAACCTCTGGTTACAGGTTGGTGATAATCTCGCCCTTCCCCTCACCCAGACTTGCCTTCAGATGCCCAGCCAAGCGCCCCTGCTGTTACGTCATCACCGCCCTTTTATCGCGTTCTGGCTGGCTCGGGTATTTACCGCCAGCGGTTTTCAAATGCTGACCGTGGCCATCGGCTGGAATCTGTATCAACTGACCGGCAACGTGCTCGATCTGGGTCTGGTGGGTCTGGTGGAATTTGCCCCGCGGGTGTTGTTCATGCTGCACACCGGGCATGTGGCGGATCGCTATGACCGGCGCAAGGTCGCGGCGATCTGTCAGTCCGTGCAAGCGCTGATCGCCCTGTCGCTGGCCATCGGCAGCGCGACGGACCATGTCACCCGGGAGATGATCTTCATCCTCGCATTCCTGCTCGGCGCCGCCCGCTCCTTCGAGATGCCAACCACCCAGGCCTTGCTGCCGAGCATCGTGCCCAGTGCTTTATTCCCGCGCGCGGTTGCTGCCGCGCAATCTGCGCAGCAATCGGCCACCATCGTTGCCCCGGCGCTGGGCGGTTTGCTTTACGCCTTCGGCAGCGTCTGGGTGTATGGCCCGACGGTGATCCTCTACCTCATCGCCTGTGCGCTGATGCTTAACCTACCGGCTCGGCAGACACCGTTGAACAAGGGCAAGGCGACCCTGGATTCGCTGCTCGCAGGCATCCGCTTCATTCGCAGCCGTCCGGATATTCTCGGGGCGATTTCCCTGGATCTGTTTGCCGTCTTGCTGGGTGGCGCGACTGCGCTGCTGCCGGTGTTCGCCAAAGATATTCTGCTGACCGGCCCTTGGGGTCTGGGCCTGCTGCGTTCGGCCCCCGCGGTGGGCGCACTGCTGATGTCGCTGTTTCTGGCGCGATTTGCCGTGGAACGCAACGTCGGACGGGTGATGTTTACCGCCGTGGGTGTATTCGGCGTGGCAACCATCGCTTTCGGCCTGTCGACTTCGTTCTGGTTCTCTCTCGCTGTGTTGGTGGTTTTAGGCGCGGCAGACATGATCAGCATGGTGATCCGCGCCTCGTTCGTGCAGCTGGAAACCCCGGACGAGATGCGCGGCCGGGTCAGTGCCGTGAATGGCTTGTTCATCGGTGCTTCGAATCAGCTCGGCGAATTCGAGTCTGGCTTGACGGCCCACTGGTTCGGCACCGTACCGGCCGTGGTGATGGGCGGCATCGGCACACTGATGGTGACCGGGGCCTGGGTCAAACTGTTCCCGACCCTGGCCAACCGCGACCGTATGCATGTACCGGGACCGGTGGAAGAAGTCAGGGCCTGAAGCTGATCAGGGGGGACAGGAATGTCCCACACCTGCATCCAAAAAAGGCCGGCAATCAGCACCAAGCATAAATTCTCCGACCAAGTGCAATACATAGATAGTGCATCAAGTGTAATGTATCGCCTTACACTCTGAGCATGATCAAATCCTTTCAGCACAAAGGCCTTCGTGGCTTCTACGAAACCGGTTCGACTCGTGGGATTCGAGCAGATCATGCGAAGCGTCTGGCTCGCATGCTGCAGTTTATGGATCGCGCAGCGACTCCCGACGACCTCGACCTTCCGGGGTGGCGATTACATCCGCTCAAGGGCGATCTGGTCGAATATTGGTCACTCAGTGTTTCGGGGAACTGGCGGGTTATTTTTCGTTTTATTGGTTCGGATATCGAACTGGTCGACTATCTGGACTATCACTGACAGGAGGCAGGACCATGCCCATGCACAACCCGCCACACCCTGGCGAAACACTTTTGATGGATGTATTGCCCGAGCTTGGCATCAGCGTCACCGAACTGGCCCGACACCTTGGATTCGCCCGCCCGCATCTTTCGCGAGTGCTGCACGGCCATGCGCCCATCAGTCCGGATCTGGCGGTACGCCTGGAGCGGGCTGGAATCGGTAAGGCTCGTATGTGGTTAGGCGTTCAGACCGACTACGATCTCTGGCAGGCGGAGCAGCGTGAGCAACCGCTCATCGAGCCGATTGCTGTCCACGCCTGATATTTCTAAACAAGCAATTCCCCCGCCACCGCCGACCGCGTGGTTTTGCCGCAGAGTTGCTCCACCAGCGTCAGCGCAAACTCCAGCGCGGCGCCCGAACCCTGGGCGGTGATGCAGTTGCCATCGACCACCACCGGTTGATCGACGAAGTTGCAGCCCGACAATTGATGGCTGACGGAAGGCAGGCACGTCATGCGCCGCTGACGCAGCACGCCAAAAGTCTGCAGCGCCAGCGCCGGCGCTTCGGCAATGCCGGCGAACAAGCGTCCGGCGGCGACCTGGTCCTTGATCAATTGTTGCAGAGGTTGATGGGCCGCCAAATGCTGCGTCCCCACGGCGCCGCCGGGCAAAACGATCAAGTCGAAGGGTTGGGCCAGCAAATCGACCAGCATCGCATCGGCGGTCAGGCGGGTGCCGCGCGCGCAGGTCAGCATGCGCCGCGACTCGATACTGGCCACCACCACTTCAACCTTGGCGCGGCGCAGTACATCGATCAGGGTCACGGTTTGCAGATCGTCGATGCCCTCGGCGAGGGTAATCAGGGCTCTAAAGGTCATGGGCGCGGTCCAGAGAATGATCTTTAAAGCGTAGTCAGCTTTCCTGACCCTTGTTCGAGCCTGGCCGTTACTTGATGTAAAGCTGCGTCGACATCGTGTTGCCCGGAGCGTTGATCGAGGTGTTGCTGAACGTGAAGATGCCGTCCTGCTTGCCTGCCAGGTTGAAGATGTACAGATAGCCGACAGTTTTTTTCCCGACTGAGCACTCGGTCAGGTTGCCGGTATCAAAAGCACAGACTGGGGTCCGGGTGCCATCCACCTCGAAACCGTCCAGGGCAACATGGGCTTCGCGACCGTAGCCGACTTCCAGCACATACACCTTGATGTTCGGCCCCTGGTGATCGCAACGAGTCTGCTCCTGCTTGTCCGCAATATCTTCAAAGCCACAGTTGGGCGACTCGACCTTGAGCACCTTGACCTGACTCAGAGGTGGAGCCGTCGCTGCCGAGGCGGTTTGGGCACCCAGGAACAACGCGATCAACACTGCGAATGCGACAACCACGCGCGTGCTCATGTACTTCATATTCCGCCCTTCCCTGCCCTAAAAAAACAGCGCGCAGTATGGCGCAGTTCCCTTTTTGGCAAAACATCGACGACGATCGCAGCCATAAGCAGCCATAGCCCCACGCTGCTGGTATGATGCGCGGCTTTTTCCGACCCACAGAAAATTCCCAGGCGCCTACGGCGGTCTGTGCTTTGCTGTTGAGGTCGATACATTCACGGCGCCGGGCGCGCCACGGGGAGCAGACATGCTGGAAAGGCTGTTTCAACTCAAGGCACACAACACCAACGTGCGGACCGAGATTCTGGCGGGCGTCACGACCTTTTTGGCCATGGCCTACATTCTGTTCGTCAACCCGAGCATCCTCGGCGAGACCGGCATGGACAAGGGCGCGGTGTTTGTCGCCACCTGTCTGGCCGCCGCCATCGGCTCGACGACCATGGGCCTGATCGCCAATTACCCGATCGCCCTGGCACCGGGCATGGGCCTGAACGCCTTCTTCACCTACACGGTGGTCCTGCACATGGGCCACACCTGGCAAGTGGCGCTGGGTGCGGTGTTCCTCTCGGCGGTGATGTTTTTCCTGCTGTCGATCTTCCGCATCCGTGAATGGATCATCAACAGCATCCCGTTGGCGCTACGTTCGGCGATTGCCGCCGGCATCGGCCTGTTCCTGGCACTGATCGCCCTGCACAACGCTGGCATCGTCGTCAGCAACCCGGCGACCATGGTCGGCCTTGGCGACCTGAAGCAACCGGCGCCGATCCTCGCAACCCTGGGCTTTGCCCTGATCGTTGCCCTGGAGGCCCTGAAAGTGCGCGGTGCGGTGCTGATCGGCATTCTGTCGGTGACCATCGTTTCCATCCTGCTGGGCTTCAGCCCGTTCGGCGGCGTGATGTCGATGCCACCGTCGCTGGCGCCAACCTTCCTGCAACTGGACATCAAAGGCGCACTGGACATTGGTCTGGTCAGCGTGATCTTCGCGTTCCTGTTCGTCGATCTGTTCGATAACTCCGGCACCCTGATCGGCGTCGCCAAGCGCGCCGGCCTGATGGGCAAGGACGGCCACATGCCGAAAATGGGTCGTGCCCTGATCGCCGACAGCACCGCGGCCATGGCCGGTTCGTTGCTGGGCACCTCGACCACCACCAGCTATATCGAATCCGCAGCCGGCGTGAGTGCCGGTGGCCGCACCGGCCTGACCGCCGTCGTGGTGGCGATTCTGTTCCTGCTGGCGCTGTTCTTCGCACCACTGGCCGCCAGCGTACCGGCCTTCGCCACCGCACCTGCCTTACTGTTCGTCGCCGTATTGATGACCTCGGGGCTGGCGGAAATAGACTGGGACGACATCACCGTTGCAGCGCCAGTGGTAGTCACCGCTCTGGCTATGCCATTCACTTACTCCATCGCCAACGGTATCGCGTTCGGATTCATTTCCTGGACCGCCATCAAGTTGCTGTCCGGCCGTGGCCGTGAGCTGAACTCGGCGTTGGTGGTTCTGTCGATTCTGTTCGTGATCAAGTTAGGTTGGTTCAACGCATGACTTTTGATTCCCAGGCCTACGCCGTTCAGCTCGAAGAAAAGGTCACGCGCCTGCGTGATCTGCTGGCCCCGTTCGGTGCGCCCGAGCCTGCGGTGTTCGATTCGCCGCTGAAAAACTTCCGCCTGCGTGCCGAATTCCGCCTGTGGCGTGAAGCCGGCGAGCGCCACTACGCAATGTTTTCCCAGGAAGACAAACGCACGCCGATCCTGATCGAAGAGTTCCCGATCGCAAGCCTGCGCATCAACCAGTTGATGCCGCAGCTCAAGGCGGCGTGGCAAGCGAGTGCAGCCCTGAGCCACAAGCTGTTCCAAGTGGAGTTCCTGACCACGCTGGCCGGCGATGCGATGATCACCCTGTGCTACCACCGCCCGCTGGACGAGCACTGGCACGCGGCGGCGTCGAAGCTGGCAGCCGACCTGAACGTCAGCATCATCGGTCGCTCGAAGGGCAAACGCGAAGTGATCGGTCACGATTACGTGGTCGAGCAACTTGAAGTCGGCGGCCGTACCTTCAGCTATCGCCAGCCGGAAGGCGCGTTCACCCAACCCAACGGCACGGTGAACCAGAAGATGCTCAATTGGGCGTATGGCGCTCTCGGTGATCGCCCGGATGATCTGCTGGAGCTGTATTGCGGCAACGGCAACTTCACCCTGCCACTCGCTACCCGTGTGCGCAAAGTGCTGGCCACCGAAATCAGCAAGACCTCGGTCAACGCGGCACTCAGCAACCTGAGCGAAAACGCGGTGGATAACGTCACGCTGGTGCGTCTGTCTGCCGAAGAATTGACCGAAGCCCTGAACGAAGTTCGCCCGTTCCGTCGCCTGCACGGCATCGACCTCAAGAGCTACGAGTTCGGTAGCGTGTTCGTCGATCCGCCCCGCGCCGGCATGGACCCGGATACTTGCGAACTGACCCGGCGCTTCGACAACATCCTCTACATTTCCTGCAACCCGGAAACCCTCGCGGCCAACATCGCCCAACTGAACGACACTCACCGCATTACTCAATGCGCGATGTTCGACCAGTTCCCGTGGACCCATCACATGGAATCCGGAGTGTTGTTGACCCGTCGTTGATTGCAGCCGTTATACAAATCAGCCGTCCTTGGGACGGCTTTTTTGTGGGCGATTGAAACGCCCTGTATTTGTGCGCCCATCTTTGATAAACACAACCTCAGGCATCCCATTTGATTCTTGGTGTAATCAATCATGCAGCGACATTTCGACGATCTTCAGCTCGGCAGCATCGAACTGTTTTGCCTGGCCGCCGAAGCCGGCAGCTTTACCGCCGCAGCCCTGGTGGCTGGCGTGACGCCGGCTGCGGTCAGCCGCTCGGTGTCGCGGATGGAAGAACGTCTGGGTGTACGGCTGTTCGCGCGGACCACCCGCAGCGTCAAGCTGACCGACAGTGGCCGGCGCTATTTCGAGGAGTGTCGCCTGGCCCTTGCGCAATTGGTCGAGGCTCAGCGCGAAGTCATGGGCCAACAGCAGGAACCCTCCGGCACCTTGCGTATCAGCATTCCCACCACCTATGCCCACCACCGCATCCTGCCGCTGCTGCCGACGTTCCGGGCGCGTTTTCCCGCCGTGAAAGTCGAGGTGCACATCAGCAATCGCAACATCGATTTTGTCGGCGAAGGCTATGACATGGCCATCCGTGTGCGGGCGATTCCCGACTCCGGGCTGATTGCCCGGCCACTGGAGGACGCTGCGCTGGTGATGATTGCCAGCCCTGACTATCTGAAGCGTGCCGGCATGCCACAAACCCTGGACGACCTGGCGCACCACGAATGCATTCAGTTCGAGCTACCCAGCAGCGGGCGGCGGATTGCCTGGCTGTTCAACGATAACGGCGTGCCGCTGGAGATTTTGGCCGAAGGTAATTACTGCTGTTCCGATGATGTATTGGGTGGCGTGACGCTGGCGAAACACGGCGCCGGGCTGTTTCAAACCTATCGCTTCATCGTCGAAAACGAACTGGCGGATGGCTCGCTGGTGGAAGTGCTCAAGCCCTACGGCGGGCGCTCCCGCCCCTTCACTTTGCTGTATCCGCAAAGCCGCCATGTGCCGTTGCGGCTCAGGGCGTTTATCGATTTTCTGGTTGAGCGTCTTCCACGCTGAATGTTCGATCACCGCACAGATAATCCAGGGCCGGTGCCTCTTCAATTGACCTTATTAACCAGTTAGTACAATTTATCTCCACAGGCTGAGACCCTCGGCCAATGCCAAAAATAATAAGTGGAGAGACCCGATGTCCCCTATCGTTCTGGTGCTCAACGGCCCGAACCTGAACCTGCTCGGCACCCGTGAACCGGCGACTTATGGCCACGAAACCCTGGCGGATATTTCAGCGCTGTGCGGTCGCGCCGCCGAAGAGTTCGGCCTGAAGGTGGAGTTTCGCCAGACCAACCATGAAGGCGAACTGCTCGACTGGATTCATGCCGCCCGTGGCCGCTGCGCCGGGATCGTCATCAACCCGGCCGCCTGGACTCACACCTCGGTCGCCATTCGCGATGCCTTGGTCGCCAGCGAACTGCCAGTGATCGAAGTGCATCTGTCCAACGTCCATGCCCGCGAACCCTTCCGGCATCACTCCTTTGTCTCGTCCATCGCCACGGCCGTGATGTGCGGTTTCGGCAGCCACGGCTATCGTTTGGCGCTGGAGCATTTCAGCCAACGTTTGAAAGGTTAAGCGTGATGACACAGAACACCGTGGTATTGGCCGGGCTGATCGGCGCCGGCATTCAGGCTTCCCGCACTCCGGTGCTGCACGAGCACGAAGGCGATGCGCAGGGTCTGCGCTACCTGTATCGACTGATCGATCTGGATCAGCTGAAACTCGACAGCGGCGCCCTGCCCGACCTGCTGATGGCCGCCGAGCGGATGAATTTCACCGGGCTGAACATCACCTTCCCGTGCAAGCAGACAATCATCCCGTTGCTCGACGAATTGTCGCCGGAAGCCCGCGGCATTGGCGCGGTGAACACGGTGGTGTTGAAGGACGGTAAACGCATTGGCCACAACACCGATTGCCTGGGTTTTGCCGAAGGGTTTCGTCGCGGCCTGCCGGACGTTGCCCGTGAGCGTGTGGTGCAAATGGGCGCCGGTGGCGCAGGCGCAGCGGTGGCCCACGCGTTATTGAGCGAAGGCGTACAACTGCTGAGCATTTTCGATGTGGATCACAGCCGGGCTCAGTCTTTGGCGGACAACCTCAATCAGCATTTCGGTTTTGGCCGCGCCGTGGCCGGTCATGACTTGCCGGGCACGCTGGGTCAGGCTGATGGACTGGTGAATACCACGCCCATGGGCATGAAAAAGCTGCCTGGCATGCCAGTGCCGGTAGAGCTGCTTCGCGCGCAGTTGTGGGTGGCGGAGATCGTTTACTTCCCGCTGGAAACCGAACTGCTGCGCAACGCTCGCGCGCTGGGTTGCCGAACCCTGGACGGCGGCAACATGGCGGTGTTTCAGGCGGTGAAGGCGTTTGAATTATTCAGCGGCGTGGTGCCGGATGCCCAGCGGATGCTGGCGCATTTTCAAAGCATGAATGGTTGAAATGCAAAAGATCGCAGCCTCGTTTCACTCGACAGCTCCTACAGGGGTATGGGTACTTGTAGGAGCTGTCGAGTGAAACGAGGCTGCGATCTTTTAAGGACCCTGCAAATCAGACCTGCAGATACCGCAACACCGACTCACAGATCATCTCCCGATGACGCTGCTTGATACTTTCGTCCGGCAAGTCGATCTGAAAGATCTCACCAAAGGTATGACGGTTCGACACGCGATAGAAGCAAAACGAACTGATCAGCAGGTGCACATCCAGCGGATCGAGGCCGGCGCGGAATACACCCTCTGCAGCCCCGCGACGCAAAATCTCGCCCAGTGAATCGAGGATGGTGTTGTTCATCGCCTTGATCGCATCGGAGCGCTTCACATACTCGGCGTTGTGAATGTTCTCGATGCAGACGATGCGCACGAAATCGACGTTGCGATCATGGTGGTCGAAGGTGAATTCCACCAACCGCCGAATCGCCTCCACCGGCGCCAGCTCGGCCAGGTGCAAGCGACTTTCGGTGCTGCGGATATCCCCGTAGAGTTTTTCCAGCACCTCGACGTAGAGCTGCTCCTTACTGCCGAAGTAGTAATAGATCATGCGTTTGGAGGTGTGGATGCGCTCGGCGATCGCATCGACGCGCGCACCGGAAAGCCCCTGCTGGACGAACTCGACGATAGCCTCTTGAAGGATGTTCTCGCGGGTTTTTTCCGGGTTGTTCTTGCGACTCTTGCGAGGCTCGGCAATTGGCTTTTCGGGCGCTACGGAGAGTTCTGAAATTATTGTCATTGCGGGCTCACGGCCATCACTGCACAAGTAGGCGATTATGGGCCGCCGCGCACAGTGAAGGAAGTCACGCGGCAGCGGTTTTGTACCCGTGTTTACGATTTTCCTACAACTTTGTCTGACGTACGCCACCACTTCGGGATTTGGCCATGGCCGCCAGTCGCACGGCTACGTTGGCCGCGCCGTAACCCGCATAGCCGTTTTTGCGCTGGATGATTTCAAAGAAAAACCGCCCTTCGAACGGCTCGGTGTACACGTGAAACAGCTCGCCACCCTGGGCATCACGGTCGTAGAGCACGTTGAAATACGCCAACTCGCTGAGGAACTCATCGTCGAAATCGAAGCGCGCGGCGAGGTCATCGTAGTAGTTGAGCGGGATATCCAGCAGCGGCACGCCCGCCTCCTTGGCACGGCTAACTTCGGCAAAGATGTCGTCGCAATCGAAAGCGATGTGATGCACACCGGAACCGCGATAACTCGAGAGTGCGTGTGAGATCGCGGTGTTGCGATTCTCGGAAATGTTCAGCGGCAGGCGGATCGAACTGCAACGGCTGCGCAAGGCACGGCTCTTCACCAGACCATACGGGTCGGGCAGCACCACTTCATCGTCGGCTTCGAAATCCAGCAGGCTTTTATAGAACAACACCCAGCTGTCGAGACTGTCGGCGGGCAGCGCCATGGCCATGTGGTCGATGCGCTTGAGGCCACCGCTGGCCACGGCCGCCGGTTGCAGATTGAAGTCGGTGCCATAGACGTCGGCGTCCTGGTCTACCAGGTAAATCAGACTGCCGTCCGGCGCACGCACGGCGGCGAGTTCCAGCTCATTGGGGCCTACCAGCCCGCGATACGGCTGGCCTTTGTAAGCCACGGCTCGGGCCAACGCACTGGCGCTGTCCTTGACCCGCACGGCGGTGGCGCACAGCGATGGCCCATGGGCCTCGAAAAAACTGTGGGCGAAGGAATAAGGTTCGGAGTTGAGGATCAGGTTGATATCGCCCTGACGCAACAGGCTGACACTCTTGGAACGGTGCTGTCCGGCCTTGACGAAACCCAGTCGCTCCAACCAATGGGACAGCTTGGCACCGAGGCTTTCGTCCACGGCGAATTCAAGAAACTCGATGCCGTTGTATTCGCTGGCGCCTGGGGTGTCGAACAGAATGTCGCGATTGGCCACAGGCGTGGCTTCCTGTTCCAGGCGCTGGCGGGTTTTCTCTTCCAGGTACAGCAACGAACGCAAGCCGTCGGCGGCGTTGGCCCGGGGTGGCGCGGCGCGGAAACCGTCGTTGAAGATCTCCAGCGACAGCGGGCCGGTGTAGCCACTCTTGATGATCGGCGCGAGGAACCCCGGCAGATCGAATTCGCCCTGGCCGGGGAAACAACGGAAATGCCGGCTCCACTCCAGCACGTCCATGGCCAGGATCGGTGCATCGGCCATTTGCACGAAGAAGATCTTGTCACCGGGAATCTCGGCGATCGCCTTCGGGTCGCCCTTGAGCGACAGCGTATGGAAACTGTCCAGCAACACGCCGAGGCTCGGATGGTCGGCCTGGCGAACGATGTTCCACACCTGTTGATACGTGTTCACGTGGCGGCCCCAGGCCAGCGCTTCGTAACCGATCCGCAAACCACGAGCGCCGGCCCGTTCGGCGAGCAGGCGCAAATCGTCGACCAGGATCTGCTCATCGCCGATGGAGTCGGCCGAGGCGTTGCTGCACACCAGCACCAGGTCGGTGCCCAGCTCCTGCATCAAATCGAACTTGCGCTCGGCCCGCTCCAGATTGCGCGGCAGTCGATCGCGGCGGCAACCTTCGAAATCCCGAAAGGGTTGGAACAGAGTGATCGCGATCCCGAGATCAGCGCACATCTGCCTGATTTCCCGTGGGCTGCCGTCGTAGTAGAGAAGGTCGTTCTCGAAAATTTCCACCCCGTCAAAACCGGCGGCGGCGATGGCTTCTAGTTTTTCCGGCAGGGTACCGCTCAAGGAAACGGTGGCAATGGAACGCTGCATGTGTCGACTCCCGGTGGTGGGGACATTCTTGTTGGGCAAATTATTGGCTTGACGAATCCGCACAGCAATTCAAAGTGTACTACCCGGTTAGTTTTGCGGGCGATTATCGAACACAATGGCGGTTGGCGAATTGACGATTTTTCGTCCACTGCGCACCATCGACACCACATTGAGTCCGGTCACGACCCCATGGACTCGGTTACCAAAGACCCTGAACACCACATAAAAATTTCAAAAAACGGGTACACGCTCATGCGCTCATTCAACGCCTTGTTTGCTTGCTCCACCGATCTCACGCCAGACCTGGTGTCCATCCGAACCTTGCGCCCCCTCGGCCGAACCGTGCCGCTCGCTGAATAAAACGTTGTCGTCGCCTGACGAAAACACCTCAGCCGATCAATCTCACTCGCGCCCGTCGCCATCGATTGATCACGCGCCCTTGAAGTCCCGACAAGCCTCGCTTGTCAGTCATTGAACGGATGGCACACACATGTTTCCCTCTCAAAGCTCTCGCGTGGCTTCGGCCCAAAGCGTCGCCACTGGCGGCATCGGCGACAAAATCCGCGGCGCCATGGCCGTCGGCAAAACCCGCTGGGGAATGCTGGCGCTGGTATTTTTCGCCACCACCCTGAACTACATCGACCGCGCAGCCTTGGGCGTCATGCAGCCAATCCTGGCCAAGGAACTGAGCTGGACGGCGATGGACTACGCCAACATCAACTTCTGGTTCCAGGTCGGCTACGCCGTCGGTTTCGTGCTGCAAGGCCGGTTGATCGACCGGGTCGGCGTGAAGCGCGTGTTCTTCTTCGCGGTACTGCTCTGGAGCCTGGCCACCGGCGCTCATGGCCTGGCCACTTCGGCGGCGGGCTTCATGGTCTGCCGGTTCATTCTCGGCCTGACTGAAGCCGCCAACTACCCGGCCTGCGTGAAAACCACCCGGTTGTGGTTCCCGGCTGGCGAGCGCGCCGTGGCCACCGGTATTTTCAACGCCGGGACCAACGTCGGTGCGATGTTCACACCGATGCTGCTTCCACTGATTCTTCACGCCTGGGGCTGGCAGGCAGCGTTCCTGTGCATGGCGGCGCTGGGCGGCATCTGGTTGCTGTTCTGGGGCCTGAAGTACTTCAACCCGGAAGATCACCCGAGCGTTAAACAATCGGAACTGGACTACATCCAGAAGGAAGTCGAACCGGAACAATCCCGCGTACCGTTCTCGCGAATCCTGCGCATGCGTGGCACCTGGGCCTTCGCCCTCGCCTACTCGATCACCGCGCCGGTGTTCTGGTTCTACCTGTACTGGCTGCCGCCGTTCCTCAATCAGCAATACAACCTGGGGATCAACGTGACCCAGATGGGTATTCCGCTGATCATCATCTACCTCACGGCTGACTTCGGCAGCGTCGGCGGCGGGATCCTGTCTTCGTTCCTGATCGGTCGCGGGATCAACCCGATCAAGGCCCGACTGATGTCCATGTTCCTGTTCGCCTGCTGCATCATCGGCGTGGTCATGGCCGCCGGTTCGAGCAGCCTGTGGCTCGCGGTGTTCGCCATCTCCCTGGCCATCGGCGCGCACCAGGCCTGGACCGCGAACATCTGGAGCCTGGTGATGGACTACACGCCTAAACACATGATGAGTACGGTGTTCGGCTTCGGCGGCATGTGCGCGGCGATCGGCGGGATGTTCATGACCCAGTTGGTCGGCCACATTCTGACCATCACCAACAACAACTACACCGTGTTGTTCACCATCATTCCGGCGATGTACTTCATCGCGCTGACCTGGATGTACTTCATGGCACCGCGCAAGATTCCGACCGTAAAAGATTGATACACCACAAACGCAGGCCTGATCCCGGGCCTGCGTTTTTTTATGGCCGCGATTTATCCATTTCACCCTTTTTTTCTCACAGCCACAGAGGCACACCATGTCGCCAGGTAACTTGAGCATCGCCAAGCGTGCCGTGATCAGCTTCGGCGTCATCGCCCTGCTGGTCCTGTTGCAGGGGCTGTTCGCCCTTAAACAGGTCGCGCAAGTCCGCGCCACCGGCCAGCACACTGAAAACGTCTCCCTGCCCAGCATTCGCCACCTGGGTGAAATCCGCGACTACATCCTGAGCATTCGCGTGCTCAGCCTGCGCATGGCGCTCAACCGCGATCCAAAGGTGCTCGATGCCACCGTCACACGTCTGCACCAAGTGCAGGGTTGGCTTGCAGAGACGCTGGAAAAATTCACTCCGCTGGTCGGTGATTACAACCGGGGGCCGTACGAAAAGTTCGTCACCACCGTCACCAGTTACCGCCAGGCGCTGGCGCAATACGAAGCGCTGTCGCGGGAAAACCGCAGCGAAGAAATGACCGCGTTGCTCAATGGAAAAATCCAGGACTACTCGACCCAGACCGGTGACCAGTTCGCCGAGTTGATGGCGCTTTCCGCCAACGAAGTCAGCCTCTCGGCCAACCAGGCTGACTCGCTCTACAATCAGGTAAAAATCACCGTGATCGGTGCGCTGATAGCCGTCGCGCTCCTGACCCTGTGCCTTGCCTGGCTGTTGATACGCAGCATCGTCATGCCGATCCGTCAGGCGGTCGACGTGGCCGAGCAAGTGGCCGCCGGTGACCTGAGTCAACCGATCCGCAGCCACGGCGCCGATGAAACCGCACGCTTGCTTAAGGCCCTGTCGGCCATGCAGACCAGCCTGCGGGAAACCCTGCAACTGATCAGCGGCACGTCGACTCAACTGGCGGCCGCCGCCCTGCAGATGAATCAGAGCACTCAACAGGATTCCAGTCGGCTGCAACAGCAACACAATGAAATCGAGCAAGCCGCCACGGCCGTCAACGAAATGACCGTCGCGGTGGAAGAAGTGGCACGCAACGCGGTGTCGACTTCCGACAGCACCAGACAGTCCACACATCAAGCCAATCAGGGCCAGGCGCGAGTGATTGAAACCCTGGATTCGATTCAGGCGATGAGCAGCAATGCGGGTGTCGCGCTGCAACAGGTTCAGACCCTGGCCGAGCAGTCCCGGGAAATCGGCAAGGTGCTGGACGTGATCCGCGCCATCGCCGAACAGACCAACCTGCTCGCGCTCAATGCCGCCATCGAGGCTGCGCGAGCCGGGGAAGACGGACGTGGTTTCGCGGTGGTGGCCGATGAAGTTCGGGCGCTGGCGCATCGCACTCAGCAATCAACCCGGGAGATCGAACAGATCATTGGCCGGGTTCAGGGCGATACCAACGGTGTGGTGATGTCGATGCACGACAACAGTCAGCGTGTTGCTGAAACCTTGTCGATTGCTGAACAGGCCGGGCTGGCGCTGGCAGAAATCACCCGGGCGATGGAGCAGATCCATGAACGTAACCTGGTGATCGCCAGTGCCTCGGAAGAACAGGCGCAGGTGGCCCGTGAGGTGGATCGTAATCTGCTGAACATCCGCGACCTGTCGCTGGAAAGCGCCGACGCCGCGACTCGGACCAGCGCCACCAGCCAGGAGTTGTCGCGACTGGCGGCGGGCCTGCAAAACCTGGTGGTGCGTTTCAAATTTTGACCGGTTTCAGCGGCGGCTTTGTTGCCACGCCGCCGCCAACCCGCTGCAGCAAATCACCGCGATCCCGACCACCGTGGTCAGGGTCGGCGTGTGAGAAAACAGCAACCAGCCCAGCAAACCGGCAAAGACAATCTGACAATAGCCGAACGGTGCCAGCAGCGCTGGGGCGGCATGGCGGAACGCCTGGGTCAGAAACAGGTGCGCCGTCATCCCGCAGGCGCCCAGTGCAACCATCATCAATCCATGCCCAAGGCTTGGCACTTTCCAGAAAAACGGCACCAATGCGCTCATCACCAGGGTGTTGCACAGGCCGGCGAAGAAGTTACTGGTGGTCGGGCTGTCGATTTCACTGAGCTTGCGGGTGAGCAATTGATAGAAGCAGAAAAACAGCGCCGAGCAGAGTGGCAGCAAGACTGCTGGCGTGAACAGATCACCGCCGGGATGGACGATGATCAATACACCGACAAATCCGCAAATCACTGCGATCCATTGGCCACGGGTGACCCGCTCACGCAGCAGTGGCACCGACAACGCGGTGACCAGAACCGGAGCGAGAAAGTTGACCGCCGTGGCTTCGGCCAACGGGATGTAC
This sequence comes from Pseudomonas sp. 008, assembly GCF_016861935.1. NCBI lineage: Bacteria > Pseudomonadati > Pseudomonadota > Gammaproteobacteria > Pseudomonadales > Pseudomonadaceae > Pseudomonas > Pseudomonas sp. 008. Next base: position 186,501 of record NZ_BOMA01000009.1, on the reverse strand, counting down.
TGCAAACCGGTGGTGAAAAACAAACTGGTGCCCAACAGGCACAACGCCCTGAACAACTGCAGCAACGGACGTTTGGTGCGCAGGACTCGCAACCCCGATTGCGGCAGGAAAATCCCGGCCATCAGCAAGGTGTGAACCACATAACGGGCCCAGACCACCATGACGATCGGATAGAACCCCGATAGATATTTCGACAAGGCGTCGTGACTGGAAAACAGAAAGGTCGCGACAACGATCAGCAGAATCCCTTTGAAGGGTTGGTTTACACCGGAGAGCGGGGTGCTGATGGTCATTAGCGATCCTTTTTTTTTGCATCAAAAATCAAAAGCTTCGCGGGCAAGCCTCGTTCCTGCATGAACACTGGATAACCTGTGGGAGCGTGGCTTGCCCGCGATAGGTGCGCAGCACCGCTTACCGCCGCGCCAACAATTCCCGAGTCTTATCCAACGCCATCTGCGCCCGCTGCAACCCGCTCACGCCCTGCTCCAGCAACTTCACGGTGGGAATCTCCAGGCTTAACGGGATATCGGCCGGCAAACACTGCAACAAACCCGCCAGATCACAATCACCATCGCCCGGAAAACGCCGCTCGTTACGCGCCTGACGCAAAATCTCCGCCATGTCCGTTGGCCGTGGCCCCGCGACATCGCATAACTGCGTGTACCGTAACCGTGACGGGGCAACTTTGGCCAGATCTTCCAGCCGCGAACCCGATCGGTCGAAATGGAACGCGTCCACCAACACCGCGCCGTTTTCACGGTCAGCATTTTCGACGATACGCACCGCTTGTTCGAGATTGCGCGCATCGGTCCACGGCATGAACTCCAGGTGCGGATGCAGCCCGTAAGATGCCGCCAGATCGCACAACCGGGCGAAGTTCTCGGTGAGTCGTTGTTCGTCAGAATCGTTACCGGCCACCAGCAATTCGCTGGCACCAAATTCCGCTCCGACCGCCAGAATCTTCTCGAAGTCGGCGACGACGGTTTGCGGTTTAAGGCGCAGGATTTCAACATCCAGCACACGAATGCAGGTATCGCGCAGCCGCGCCAGCGTCTTACGCCGTAAACCGACATCGGCTACCAGCGCAAAGTGATGTTCTTCGGGTGTCGCCGGTTCAAGGCGTAGTCCGACATGGCTGTATCCGGCCCGTGCTGCGACTTCGACCATCTCCGGCGGAGACAACTCCAGCACCGTCAGGCTGGCCAGGGAAAAGATCCGCTCACTCATGCTCATCCCTCGATCAACATTGGGGTGCAGGCACGACCGGTTTCGGCGGCCTCGCGAATCGCCTCAACCAGCGCCAGGGTGCGCGCAGCATCGGCCGCGCTCACCAGTGGTTCGACTTCCCGACGCGCCACGCGCACGAAGTGCTGCAACTGCAAACGCAATGCTTCATCGACGCTGAAGCTTTCCTGTTCCGCCAGCAACGGTTGATGCCATCCGCCATCGACGTCGGCGTAGTGCCAGCGCTTGAGCTGCGGAATGCTCAATGCACCACCCGTCCCGGCCAGCAAGTAACAGGGCTGATCGGCCTGGCGCGGATAGACCGGGTTCTCGCCGGAATCCAGCTCCCAACTCCAGGGCGCCGCCACCGCGTCGGAACCGGTCAGGCTGCCCAGCGCACCGTTGTCGAACTGCAGCAACACCGCCGCGCAATCTTCGTTGGCAAACCCGCGCACCGCATTGCTGGTGATTGCCTGCACCTGCCGCACTTCGCCGCAAAGATGACGCAGCAGGTCGAGGTCATGAATCAGGTTGGTCAGCAACATCCCCGCACCGGGCTCGCGGCGCCATGGCGTTTCGAAATAGCTGTCGGGTTTGCGCAACTGCCAGAGCGCCGTCACCGTCGTCAGCTGCCCCAAAGCGCCACCCTGCACCAGTTCATGGGCGCGGACGATCAACGGATTGTGCCGGCGATGATGGCCGACCAGCACGGGAACACCGGTGGCTTTCGACGCAGCCACCAGTTCGCGCGCTTCATCCAGGTGCACACCCACCGGTTTTTCCAGTAGCACCGGCACACCGGCGGCGAGGCAATCGAGCGCAGTACTGACGTGGAGCATGTTCGGGTTGGCAACGATCACCGCGTCTGGCTTCGCCTGCTCCAGCATCTGACGGTGATCAGCGAAATACCCCACGCCCCATTCGCCCGCGAGGCCTGCCGCTTGTGGCCCGGGATCGGCTACCGCACACAACGTCGCTTGCGTCAGGGTTTGCAGATGCCGGTAATGCTGCTGGCCCATGTTGCCGGCACCGATCAGGGCGATGCGAAGGGGCGAAGTCATGGTGCGGTTCTCTTGTGATTATTGTCGGAAGGATGAATTCCGATAATTTAGAACCAAGTTCCATATTCTTACAGGAGTAACGGCAATTTGTGTTCGAACAACGCACAGATTCGCATAGCCCACATATGGGTTTGTGCGGGCAGAATTAGACGAACAACTCTGAAGCCAGACTTGCGGCAGACAGCTCTTCAGTGAACTTCAACAACAGCGGCGCCAGTTCATGCAACCGCGCTCCCGGCATCCGCGCGCTAGGCCCGGCAATGCTCAGCACACCGATCACTCGACCATCGCCTGGGTGGCGCACCACCGCCGCAATCGCCGAGGTGCCCACGGCCGAACTCTCTTCGACCCAGGCGTAGCCCTGCTCACGCGCCAGACGCAGGCGTTCCAGTAACTCAATGTTGGAACGCGGCGCGTTCGGCCCCAGGTCTTTCGGCCGTTCGCTCCCCTGACGCTCCACCAGCGACAACGCTTCGGCATCGCTCATGCACGCCAGCCATGCATGGCCCGACGCGGTGTAGAACAAGGGCGCATCACGGCCCATGTCCGGGTCGTAGCGCAGGCCGGAGCGGGCACCCTGAGACTTGGCGATCCAGACCTGGCGTTCACCTTCAATAACGCCAAGGCGCACCAGCTCACCGGTTTCCTCGGCCAGGCGATCGAGCACCGGTTGCACGATATCGGCGCCGCTGCTCGACAAGTAACGGAAACCCATCGCCACCAGTTTGGTCGACAGGTGATAGCGCAGGTTCTCCGGATTCTGTCGCACGTAACCAAGCCGAATCAGCTCGGCGAGCAGGCGGTGGGTCGCGCTTTTGGGGATGTCCAGTTGCTCCGCCAACGTCTGCATCGGCAGGCCGCGAGGGTCACTGGTGAGGCTTTCCAGCACGCTGAAAACACGTTCGATCTGACTGCCGGCCATGGGGGGTTCCACTCGAAATTTTGCCGATTCTAGAAGACAAACCACGTAATGCGAAATCTGGAACCCGCTGTCCGATAACCGCCCTCTTTACACAGTGAATGATTGCCGAGGCCAATCTCATTCTTATATTTTCTGGAATCAAATTCTAAAAATACGCGATGGAGCTTTTAAACGATGCCTGCCGACTCTCCCCTCCTTGCGGACATCGAATGCGATGTGCTGATCGTCGGCTCCGGTGCGGCCGGATTGTCCGCAGCCGTTACCGCGGCCTGGCATGGCTTGAAAGTGATCGTGGTCGAGAAAGACCCGGTGTTCGGCGGCGCCACGGCGTGGTCCGGCGGATGGGCCTGGGTGCCGTGCAATCCTCTGGCGCGTCGTGCCGGCATCGTTGAAGACGTCGAGCAACCGCGCACTTACCTGAAGCACGAATTGGGTGAGCGTTACGATCCAGCGATGATCGACGCGTTCCTTGAGGCTGGCCCGCGAATGGTCACGTTCTTCGAGCAACACACTGCCCTGCAATTCGCCGATGGCAACGCCATCGCCGACATTCATGGCGACACGCCGGGCGCCGGTACCGGCGGACGGTCGGTGATCGCTGCGCCTTATGACGGACGAAAAGTCGGCAAGCTACTGAAGCGCCTTCGCAAAACCATGCGGGAAACTTCGTTCATGGGCATGCCGATCATGGCGGGAACGGACCTGAGCGCATTTCTCAACCTGACGCGCTCTTTGCCCGCAGCGTGGCACGTGACCCGGCGCTTCACCCGGCACTTGTTCGACCTCGCTGTTCATGGTCGGGCGATGCAACTGGTCAACGGCGTGGCGCTGGTTGCGCGGTTGGCAAAGTCCGCCGAAGACCTGGGCGTCTTGCTCTGGGAATCGGCACCGGTGACCGAGTTGCTTCGCGAAGGCGATCAGGTGCAAGGCGCGATCGTCAGTACCGCCAAAGGCAATATCCGCATCCATGCACGCAAGGCCGTGGTGCTCGCGACCGGAGGTTTCGCCAATGATATCGAGCGGCGCAAGGCGCTGTCCCCCCGCACACCGACCGGCAACGAACACCTGGCGCTGCCGCCTCTGGGCGTCGCCGGTGATGGTTTGCGATTGGGCGAAAGCGCCGGTGCGCGGGTCAACACCGACATGGCATCGCCCGTGGCCTGGGCGCCGGTTTCGCATGTGCCGCACAGTGACGGCAGCATCGGTCACTTCCCGCACATCATCGAACGCGGCAAACCGGGGATTATCGGCGTATTGAGCAACGGCCAGCGCTTCGTCAACGAAGCCGACGGCTACTACGATTACGTAACGGCCATGGTCGCCGCCGCACCGCAGGGCGAAGAAGTCGCCTCCTGGCTGATCTGCACTCATGGTTTTCAACGGCGTTATGGCTTGGGAATTTCTCGGCCGTTTCCGGTGCCGCTGTCATCCTTTATCCGCAGCGGTTATCTGAAAACCGGCAACACTGTCGAGGAATTGGCCATGGCCTGCGGCATCGACCCGAACGGATTGCGCAGCACGGTTGATGAATACAACCGGCATGCGCGCAACGGCGAAGATCCGTTGTTCGGTCGTGGCTCGACGCCCTACAACCGCAAACAGGGCGATGCGTTGCAGCAACCCAACCCGTGCGTCGCGCCGATTGAACAAGGCCCGTTCTACGCCGTGAAGGTTCAGCCTGGCTGCTTTGGCACCTTTGCCGGGCTCAAGGTCAATGAACATGCCCAGGTTCTTGGCGAGTCGGGGCAGGCCATCGCCGGGTTGTATGCAGCGGGCGGCGACATGGCCAGCATCATGGGCGGGCACTATCCCGCCGGCGGTATCAATCTCGGCCCGGCGCTGACCTTCGGCTACATCGCTGCCCGGCATATCGCCGGCGTGGGACGGACTTGATCTGATAAAAAACCAGCGCCTGAGGGAATTCGACGGGCGATCCATGTTCAATACAAGTCTGGAATATTTCGGGCCGAGTAAAAGACAGACGACCGGACTGGCGCCGCTCTCACTGACCAGCAACACTCATCACCATATTCAAACGAGGATTCCCCCCCATGCTATGGAAAAAAGGCCGACGCAGCGACAACGTGGTCGATGCCCGTGGCGATGATGTCGGCGGTGGGATGCGCTTCGGCGGGGGCAAGGGCCTGAGCCTGACGGCGATCCTGTTGATCGTCGGGATCGGCTGGATCACCGGCCAGGACCCGATGCAGATCCTCGGTCAATTGACCGGACAAATGAGCGAGCAATCGGCCCCAACCACCACCCAAACCCGCAAGGCGCCACCGGCCAATGATGAAGGGGCCGAATTCGTGCGCTCGATCCTCGGCGACACCGAAGACACCTGGGGCCAGATTTTCCAGCAGGCCGGTCGGCAATATAAAGACCCGACCCTGGTGCTGTTCAGCAATCAGGTGAACTCGGCGTGCGGATTGGCGACGTCGGCGACCGGTCCGTTCTATTGCCCGGCAGACCAGAAGGTCTATCTGGACATGAGTTTCTTCCAGGAAATGTCCCAGCGTTTTTCCGCCGCAGGCGATTTCGCCCAGGCCTACGTGATCGCTCACGAAGTCGGACACCACGTGCAGACCTTGCTCGGCGTTTCGGCGAAGATTCAGACCGCTCGGCAGCAGGGCCGGCAAATGGAGGGCGACGGTGGTTTGCTGGTGCGTCAGGAACTGCAGGCCGATTGCCTGGCCGGGGTCTGGGCCAACATTGCGCAGAAGCGCCTGAACTGGCTGGAACCCGGTGACATCGAAGAAGCCTTGAACGCCGCCAACGCCATCGGCGATGACCGCTTGCAGCAGCAAGGTCAGGGCCGCGTGGTACCGGACTCGTTCACTCATGGTACGTCAGCGCAAAGGGTGCGCTGGTTCAAAGCCGGATTTGCACAAGGCCAGGTTGGCCAGTGCGATACCTTTGCCGCGAAGAATCTGTAATGCACAAGTGGTTGTTAGCTCTGTTGATCACCTGCACAAGCGCCCAGGCTGCCGAGCAGGGGGTCAAGGAGATCAGTTCCGGGCGCCTGCTGTTGAGCGCCGGCGAAATCGCGGTGGGCATCGGCCCGACACCGGCGAAGAACATCGAACGGGTGCTGATCATCATTCATGGTCGTTTGCGCAACGCTGAAACCTACCGCCAGAGCGCCGAGCACGCGGCCCAGCAAGCCGGGCAAAGCGATAACACCTTGGTGCTCGCCCCGCAGTTTCTCAATGAAACCGACATCGCGAGCCACCCGGTGCCTGACAGCGTTTTACGCTGGCACGGCAATGACTGGATGGCCGGCGGCTTATCCACCGCGCCATTTACGCTGAGCTCCTACGCGGCGCTCGACGAAATCATCGCTCGCCTGGGTGATCGGCGACAGTTTCCGGACGTGAAGCAAATCGTCATTGCCGGTCACTCGGGCGGCGCTCAGGTGGTTCAGCGTTACGCCATGTTGAGCCACCCTCAGCCAGCCCTCGACACAGCAGGGGTGAAGGTGCGCTATGTGATCGCCAATCCTTCGTCGTATGCCTATTTCAATGAGCAACGGCCGGTGGCGTTCAGTCATGCGGGGTGTCCGAACTTCAATCGCTGGAAGTATGGACTGGCGGACTTGCCCGCCTATGCCGATGGACAAACGCCTGCGCAGCTGGAAGAAAACTACATCAAACGCGACATCGTTTATTTGCTCGGGCAGCAGGACATCGACCCGAATCACCCGGCGCTGGATAAAAGTTGCGAAGCCAAAGCCCAGGGCGCTTCTCGTTTGATTCGCGGGCGCAATTATTTCAATTATCTGAAACGGCGCCACCCTCAAGGGTTGAGTCAGCAGCTGATTGAAGTGCCCGGGGTTGGACACAATGGCGACGGGATGTTTACCTCGCCCGAGGGGCAAAAGGCGTTGTTCGGGCAGTGAGTTTTGGGGCGTCTGATCGGACGCCCAATCTCTCAAGCCGAAAGCAGCTGCCGCAACTCCACGCAATCGCGCGCATGCCAATCGGTCAATTCCGGCCACGGATTATCCGGCAGGTTCACCAGCACCGTCCGCGTCCCCGCCGCCCGGCCGCAATCCAGGTCGAAGCGGTAATCACCGACCATCACCATTTCACTCGCCGGCACCTTCCAGGCCTCGGCCAGTTTCAGTAAACCACCGGGATGCGGTTTGGGCGGTGCTTCATCTCGGCCCAGCACATCCTCCACCGCAAAGCAGTCGGCCAGGCCGATGGCCTCCAGCGTGACATGGGCCAACTCGCGAGCATTGCGCGTGAGAATGCCCAGACGATAACCGCGCCCGGCCAACTCCCGCACCAGTTCCACCGCGCCCGGAGCCGGTTTCGAACCCAGCGCCAGATCCCGCTCGTGCTCCAGCAGCCACGCATGTTTGGCCGCCGCTTCTTCGGCCGGCAGCCCAGCGAGGTGAGTGAGGATGTCGTGTTCTGCAGGAATCGCCAACGCCACGCGGATCGCCGCGAAGTCATGCACGGCCACGGTCAGGGTGCCGTCCATGTCGAACACCCAGTGCCGCACCTCGGCCAGGCTCATATCCAGTCCTTGCGATGACGAATCAGGCCTTCCTGAGTGACCGAGGCCACCAGTTGCCCGGCACGGTTGAACACGCTGCCACGGGAGAATCCACGCGAGTTGCCGGCCCACGGGCTGTCCATGGCGTACAACAACCAGTCATCGGCGCGCAGGTCGGCGTGGAACCACAACGCGTGATCAAGGCTGGCGACCTGCATGTCTTTCTGCCAGACCGATTTGCCATGGGGCAGCATCGAGGTGGTCAGCAGGCCGAAGTCCGACGCGTAGGCCAGCAGGTATTTGTGCAGCGCTGGAGTGTCAGCCAACGCACCATCGGCGCGGAACCAGACGTATTTGACCGGATCGGCAGGCTGCGGGTTGTAGGGATCTTTCTCGGTCACCGGGCGGAATTCGATCGGTTTCGGGCACAGCAGTTTTTCGCGCATGTGCTCCGGGATCAGGTGTGCGCGCTGCTGAGTGAGCTCCAGCTCCGACGGCAGATTTTCCGGGCCGACCACTTGCGGCATTTCGCTCTGGTGCTGGAAGCCTTCTTCGTCGTACTGGAACGAGGCGCTGCAGGTAAAAATCGGGTTGCCCTTCTGGATCGCCGTCACCCGGCGCGTGCTGAAACTACCGCCATCGCGCACCCGATCGACCTGATACACCACCGGCAACTTCGCATCGCCCGGACGCAGGAAGTAACCGTGCATCGAGTGCACATGGCGCGTCTCTTCGACTGTCTGACTGGCCGCCGACAGGGACTGGCCGAGCACCTGGCCGCCGAACAACTGACGGAAACCCAGGTCCTGGCTGCGGCCACGGAACAGGTTTTCTTCAATCGGTTCCAGGGTCAGCAGGTCTACCAGATCTTCCAACACTTGGCTCATTCAGACTCTCCTCACACAAAGCAATGCCGCGCAGTCTGGGCTGCGGCGGTCGATTCAGTTTATGGCCCGGTTCAACATGAGGGCCATTGTAAACGTCCGTGCCTGCTTATCCATGCAAGGTTTGCAGCCATTGCTCACGGGTGATGCGGTACAACACGTGCGGGCGCAGCGGATGATCCTCTGCAAGCCGCGGGTGCTCGAAGTCATCGGCGGGGGCATGGTGCATGCCGATCGCCTGCATGACTTTTTGCGAAGGCAGGTTGGTTTCGGTGGTGAACGCCACGACCTCTTGCAGCGCCAAGCGATCAAACCCACAGCGCAGAGCGGTCCATGCCGCCTCGCTGGCATAACCCAGGCCCCAGTGCTCGCGCGCCAGGCGCCAGCCGATTTCGATGGCTGGCGTGAACGGTGCGTCAAAGCCGACCACACTCAGCCCGGTAAACCCGATGAACGCTCCGGTGTCCTTGCGCTCCAGTGCCCAGAGGCCGAAGCCATACTCGGCAAAATGCCCGCGAACCCGCCCGATCAGCGCGGCACTTTCCAGCCGACTCAAGGGTGCCGGAAAATAACGCATCACCTGTGGATCGGCGCACATCGCCGCAAACGCCGGCAAATCCTCATCGCGCCACTGCCGTAATGACAGTCGCGCGCTTTCGAGTTCCAGTATCGGCTCCATCGTGCCCCTCCCCTCTGTTTCCATGCCGCAAGTCTACATCGCTGGTAGGATCGTTCACTCATTCCTACAGGCTTCCCCGATAAATCAGCCATGCCCCTGCCCCTGATCTACCACGAAGACTACAGTCCCGAGTTCCCGGCGGATCACCGCTTCCCCATGGACAAGTTTCGCCTGCTGCGCGATCACCTGGTGGACAGTGGCCTGACCCGTGACATCGACCTGCTGCGCCCGGAGCTGTGCCCGGCGGATATTCTCGCCCTCGCCCATGACCCTGCGTATATCGAACGCTACATGGATGGCGAGTTGTCCCGCGAAGACCAGCGGCGCCTTGGCCTGCCCTGGAGCGAAGCACTGGCCCGGCGCACAGTGCGGGCGGTCGGCGGTTCGCTGCTGGCGGCCGAACAGGCGCTGGAACATGGCTTGGCTTGTCACCTGGCCGGCGGCACACACCACGCGCATTACGATCACCCTGCCGGGTTCTGCATCTTCAATGACCTGGCGGTGATCAGCCATTACCTGCTGGAAAGTGGCCGGGTGAATCGGGTGTTGATCTTCGATTGCGATGTGCATCAGGGCGACGGGACTGCACGAATCCTGCACAACACCCCAGAAGCGGTGACCGTTTCCCTGCACTGCGAAAAGAATTTTCCTGCACGCAAAGCCGAAAGCGACTGGGACATCCCGTTGCCGATGGGCATGGGCGATGCCGATTACCTGAAGGTGGTGGACGATGCGCTCAACTATTTGCTGCCGCTCTATCAACCGGATCTGGTGCTGTACGACGCCGGTGTCGACGTGCACAAGGATGACGCCCTGGGTTATCTGAAGCTGACCGACGAAGGCGTCGCCGCTCGTGATGAAAGCGTGATGCGCCATTGCCTGGGCCGGGATATTCCGGTGGTCGGCGTGATCGGCGGCGGCTACAGCAAGGACCGCAAGGCCCTGGCGCGCCGTCATGGCATCCTCCATCACAGCGCCCAACGGGTGTGGCAGTCATCAGGTTGTCATTGATGTGTGAGTCTTTACCCACAATGCCTGTGGAACCGCCTGTGGATAACCTGAGTGAAAGGGCCTGCAGCCCATGCGGGGTATAGGCTACAGAGCGGTGGTTGTTTTTTAACCAGCCCTCGAATCCTCTCACAGGGAGCAGGGCTGGTAGAATGCGCGGCTTATTCCGCCACGCCGCAGCTCTCGCCATGACCCAGCCCTCCACTTCCCTCCCCCCTCACGTCGCCATCATCGGCGGCGGCCCCGCCGGCTTGATGGCGGCTGAAGTGTTGAGCCAGGCCGGGATCAAGGTCGATCTGTACGACGGCATGCCTTCAGTGGGGCGAAAATTCCTGCTCGCCGGGGTCGGCGGCATGAACATCACCCACTCCGAGGCCTACCCGGCATTTCTCTCGCGCTATGCCGAACGGGCGCCGCAGATTGCCCCGCTGTTACGCTCGTTTGGCGCCGAAGCCTTGTGCCAATGGATTCATGATCTGGGAATCGAAACCTTTGTCGGCAGCTCCGGCCGGGTGTTCCCCACCGACATGAAAGCCGCGCCCCTGTTGCGTGCCTGGCTCAAACGCCTGCGCGATGCCGGCGTAGTTATCCACACCCGCCATCGCTGGCTCGGTTGGGATAACAACGGTGATTTGCGCATCGACAGCCCCGAAGGCGAAAAAACCGTTCACGCGGATGCGAGCCTGCTGGCACTCGGCGGCGGCAGCTGGTCGCGTCTCGGCTCGGACGGTGCCTGGATGCTGCCGCTGGAACAGCGTGGTGTAGGGCTGGCGCCATTGCAACCGAGCAATTGCGGCTTCGAAGTGCAGGCCTGGAGCGAATTGATGGTCAGCAAATTCGCCGGCAGCCCGCTGAAAAACATCGCCATCGGCCTCAATGACGACGTGCCGCGACTCGGCGAGTGCGTGATCACTGCCACGGGAATTGAGGGCAGTTTGATCTACGCCCTGTCGGCAGCGATCCGCGAAGCGATCAATCAACACGGCTCGGCAACCCTTCACCTCGATCTGTTACCAGGCAAGCCTGTGGATAAAATCCAGGCGGCGCTGAGCAAACCGCGCGGCTCACGCTCCATGGCCAAACACCTGCACAGTCAGCTTGGGCTTGATGGCGTGAAAGCAGCATTGTTGCGGGAATTGACACCGGCTGACTGTTTTGCCGATCCGGCCCTGCTGGCCAAAGCAATCAAGGCATTGCCGCTGACGCTGGTGAAAACCCGGCCATTGGACGAAGCCATCAGCAGTGCCGGTGGCGTGATGTTCGAGGCGATGGATGAACGTTTGATGCTCAAGCAACTACCCGGCGTGTTCTGCGCAGGGGAAATGCTCGATTGGGAAGCGCCGACCGGCGGCTATCTGCTGACCGCGTGTTTCGCCAGTGGGCGAGCGGCGGGGTTGGGGATGGTGGAGTGGTTGAAGAACCGACGCTGATCGTTCCCACACTGCGTGGGAACGATCTTCAGAGGATCAAGGCTTACGCTTACGCGGCCCGGTATTGAACACTGGCACTTTACGCACCGGCTTGATCGAAGGCTCCGGCGCCGACGCCTCACCGCTCTCGACCCATTTACCCAGGTTGCGCTTGCCGCCACCGGAGGTTTTGGGCTTCTTCGGTTTTTTCGGCTTCTTGATCACCTGACCGCTGGCATCGGTATCCGGCACGCGGTGTTCAGGTTCGAAGTCCGGCTCCATCTGGCGAGTCAACGTCTGACGGGTCAGCATCTCGATGGCTGACAGCTGATTCACTTCATCGGCGCAGACCAGCGAAATAGCCTGCCCGGTTGCGCCCGCACGGCCGGTACGACCGATGCGGTGGATGTAGTCCTCGGCCACGATCGGCAGGTCGAAGTTGACCACTAACGGCAAATCTTCGATATCCAGACCACGGGCAGCCACGTCGGTGGCCACAAGGATCTGCACTTCGCTGGCCTTGAAACGATCCAGCGCCCGCTGACGGGTCGCCTGGGGTTTGTCGCCGTGGATGCCGTCGGCATTGACGCCCAGGCCCTGGAGTTTTTCCACCAACGCGTCTACGCCGTTGCGGGTCTTGGCGAACACCAGCACCTGCTTCCACTTGCCCTTGCGCATCAAGTGAACGAACAACTCCGGCTTGCGCTTTTTGTCCACCGTCACCACCCATTGCTTGACGGTATTGGCGGCCACGTTGCGCGGGCTGACTTCGATGCTCAGCGGGTCGTTGAGCATTTGCCCGGCCAGCATGCGGATCGCATCGGAGAAGGTCGCGGAGAACAGCAGCGTCTGACGTTTCTTCGGCAGGGCTTTATAGATATTCCCCAGCTCCTCGGAAAAGCCCAGATCGAGCATGCGATCGGCTTCGTCCAGCACCAGGGTTTGCAACTGGTTGAACTTGAGCGCGTTCTGACGGAACAGGTCGAGCAAGCGGCCAGGGGTCGCTACCAACAGGTCGACGCCCTTGCGCAGCTTCATCATTTGCGGGTTGATGCTGACACCGCCGTACACCGCGTAGGTGCTCAACGGCAGGTTCTCGGCATACTGGCGCACGGCTTCGTGAACCTGTTCGGCCAGTTCGCGGGTCGGCACCAGAATCAGCGCGCGCACGGAGTTGGCGCTGACTTTCGGCCCTTCCATGGCCAGCAATTGCAGCAGCGGCAAGGCGAAACCGGCAGTTTTGCCGGTGCCGGTCTGGGCCGCGGCCATCAGGTCGCGACCGGCCAGCACCGCCGGAATCGCTTGCGCCTGAACCGGCGTCGGGGTCTGGTAGCCGAGCGTCTCAAGGGCGCGCAGCAAGGGTTCGATCAGGCCAAGGGTGGCGAAAGTCATGGGAGTACCGTAGGAAAAATCAGCGCGTTTGTGCGACACAAGTGTGCAATGGCGCGCAGTTTACCCTAATTCGCTCGGGATTCTGTCGGCACCACTACAGCAGGGGCCGACCGATCCGTACCACGGCGCCACTGCGGCATCCCGATCAACACCACGGCACTGATGATTACCGCCATGGCCAGCGCTTCCTCGACACCGATGGTCTCGCCGACAAATACGATCCCCAGCAACACCGCCACCGCCGGGTTGACGTAGGCATAGCTGGTGGCCGCTGCCGGCCGCACATGTTTCAACAGGTACATGTAGGCGTTGAAGGCAATGATCGAACCGAAGATAGTGAGGTACGCCAGCGCCGCCCAGCCTTCGATCGGCGGCAGACTTTCCAGACGCTCGCCACTCACCGCGCTGCCGATCAGCAACACCACGCCACCCACCAGCATCTCCACGGCACTGGCCATCGCGCCCTGAGGCAACGGCAAATGTTTGCTCCACACCGAGCCGAAGGCCCAGGACGCCGCCGCGAACACCAGCAACGCTGCGCCCAACGGGCTCGATTGCAGGTTGGAGCCGAGGTTGAGCATGGCAATACCGATCAGCCCGAGCACAATCCCGGCCCATTCGAGACGGGTATTACGCGCGCCCCAGAAATATCCGCACAACAAGGTAAACAGCGGCACCGTCGCCACCGCCAACGCGGCCACGCCAGAGGCCACGCCCGTGTGTTCGGCGACGCTTACCGCACCGTTACCGCACGTCAGCAGCAAAATCCCGATGATCCCCGCCGCTTTCCACTGCGCCCAGGTCGGTGCCGGCGCCCCGCGCCAGCGCAGGTACGCGTACATCAACGTCCCGGCGATCACGAAGCGGATACCCGCGAGCAGCAACGGCGGCCAGTACTGCACGCCGATGCGAATCACCAGGTAGGTCGACCCCCAAATCACGTACAACGCGAAAAAAGCAGCGATCAGCGGTAAGGAAAAACGGCGTAGACCAGACATGGGCAGCTCGATGAACAAGACAAGGAGAGCCGCTATTCTAGAAAGGCCAACAGCGGAAAATAAGCTACAAAACCTGTTTATAGCGCCGGTACACTTTTCAAAACACGGAGTTCGACGCTATAAACCGTGCTTTCGAAAGTCAGTCATTTTTCAGGTAGGCCACGATGGACAAATACGACCGCATGCTCCTCAGCGCCCTGTTGGAAAACGGTCGTGCGTCCTACGCCGATCTGGCGCGCAAGGTGAACCTGTCCGCTCCGGCGGTGGCCGAACGCGTTGCCAAACTTGAAGCCTGCGGGGTGATCACCGGTTACCAGGCAAAAATCGACATGTCCAAAATCGGCCTGCCGATCCAGTGCGTCATCGAACTGCGCCTGAACCAGCACGGTAAACAGAAAACCTACGACGAACTGATCAAAATCCCACAGCTCACCGAATGCCATCGCGTCACCGGCGACCCGTGCGTGATCATGCAAGCGGCGGTAGGCTCGATGCCGGAGCTGGAGGAGTTGATCAACCGGATCGCCACGTTCGGGTTCAGCAAGACCTCGATTGTGTTGTCGAGCGCCATCGAAAAGCGTGTGCCGTTGGGTCAACTGGAGGGGAATGGCAAATAGTTCTCCAGGGGTGCTTCTGTCAGAACCCGCGATACCGCTTCAAATGCTCATTGATCTTCGCCGCCGGCACTTTCTGCAGGCTGCACAACAGATCATGGGACAACTCGCGCAATCCATGCTTTTGCCGCAGCTCTTGCGCCAGATGCGCCGTCAGGTTGGCGGCCATTTCCGCATCGGCCATGGCCCGGTGAGCCTTGCCGGTATTGGGCAGGCTGGCGAAGGTGGTGAGGGTGCCGAGTTTGTGGTTCGGCGCAGCGGGCATCAGGCGGCGGGCGAGTAACAGCGAGCAGGCAAAGTTCTGCAGACGTGTACGTTTGATTCGCCCAAGCTCGTAGTCCCAGAACTTCTGGTCGAACGCAGCGTTGTGCGCCAGCAGCGGCGTGATGCCGACGAATTCGTTGACCTCGTTCATCACCTGCTCGGCCGAAGGCGCAGTGCGCAGCATGGCGTTGCTGATGCCGGTCAGTTGTTCGATGAACGCCGGCACCCGCACGCCGGCATTCATCAGACTTTGGTAACGCTCGACGATGCGCCCCTGTTCAAGAATCACCACGGCAATTTCCGTGGCCCGGCAGCTGCTGCTCGGGGAGATCCCGGTGGTTTCAAAGTCGATGACTGCTATGCGTTCCAAACCTGTTTCAACTCCGTAAAAATCAATTCTTGAGCAGCAACGCGCCTTCGATCGGCACGTAACGACTGGCGGCGCGGATCAGCGAATTGGCCGTCAGACCCGGCACGCCGTAGGCCACCGCCTGCACGCCGTGCTTGGCGATGATGCGCTCCAGCAGCATGTCGAAATCACCGTCGCCGGAGGCCAGCACCACTTCGTCGACATGGTCGGCGGCGTCCATGATGTCGAGGGTGATGCCCACGTCCCAGTCGCCTTTGGCCGAACCGTCGCTGCGCTGGATGTAGGGCTTGAGCTTCACGACGAAGCCGAGGTTGCGCAGGATCTGCTGAAACTGCTGCTGTTTGCTGTCGCCACGATCGATCGCATAGGCGTAGGCCTCGACGATCTGCCCCTGCTTGCTGACGTCAGCCCACAAAGCGGCGTAGTTGAAGTGGCAACCATAGGCCTGACGCACGGTGTAGTAGAGGTTCTGGACATCGGCGAACACTGCGATTTTTTTCACCGTACATCCTCTCAGCGCGTTGGCGCGCGGGGTCGTGGCGCACAGGCGCGCGGGCTGGATCAGGCTCCAGGCCCGAAAAGTCGCCCAGTATGCCAGCCTGAAGGATTGTTCCGCGAACAATCGGCCCGGAGCGCCATGGCGCTCCGGACGAATGGCAGGTCAGATGAAGGAGTCGTCGTCATCGCCACCGAAGAACGATGAACCGTCATCGTCGTAATTCGCGTCGGTGAAACCGCCCTGATCGCTGGAGTTGTCAGCCACGCGCTGATCGTCGCCCCAACTGCTGCTATCGCTCTGATCGTTGACCTTGGCCGGTTCTTCCTTGATGACTTCAACCACTTCCGGCTGCTGATTGTGATGGAACAGGCTGCTGATGCCTTGCGCCAGCATCACGCCACCAGCCACGCCCGCTGCCGTTTTTAACGCACCGCCGAGGAAACCGCTGCCGACAGGCTGTTGCGGTGCGTAATTCTGTTGAGGTGGCGCTCCGAAGTTCTGCTGAGCAGGCGGTGCACCGAAGTTTTGCTGCGGCTGCGAGTTGAACGACGGCCGTCCTGGTTCACGCCAGCCGCCATTCGAGGGGGCTGCGCTTTGAGTCGGCGCAGGCTGCGGATCACGGGAAGCGCCGCCGAAGATGCTCGACAAAAAGCCGCCGCTGCTCGGTGCCGGTGCCGCTGTCTGGGCCTTGGCCTGTTGCAGTTCGGCCTGCAATTGCTGCACTTGCTGGGTGAGTTGCTTGTTCTGTTCGTCGAGGCTCTTGATGGCTGCCTCTTGCACCAGAATCGCCTGGGTCATGAAATAGCCCGCCGCTGGTTGGCGAGTCAGGTGTTCCTTGATCCGCGCCTCGGCCTGGGCGTCGCGCGGGGCTGAGTCCGTTTCGGCCTGTTGCAGCCGGGAAAACAGTCCATCGATCAGGGTTTGTTCTTCGCTGTTCATGGCGACCTCGTAGATTGCCGGGAATATCATTGCCCTCACCCACAGTGAATAAGGTGCTCACCAGTAATGGGGCTGATACAGGATGTTTCAATGACCTTTACCGAACGTTTACGTTTGTGCCCCGAAGGGGTTGATCGGTTAAAGTGAGGCACTGCTTTCAACCTGCGATACCGACTGATGAATTCGTTCGATGTACTGCGTGACTCTCTGTATTTCTTCAAGCGCAATCTGAGCCAGATCGTGCAGCTGTGCCTGCCGCTGGTGATTGTCGAGGCGCTGCTGCAACAAGTAGTCGACCGCTCTACCGGGCCGGACAGTTTCGCCGGCATCAGTGTGATTGTCGGCTTGCTGGTGTATCCGCTGTACACCGCCGCGCTGATCCTGTTTCTCGATGCCCGCAGCCGAGGCGAATCGCCACGTACCCGCGACCTGTTGGCCGCCGCCGCGACCCTGTGGCCGCGCTTCGCCGTGCTGACCGCCCTCAATACATTGCTGATCCTGATCGGCCTGTCGCTCTATTTCCTGCCGGGCATCTGGCTGATGGTGACGCTGGCGTTCGGCGAGTACCTGTTGGTGCTGCGCGGCCTGGCACCGCTGGCGGCGATGAAGGAAAGCCTGCGCCTGACCCGCGGGCATTTCATACGCATTCTGGTGTGCATTCTGTGCGTGATGGGCCCGCTGTGGGTGCTCAAGGGAGCGACGCTGGCGGTTTACCCTGACCCGCAGAACCCGGTGATCTCGCTGCTGATCGACAGCGCCCACAGCTTCCTGCAGCTGTTCACCAGCGTGGTGCTGTTCCGTTTGTTCATGCTGATCGCCGATGCGCCCGAGAAATCTGATGAGCGGCTCTGACCGCTCTACCCTTGGGCTTTGGCGCTGCTCTCGGTTATGCTCGGGGTCAATCTTGTAACGCGATAAGCCGAGCGATGCCCCGTCTACTGCGCTACACCCTGCTGGGCCTGCTGATCGCCATCAGCCTGATTGCATTGCTGATCTACAGCCTGACCTGGCGCCCCGACGCCAAGGAAGCGCTGCCGGTCAGTTGCAACGCCCAGGCGCCGACGCTGGTGCCCGGCCAGGCGTTGAAGGTGATGACCTGGAACGTCCAGTATCTGGCCGGCAAGCGCTACGTGTTCTGGAACGACCTGGCCGCAGGAGACGACGAAACCCCTACACCTGAAGACATGGCCTTCAGCCTCGACGAAGTGGCGCGGGTGATTCGCGACGAGCAACCGGACATCGTGCTGTTGCAGGAACTCGATGACGGCGCCAAGGCCAGCGACTACCAGAACCAGTTCAAATTACTTCAAGATCGGGTCACCGACCTGTATCCGTGCACCACTCAGGCCTTCGACTGGAAAGCCGACTTCGTACCTGAACTGCATATTTTCGGCAGCGTTGGCCGGCAATTGGCAACCCTGAGCCGCTACCGGATCGAACACGCCGAACGCCTGCAATTGCCGGTCGCGCCGGCCAATGTCATCAGCCGTCAGTTCAAGCCGAAAGACGC
Organism: Pseudomonas sp. 008; assembly: GCF_016861935.1. Lineage (NCBI taxonomy): Bacteria > Pseudomonadati > Pseudomonadota > Gammaproteobacteria > Pseudomonadales > Pseudomonadaceae > Pseudomonas > Pseudomonas sp. 008. Next base: position 168,225 of record NZ_BOMA01000009.1, on the reverse strand, counting down.
CTTGCTGGTCACGTACCTGGCATTGAACGACGGTGGCCAGATGGCCGTGCTCAACACCCATCTGGACCGCGCCAGCCAGCTCGACGATACCTTGCAAACCCAGGTGACCGCCGTGGCCAAGGTGCTCGACAAGTTCGAAAGCCACGGCACGCCGTGGTTGATCGGTGGTGATTTCAATCTATTGCCACTGGGCCAGTATCAACGCCTGCCCGCCGAGCAACGCACGCCCTACTCTGCCGACAGCGCGCTGCATGTGCTGTGGGACAAATACCCGATGATCCCCACCAACAACGAAGCCAGCGGTATCGACCGGGCACAATGGTTGACCCATTACCCGAATGATCCCGGCTTGAACGGGCCGGACCGGACCGTCGACTACCTGTTTTACAGCCCGCGCATCAAACGGGTCGAAGCGCGGGTGCGGCAGGACGATACGTTGCGCATTTCCGATCACTTGCCGGTGATTGCGCGGTTTCTGTTGCCGGCCGCGCCTTAAATTCATCCGGCACATTGCCAGCCTTTGTGGCGAGGGGGCTTGCCCCCTCGCCACAAGTCCCTCGCAATGCGGGGCCGTCGATATTATTTACGGGGTTTGATCCGCGCCGTCGCCTCGGCCACCAGCGGATCATCCGGCCAATAATGCTTCGGATACCGTCCCTTCAAATCCTTCTTCACCTCGGCATACGTACTGCGCCAAAAGTTCGCCAAATCCTGAGTCACCTGCACTGGCCGCCGCGCCGGGGACAACAGATGCAGTTTCACCACTTGCCGACCACCCGCAATGCGCGGGGTCTCGGCCAGGCCGAACAACTCCTGCAACCGCACCGCCAGAATCGGTGGCTGTTCACTGTAATCCAGACGAATCGATGAACCCGACGGCACCCTCAAATGATGCGGCGCCAGCTCTTCGAGCCGTTGCGGCAACGGCCACGGCAGCAAGTTGTGAACGATGCTCGACAGGTCCAGATTGGCGAAGTGACTGAGCCGCGAGACTTTGCCCAGGTACGGCATCAGCCAGTGTTCGAGGCTTTTGAGCAAGGTTGCGTCGCTGACATCCGGCCATTCGCTCTCGCCTTTACCCGCGAGATCCAACTGCCGCAACAACGCCACCCGCGCCTGCCACTGACGCAGCTCTGGCGTCCAGGGCAACAGCTCCAGACCTTTGCGTCGCACCAGATTCACCAATGCCTGACTGCGAGCGCTTTCATCGAGCCCGGTCAGCGGTTCGCGGCTGAGGATCAACTCGCCGACCTTGCGCTGACGCTCGGCCCGCAGCACACCTTCGCGCTCATCCCAATCCAGTTGATCGACGCACCGCACCTGTTCGGCCAGCACGGAGTCGAACAGCGCCGGATCAAAATCCGTCGCCAGATAAATCCGTTCTTCACGCTGGCCCTGACGACTGCCCAGATCGGCGATCACCAGCCACGGTTGTTTCATCAAACTGTCGGCTTCGGCGAACAGTGCTGCGCGACCGTTGGCCAGGCGATATTCAGCGCCACCGGCCCGCCGCTGTTGAGCGACCCGATCAGGATAAGCCAATGCCAGCAACGCACCGAGCCAACGCGGATGCTCGGGATCGCTGACCGGCTCCGACGCTTTGCCGCGCAAATAACCGCGATACTGCCGCGCCAGTTGCCGGGCCCGTTGAACACCGCCCTGCGCACCGCGAGCGGCCCGCTCTTCGCCGGACAGCAGCACCAGTCGGCTGTGCAGGTCCGCGCCAGCACCACGCAAGATATCGCGCTCACCAAGCAGTGCCGCGACATCACAGGCCATGTCGGCCAGACCGAGCGCCTGGCCACGTAGCAGCAAATGGGCGATCCGAGGGTGGGCCGGTAGTTCGGCCATGGCCTGACCATGACGGGTCAGCGCTTCGCCCTCCAGCGCGCCCAAGCGCTCAAGCAGATCCTGGGCCTGTGCATAAGCCGCTGCCGGAGGAACATCGAGCCAAACCAACTGCACCGGCGTCACGCCCCAACGACCGAGTTGCAAGGCCAGCCCGGCAAGGTCCGCCGAGAGGATTTCCGCACTGGCGTAAGCCGCCAGTTGCTCGTGTTGATCCTGCGACCACAAGCGATAACACACGCCGGGCTCCAAACGCCCGGCCCGGCCTGCGCGCTGCGTGGCACTGGCTTTGGAAATGCGTTGGGTGTCCAGGCGAGTCATGCCGCTGCCGGGGTCGAAACGCGGCACGCGCGCCAACCCGGCATCGATCACCACGCGCACGCCATTGATGGTCAGGCTGGTTTCGGCGATGTTGGTGGCCAGCACCACTTTGCGCTTGCCCGCAGGCGCCGGATCAATCGCCGCCCGCTGCGCCGCCAGGTCCAGTTCGCCGTGCAGCGGGCACAGCAACACCGGCGTGCCCTCGCCCAAGGCATCGGCCAATTGTTGATGCACCCGCCGAATTTCCGCCTGCCCCGGCAGGAACACCAGCAGGCTGCCGGTTTCATCGTTCAGCGCGTCGAGGATGGTCTGCACCACCTTTGGCTCGATGAACTCACCGGGCTGAAACGGCCGGCCCCAGCGCATCGCTACCGGGTACATGCGCCCTTCGCTGCGCAGGATTGGCGCGTCATCCAGCAACCCGGCCAGGCGTTCTCCTTCCAGGGTTGCCGACATCAAGAGGATTTTCAGCGGTTGATCGTCGCGGAACAGCTCCCGGCCATTCAGGCTCAGGGCCAGCGCCAGGTCGGCATCGAGGCTGCGCTCGTGGAATTCATCGAAAATCAGCAAGCCCACGCCTTCCAGCGCCGGGTCATCCTGCAAGCGCCGGGTGAGGATGCCTTCGGTGACCACTTCGATGCGGGTATTGGGGCCGACCTTGCTGTCGAGACGAATGCGATAGCCCACGGTTTCGCCGACCTTCTCGCCCAATTCACTGGCCAAGCGCTCCGCCGCCGCCCGCGCTGCCAATCGGCGCGGTTCGAGCATTAGAATGGTCTGCCCGGCCAGCCACGGCTCATCAAGCAAGGCCAACGGTACCCGGGTGGTTTTACCGGCACCGGGCGGTGCTTCGAGCACAGCTTCGTGACGTGTAGCGAGGGCTTCACGCAGGGCGGGTAAAACTTCATCAATCGGCAAAGAAATCATGCTGGCTCCCAAACAGAGCGGCGAGTATAACGGCGTTCAGCGCGGTCCTAATTCATATCGACGATGCTTCGTTCCTAGATAACCCAGGAGATTTCAAATGCGTGCTCCCTTTCGCTTGATCGGCGGTGTATTGATCGCGTCCTTGCTGACCCAAATGACCGCCTGCGGCTCGATTTTCTACCCCGATCGCCGCGGCCAGATTGACGGCAAGATCGACCCGGCCATTGCCGCGCTGGATGCCGTGGGTCTGCTGTTCTATATCATCCCCGGCCTGATTGCCTTTGCAGTGGACTTCGCCACGGGTGCCATTTACTTCGAGCCCGGCCGGACCGCTCAGGTGGCCCCGGAAAAACTCAAGGAAGCGATCGGTGCCGACGGCAAGGTCGATAACCACAAGTTGCAGACTATTCTCGAAAGTGAACTGGGCCGCAGCTTCCCGCTGGACGATCCGCGCCTGATCCAGCACAAGGGCAGCGCCCAGCAACTGGCTATGTTCGGCCTGCAACCGGCTGCATAATTCGTGCATTTGAAGGAACCACAGCACTGATGACTACCCCTACCGACCACGCCCGCCTGCTGCGGTTGGCGACGCGCGCCTCGGTGGCGGTCGCGTGCATATTGATCATCGCCAAAGCCATCGCCTGGTGGCTGAGCGGCTCGGTGAGCATGCTCGCCGGGTTGACCGACTCGGCGCTCGACGGCGTCAGCTCGCTGCTCAATCTGATGGCCGTGCATTACGCCTTGCGCCCGGCCGATGACGATCATCGTTATGGGCACGGCAAGGCTGAATCACTGGCGGGCATGGCTCAGGCGCTGTTCATTGGCGGCAGTGCGGTGCTGATTGCCCTGCAGGCGATCGAACGGTTGAAACATCCGGAACCGATAGGCGCAGCGTGGCTCAGCATCGGGGTGATTGTGTTCTCCCTCGTCCTGACCGTGGCCCTGCTGATGTTGCAGCACCGGGTAATCAAGGCTACCGGCTCCAACGCAGTGAATGCCGACTCCTTGCATTACCGCTCGGACCTGCTGCTCAACGGCGGCATTCTCGTAGCGCTGGTGCTGGCAGGGTTTGGCTGGCAGCAAGTCGACCCGTGGTTCGGCCTGGGGATCGCTGCTTACATCCTCTGGAGCGCGATTCAAATCGCCCGGGAAAGTTTTGCAGTGCTGATGGATGAAGAGTTGCCGACCGATGTCAGCCAGCACATGCTCGAACTGGCCTGCAGCGTACCCGGCGTTCTGGGTGCCCACGACTTGCGCACACGGATTTCCGGCAACCAGTGGTTCGTGCAATTGCATCTGGAATTGCCGGGAGACTTGACCCTGTCAGTCGCCCACGGCATCAGCGATCAAGCCGCCGATGCGATTCATGCCGTCTACCCGCGAGCCGAAGTGCTGGTGCACGCCGACCCGCAGGAAGTGGTGAAGGCCGCCAGGGCTCAGTAACTCACCTGATAACCGCGACTGCTCAGGCAGTTGCCCTGAGCCTGTCGATAAGCTTGCACCACCGACGGATCCGGTTGGTAGGTGGCGGTACGTGGATCGAAACCGCTCTGTTGCACGGCCCAGCGATAACATTCATAAGCGTCCCGGCTGACTTCCTCCGGCGACTGGCCGTTGGCCGGGTACGCCACCACGTCATAACCATTGCTCACCGGTTGCGGCTGCACGGGCGGTTCGACCACGACGTAATCTTGAGTGCTCTCCTGGTAGGCGTAATACGCGCCGGCCGCCAGGAACAGCAGCGTGCCGCCGATCCACACTTCACGGGCGTAATCGGGCAAGTAGCTGACACGAATCCCGCGAGGCGGCTGAACCACCACATAACGCGGGCCTTGCGGGCGATACCAGTAACCACCGGAATAGAAATAATCCTGGCCACGATACGGCACACGGAAGTGACGCTCCTCCGGGAAGCGGTCGATCACGTACCCAGGACGATACTGCGGACCGGGGCCCCAGCCTGTGCCGTGCCCCTCCGGGCGACCGGGCCAGCGACGGTCATCGTGACGTGGCTCCCGCCCCCCGGTCTGCCATGGCTGGTTGCGATTGTTACGCCACGGTTCGTCCTGATAGTAGCCACGCCGCGGTTCCTGGGTCTGGCGCACGGTATCGGGCCGACTCTGGATTGGCAGATTATTACTCGGTTGTTGCGGCGCTCGCTCCTGAACGTTGGAGTCGTGCAGTGTACGGTTCTGCCACTGGCCACCCTGAACGTTTGAATCGTGTAGCGGACGGTTCTGCCACTGGCCGCCCTGAACGCTGGAGTCGTGCGGCGTACGGTTCTGCCACTGACCGCCCTGATTGTTGGACTCGTGCGGCGCCCGGTTCTGCCACTGGCCGCCCTGATTCTGGTCGTGGAGTTCAAACTTGCGGCTGTTGTCGCCACGAATGATTTCGTTGTTCTGCGGGCGTGGCTGATTGCTGCCGCCACGGCCCTGGCCCTGGTCATTGCCACGATGATCAGGCCCATGTTGCCCGCCATCGGGGCCGCGGTTCTGCGGTTCATCGGCAAGCGATTGTGCAGTGACACTCACACATAGCAAACCAACACCGGCCAAACGCCAGATGCGCGATTTCATTCTTTTCCTCACGGCGGGTTAGGGCCTGTACGTAAGACTGGGAAAGCGCAGGCCGGTTCTGCAACAGGTTATCAGTCACGTAACTTTTTTATTGAGCGGCTCTTTATTAAGGGCATGCCAAATTGCGGGCAAGAAAAAAGGGAGACCCGTCGGCCTCCCTTTGAGAACTTCGTCCGTGCTCGACGCTTATGACGTCGGCTCACCTCACGCCGTCTTCTGGACAGTGTGTAGCTCGGGGGCCGACGCATCCCCGGTGGGGGTGGCGACCGCAGCTGGCCTGATTGGGCGAGCCGCACTGGACTGTTTGTCCGAGCAGTGATTCTGGTAATAAGAATAGGCCCGGAGCACCGACAGAGGATTGCGAAGATTGCTCAAATAAACATCACTTGCGCAATTTTTAACTCAGGATAGATAATCTGCCGCAATAGTTATGACAAAGGCCTGATTGATGAGCAAACTCGACCGATACGACCTGAGTATTTTGGCGGAATTACAGCGCGACGCGCGCATCTCCAATCAGGAGCTGGCCGAACGCATCGGCCTGTCGCCTTCGCCTTGCTCGCGGCGGGTCAAGCAACTGGAAGACGACGGCTACATATCCCGCCAGGTCGCCTTGCTCGACCGCAAGATGCTCGGCCTGAGCCTGACCGCCTACGTGCTGATCGGCATGGACCGCCATACTCCCGAGCGTTTCGAGAACTTCGAAGCCGCCATTCGCACGTTACCGCAAGTGCTGGAATGCAGCCTGGTGACCGGGATGGATGCAGATTATCAGCTCAAGGTGGTGGTGCCGGACATGGATCACTATCAGAAGCTGCTGCTGGGTCATCTGACCAGGATTGAAGGGGTGACGAGTGTACGGTCGAGTTTTGTGTTGAACCAGGTGCTTAACAGCACTGAACTGCCTCTAACCCACCTGCGCAGCTGATTGTGGCGAGGGGCTTGTCGGAACGCCGCACCGCCCCGTTCGGCCGCGCAGCGGTCGTAAAATCAAAGAACGCGGTGTGTCAGGTAAAACTCATGGGCTGGCTTTGGGGCTGCTTCGCAACCCAACGGGGGCAAGCCCCCTCGCCACAATCCGACGCAGGTCAATACCTCGCCAATCCCCCTTGGCGTATACTCCTCCGGCCTTTTTAGCCCCACCCGCGCTGGAGATGTTCAATGGATCCTGCAGTTTTCGAAGAGTGGATGATGACTGGCCTGGTCAGCATCCTGATCATTTTCATGGGTTTCATCGTCTGGGATCTGGCAAAAAAATCCAAGGCCGGGCGCTTCGGCTCGTTCATCCTGTTCTTTGTATTGGGACTCGGCGTGGCCGCATTCGTGATCAAAAGCGTGGTCATCGGCCTGATCGAATCCGGCACGCTATAAACGCGCCGGTACTTCCTTCCACTGGCCCTGATCGAGCCCTTCGATCGACCAGTCACCGATTCTGACCCGCACCAGGCGCAACGTCGGCAAGCCGACCGCCGCGGTCATGCGCCGCACCTGACGGTTGCGCCCCTCACGAATCACCAACTCCAGCCAACTGGTGGGCACGCTTTTGCGAAAACGCACTGGCGGGTTGCGTGGCCACAGCTCAGGTTCTTCAAGCTGCCGCGCCTCGGCGGGCAAGGTCATACCGTCGTTCAGCTCGACGCCCTCGCGCAAACGCTGCAACTGCTCGGCGGTTGGCTCGCCTTCCACTTGCACCCAGTAAGTCTTGGCCAGTTTGTGTTTCGGGTCGGCAATCCGCGCCTGAAGCTGGCCGTCGTTGGTCAGCAGCAACAAGCCTTCGCTGTCACGGTCCAGCCGTCCTGCCGGGTAAATCCCCGGGATCTCGATAAAGTCCTTGAGCGTCGCCCGCCCTTCGCCGTCGCTGAATTGCGTCAGCACATCGAAAGGTTTGTTGAACAGAATCAGCCTCGGCTCGGCCGGTGGCGCTTTGGCGACACGGCGTGGGGCGGCAGGAGATGGCTTCGCACCAGGACGGCGGGAAACAGGACGTGAAGGACGGGACATGGCAAGAAGAACATCTAACGGTCAGGGCTGCTAATGCTAGTGCCCTGACCGCCAAATGACCATGAGAACAATCAGCGGAACGGCGGCTCGTCGAAGCTGCGCAGCTTGCGCGAGTGCAACGAGTTGAGCTCGGTGCGCAGCAAATCCACCGCCTCGATACCGATCTTCAGGTGCTGGCTGACCGCGCGCTCATAGAACGCGTTGGCCGACCCCGGCAGTTTGATTTCGCTGTGCAGCGGTTTATCCGACACACAGAGCAACGTGCCATAGGGCACCCGCAAGCGATAACCCTGGGCCGCAATCGTACCGCTTTCCATGTCCACCGCCACGGCGCGGGACAGGTTGATCAGCGGACGTTCCTGCGCCCAGCGCAGTTCCCAGTTACGGTCGTCGTAGGTCAACACGGTGCCGGTACGCAGGCGTTTCTTCAGTTCGTCGCCCTTCTCACCGGTGATGTTGGCCGCTGCTTGCTGCAACGCCAACTGCACTTCAGCCAGGGCCGGAATCGGAATGTTCGGCGGCACCACCCGGTCGAGAATCCCATCGCGGCGCATGTAAGCGTGGGCCAGCACGTAATCGCCAATGGTCTGCGACTGACGCAAGCCGCCGCAGTGGCCGATCATCAGCCAGCAGTGCGGCCGCAACACGGCCAAATGATCGGTGATGTTCTTGGCGTTGGACGGGCCGACGCCGATGTTCACCAGGGTTACGCCATGGCCGTCGCTGGCGATCAGGTGATAGGCCGGCATCTGGTAACGATGCCAGACCACGCCCGCCGCAATCGCCGAGGCTTCGCCATGGTCCATGGACTTTTCAATGATCACGTTGCCCGGCAACACCATGCGCACAAAACGCGGGTCTTTGCGCAGTTGCTCCAGGCCATGAACGATGAACTGGTCGACGTAACGGTGGTAGTTGGTCAGCAGAATCCACGGCTGCACATGCCGCCAGTCGCTGCCGGTGTAGTGCACCAGGCGCCGCAGGGAGAAGTCCACCCGCGCGGCATCGAACAGGGCCAGTGGCAGCGGGTCGGTGTTTTCCCAATCGTACAAGCCATCGGCGATGCCATCGGTGGCGGCCGACAGATCCGTACTCGGGAACACCCGCGCCAGTACCGCCGCCGTAACGCCAGAGCCGGCCAGTTCATCGCCCTGCTCGACCACATACGGATAAGGAATGTTTTGCTGGCTGACGCCGACTTCCACAGTCACGGTGAAGTCGTGCATCAACGGAACGAGTTGTTCCAGCAGGTATTTGCGAAAGGCTGCCGGATGAGTGACGGTGACGCTGTAGGTCCCCGGCAATTGAACCTTGGCATAGGCGCGAGTGGTCTGTGGGACTTCGCCCTGGCAGAGGTAGGTCAGACGCAACTCGGGATAACGAAACAGGGCACGCTGTTCAGCGTCCGGCTCGACGCGATCCTTGAGATAACGCTTGAGCGCCTGATTCAGCGCTGTGGTTGCACGCTCGTGCAAGACAGCAAGCCGGTCCACGGCTTGCTCGGCGGTTTGAACGACAATAAACGCTTCGGTCACGATCAGCTTCCTGTGTTCTGACTTGCAGACCTTCATCTTGCCTGCATCATCGCTTCACGGGAACAGTGGCGTGTTGGCTGTACATCAATTCTGAGACACAGATAATCCCGGTAGTGTTCATCAAATCATGGTCAAAACCCTTGCGGCGTCGACCGCGCCACAATCGCTTCCACATCCAGCCCACGTGGCAACGTTCCATACACCCGACCGGCCGAACCGAGGCGGCTGGCGATAAACGCATCACTGACCGCCGCATTGCCCGCCTCCAGCAACAGCCTGGCCTGAAGCCCCAAGGCGATATCTTCGGTGAGCTGGCGGGCGCGATATTGAATGTCGTCAGTGTCCTTGAACGCCCTCTGCAACTGGCCGATGTGTGTGGCCAGGCGTTTGTCGCCATGGCCATCGCCCAACTCGTTGAACAGCACATCGAGCACACCCGGTTCTTTCGACAACGCGCGCAACACGTCGAGGCATTGCACGTTGCCGGAACCTTCCCACGTCGAGTTGACCGGTGCCTCACGGTACAGTCGCGGCAAGATGCTTTCTTCGACGTAACCGGCGCCGCCCATGCATTCGGCCGCTTCGTTGATCATCGCGGGCGCGCGTTTGCAGATCCAGTACTTGCCCACTGCCGTCACCAATCGAGCGAATTTCGCTTCGTGGTCGTCATCCAGATGATCCAGCGCCCGGCCCATGCGCAGGCTCAACGCCAGGGCGGCTTCGCTTTCCAGGGCCAGGTCGGCCAGCACGTTTTGCATCAAGGGTTGTTTGCTGAGCAACTTGCCACCGACCTGGCGGTGGGCGCAGTGATGGCTGGCCTGGGTCAGGGCCTGGCGCATCAGCGCGCTGGAGCCGACCATGCAATCGAAGCGGGTCATGGCGACCATTTCGATAATGGTCGGAACGCCCCGGCCCTCTTCGCCGACCATCCAGGCCAGGGCGCCACGGAACTCCACCTCGCTGGAGGCGTTGGACCAGTTGCCGAGTTTGTTTTTCAGCCGCTGTATGTAGAACTGATTGCGCGTGTCATCCGGGCGATGACGCGGCAGCAGGAAACAGGTCAGCCCTTTGTCGGTCTGGGCCAGGGTCAGGAAGGCGTCGCACATCGGCGCCGAGCAGAACCACTTGTGGCCCACCAGTTCATACGCCTGGCCCGGCCCACCGGCACCGACCGGATAGGCCTTGGTGGTGTTGGCCCGCACGTCGGTGCCGCCCTGCTTCTCGGTCATCGCCATGCCGATGGTGACCCCGGCCTTGTGGGCCATGCCGACATTGCGCGGGTCGTATTCAGTGGCGAGAATTTTCGGTAGCCATTGCCTGGCCAGATCCGGTTGCAGGCGCATCGCCGGGACGCTGGCGAAGGTCATGGTCAACGGGCAACCGCTGCCGGCTTCAGCCTGACTGTGCAAATACGTCATGGACGCGCGGGCAACGTGGGCGCCCGGTTGCGGATCGGTCCAGGGCAACCCTGTCAGGCCATGCTCCACCGCCGTGCGCATCAACTGGTGATAAGCCGGATGAAATTCCACCAGGTCGATGCGATGGCCGTAACGGTCATGGCTGACAAACACCGGTTTGTTTTGATTGGCCGCAAACCCGGCCTCCATCAGCGGCCCGCCGGCCAATGCGCCGTAAGCGTCGATCCGCGACTCGGCCCAACCGGCATCGAACCGCCGCGACCATTCCTGCAAAGGCAGGTCGATGCGATAGAGGTTGGTGCCGTCCAACGACGGTGGCTGGTTGGTGACTTCGTGGGTTTCGGCGAACTGATGCAGGTTCATGACGGGGCTCCTTTGGTCAGCCAAGGGACTTTCAGTTAAGCACCGCCCCGAGGCTGAACAAAGTGGCATATCTGCCTAACTGTCGGCGCTTTCGCCTTGTCCAGAACAGAGCACCCGTCGATAGAGCGCAGCCTGCAGGTCCTCGAATTTCACCGGTTTGTTCAGGTAGTCGACCACGGTGTCGCTCGGGCAGTGCACTCGGTCCACACTCAGGGCAATCATGAACACAGGTAATTCGGCGCAACCCGGCAACGCACGGATCCGGCGGCAGATGGAGGCGCTGTCCACTGGCGGCAACTGGCAATCGAGCACTACCGCGTCAACCGCTTCACACTGCAATTGATCGAGCGCAGCAAGGCCATTGTCAGCGGTGCGTACCCGGAACCCAAGCTTGAGCAACATGCCGCGCATCACCAATTGATTGATGCTGTTGTCATCGACCAGCAATACCGTGCACTCCTGGGGCAAGCGCAGGCCGGTGGTTTGCCGGGTGATCGAGGAGGCGGGCTCTACCACCGCCAGCTCGAACTCGACGTCGAGCTGGAAGCGGCTTCCACGGCCCAGTTCCGAACGGTGGCTCAGGCGGCCGCCGAGCAATTCGACCAACTGCCGACAGATCGCCAGGCCAACACCCAGACCGCCGTACTCACGGGTCATCGAACCGTCGAGCTGGAAGAAGCGCTGGTACAGCGTCGCCTCTCCCAAATCGGTAAAACCGATGCCGGTGTCGATCACCGCAAAAGACAGCGCCAGCCGACCCGGCTCCGCCGCCGGTTTACCCGTCACCCGCAGCGCCAGACCACCGACGCGGGTGAATTTGATGGCGTTGTCCAACAGGCATTCCAGGCATTGCGCCAGCTTGCCGCTGTCGCCGAACAAACGATCCGGCAACCCGGGCGCCACCTCGACCTTGAAGTCCAGCGACTTGCCCGACGCATTGCCATCGAACTGCCCGCGCAAAGACTCGACTGTACTGCGCAAGCTGAACGTGTCCGGATAGACCTTGAGCTTGCCGGCCTGCAACTCGGTCAAGGTGAGGATGCTATTGACCATGCGCATCATGTCCCGCGCCGAACCTGCCGCCGTTTGCTGATATTGCTCCAGCTCTGGGTTCATCTCGACGGTCTGCATCAGCTCCAGCGAACCGATCACACCGTTCATGGGCGTGCGCAGTTCATGGGTCAGGGTGGCGAGGAATTCGTCTTTGAGCCTGTTGCTGTGAGCCAGTTGCTGGTTCAGTACTTCGAGTTTCTGACCGGCATCGAACAACGTCTGCGCCTGTTGTTCGCGCATCGCGTTGATACGATCGGCCAAGGCCAGGGACAGCAGCGCCACTTCGATCGCCGAGCCGATCTGGCTGGCGTACATGGTGAGGAACACGTTGGGCAAATAACCCAGCACCATCATCGTGTTGACGACACCACCGAGCAAAAATGCCGACCAAGCAATGATGAAGTAACGCGCCACCCTCAAGCCACGCCACCAGGCGAAAACCCCGGCAGCGAAAATCACCACGGTAAAGACCAGCGCCAACGCCGTCGCCAGACGCAGGGCCAAGGCGTAACTGGTCATCAAAGACAACCCGACCACCAGCCCGCTGAATGCGATCAGCGCCAATAGCACACGGTCCAGCCAGCGGCTGTGGGTGGCCGTCCGCAGGAAGCTGCGGGCAAACTGGCTGCCGAACAACCCCGAACAGCCGATGAAGAACGGCGTGGCGGCGTTGGCCCACCACGGATTGTTCGGCCAGAAATACTCCACGGCCGCGCCGTTCACCGACAGCTGATACAAGCCGAACGAGGCGATGTAAAAGATGTAATAGAGGTAACTGGTATCGCGCACGCTGAGAAAGATGAACAGGTTGTAGACCAGCATCCCCAGCAACACGCCGTAGATCAGCCCCAGCACGTAGAGCCGCACCGGCTGTTCTTCAAGGTAAGCAGTGCTCGACCACAAGGTGACGGGCGCCTGAATCGAGCCTTCGCTTTGCAGACGCAGGTACACGGTTTGCGCCTGCCCGGGCGCAAAGTTCAGATCGAACAGATAGTTGTTCTGACGAATCTCTCGAGTGGCGAACGGCAGTGCATCGCCCGTCTGTCGGGCCAATTGATAGTCACCGCCAGCATCGGGCAAGTACAGATCAAGATGATCGAGGGGCGGATAGGCCAGTTCCAACAGCCAGGTTCGTTGCGCCGACGGATTGGTCGGACGGTATTGCAGGTCGATTTTCAGCCAGAACGCCGAACGCGAATAGCCGGCGTTGAGGGTGGCTTTGTCGTGGGGTTTGAAGTGCCCAGCCGCGGCTTGCGCACGGACATCGGCAATGGTCGCTTGACCGCCCGCGTCTTCATAAACCTGCATCGTTCGGCCCAGGGGAAGGCTCTGGGTGAACTCGTCGAACTCGACGGCGCTCGCCAGGAGGGGCAAGCACAACAGCAACATCAACAAATAGCGCATTTAAGCCCCAGCGTGGCCTGTCCGGTTCTGTCAGGAAGCCCCCCATTCCTTTTGAGTAGACGTAAAACCGGTATTACCTGTTATTGGTTTGGATCCACTCTAGCATAGCCGTTGCTGGCCATTGAACACCATTGAAATTTTTCCTACAAAGGCTCTAGAACGGGCGTTCCAGCGCAATGTATTGAACTAGAGCTGTTGGCTTGATCAGGATGTGACAATGCCCCGGTGGGTGATGAACACCTGTGGCGAGGGGGCTTGCCCCCGTTCGGCTGCGAAGCAGTCGTAAATCTGCCGACGCGGTGTTCCAGACAGAAGGCAAAGGGGGCGCTTCGCACCCCAACGGGGGCAAGCCCCCTCGCCACAATGTATTGGCCGCGATGGCTGCCACAACACCCGAAAAACATGTTTGGTGGTAAGCTCGCGCACCATGAATATCTACAGCTCTCGCCCCGTTGTCCTCTGTCTCTCCGGCCACGACCCTAGTGGTGGCGCCGGCTTGCAGGCAGATATCGAAGCCCTGCTTGCCCAGGGTTGCCATGCGGCTCCGGCCGTCACCGCCCTGACCGTGCAAGACACGGTCAACGTCACTGACTTCCGCGTGCTCGATCGCGAGTGGGTACTGGCCCAGGCCAATGCCGTGCTCAACGACTCCGAAGTCGCCGCCGTCAAACTGGGCATGCTCGGTTCCCTGGAAATGGTCGACACCGTGGTCGAACTGCTTTCAGCGCACCCGCATTTGCCAGTGGTCTGTGACCCGGTGCTGCGCGCCGGCGGTGGCGGACGACTGGGCAAGGACGAAGTCGGCTACGCCATGCGCGAACGCTTGCTGCCATTGTCGATTATCGCCACCCCTAACCTTCCCGAAGCCCGCATCCTCGCCGAACTGCCCGAAGGCACCGCCGACGAGTGCGCGGAAAAACTCCTGCCATTCGTCAAACACCTGCTGATCACCGGCGGCCATGGCGACGAACACGAAATCCACAACCGCCTGTACAGCCGCGACGGTCGCCGCGAAACCTTTACCTGCCAGCGCCTGCCTGGCAGTTATCACGGTTCCGGTTGCACGCTGGCCAGCGCCCTCGCCGGCCGCCTGGCCCAGGGTGAACACCTCGCCAGTGCCGTACAGAGCGCGCTTGACTACACTTGGCGCACCCTGCGAGATGCGGAACAGCTGGGCAAAGGCCAGTTCGTGCCCCGCCGCCTGCCGCTGGATTTCTGTTCGTAACTTTCGATGCGTAAAGCGCAGAGGCTTGTCCGATGAAACTACGTGGCCTGTACGCCATTACCGACAGCCAGCTACTGGCCGGTAAATTTCTTTCGTACGTGGAGGCGGCGCTCGAAGGCGGCGTCACCCTGCTGCAATACCGCGACAAAAGCAGCGACGAGGCCCGCCGCCTGCGCGAGGCCGAAGCCCTGCGTGATCTGTGCGATCGCTACAAGACCCAGCTGATCATCAATGACGACGCTGAACTGGCCGCGCGACTGAATGTCGGCGTGCACCTGGGCCAGACTGATGGCCCACTGATGCCGGTGCGAGCACTGCTCGGGCGTCAAGCGATCATCGGCTCGACCTGCCACGCACAACTCGAACTCGCCGAACAAGCCGCCAAGGAAGGCGCCAGTTACGTCGCCTTCGGCCGCTTCTTCAATTCCAACACCAAGCCCGGCGCACCGGCATGCAGCCTCGACTTGCTTGACCAGGCCCGCAGCAAACTGCACCTGCCGATCTGTGCGATCGGCGGCATCACCCTGGACAACGCCGCCCCGCTGGTGGCCCATGGGGTCGATCTGCTGGCGGTGGTGCATGGCCTGTTCGGCGCCGAGAGCACGGCTGAAGTGACGCGTCGCGCCCGCGCCTTTAACGAATTGTTCAAATCCTGATTTTGAGAGCCAAATAATGTCTCGTTCCGAAACCCTGTTTGCCAATGCCCAGAAACACATCCCCGGAGGCGTGAACTCGCCTGTTCGTGCGTTCAAGAGCGTTGGCGGCACGCCGTTGTTCTTCAAACACGCCGAAGGCGCCTACGTCACTGACGAAGACGACAAGCGCTATGTGGATTACGTCGGTTCCTGGGGCCCGATGATTCTCGGCCATAGCCACCCGGACGTGCTGGACGCGGTGCGCAAACAGCTTGAGCACGGATTGTCCTATGGCGCCCCGACCGCGATGGAAACCGAGATGGCCGATCTGGTCTGCTCGATCGTGCCATCGATGGAAATGGTGCGCATGGTCAGCTCCGGCACCGAAGCGACCATGAGTGCGATCCGTCTGGCCCGTGGTTTCACCGGTCGCGACAGCATTATCAAATTCGAAGGCTGCTACCACGGCCACTCCGACAGCCTGCTGGTCAAGGCCGGTTCCGGCGCCCTGACCCAAGGCGTACCGAGCTCGGCCGGTGTACCGGCGGCGTTCGCCAAACACACCCTGACCCTGCCGTTCAACGACATCGACGCAGTAGAAGCCATGCTTGCCGAAGTCGGCCAGGACGTGGCGTGCATCATCGTCGAACCGGTGGCCGGCAACATGAACTGCGTACCGCCGGCACCGGGTTTCCTCGAAGGCCTGCGGACCCTGTGCGACAAGCACGGCGTGGTGCTGATTTTCGACGAAGTGATGACCGGTTTCCGTGTCGCCCTCGGCGGTGCCCAAGCCTATTACGGCGTAACACCGGACCTGAGCACCTTCGGCAAGATCATCGGTGGCGGCATGCCGGTGGGCTGCTTCGGCGGCAAACGCAAAATCATGGAACACATCGCACCACTGGGCCCGGTCTACCAGGCCGGTACGTTGTCGGGTAACCCGCTGGCGATGGCGGCTGGCCTGACCACGCTGCGTCTGATCAGTCGTCCGGGTTTCCACGCCGAACTGAGCGACTACACCAGCCGCCTGCTCGATGGCCTGCAACAGCGCGCCGACGCCGCCGGCATTCCGTTCGTGACCACTCAGGCCGGCGGCATGTTCGGTCTGTACTTCAGCGGCGCCGACGACATCGTCACCTTCGATGACGTGATGGCCAGCGATGCGAACCTGTTCGGGCGCTTCTTCCACCTGATGCTCGAGGGCGGCGTGTACCTGGCGCCGAGCGCCTTCGAAGCCGGCTTCACCTCGATCGCCCACGGCGAAACCGAGTTGAAACTGACGCTGGACGCCGCCGAACGTGCCTTCGCCGCACTGAAGTAAATCTGCGACGCTGACGTTGGCGATTGCCAGCGTCAGCTTTTACCTACATCCGCAGCCTTTTTCCTACTCAGCTGCCAATAATCCCCCGCAAAGTGGGTGATATAGTCCCCGCGCAGCAGAAAAACGAGTAAAGACTTTGTAAGGTTGGCCCTGCTTATTTCATAATGCGCGCTTATTGGATCCCTCGACGGGTCCGCGCGCCCCTCAGAGGTAAGTCGATTCCCATGAACCGCACCGGCCGCACCCTTGCATTGGGCTGCCTGTTGCTCCTTCAGCCCCTGCTCGCGCTCGCACAAGCAGGCGGCAACTCGTTGTTGATCCCGGCGATGGGTCGCTGCACCCTCAATACTCAGCCGCAAGACCTGACGCAAGCGCTCGCCGCCTGCCAGAAAGCGTCGGATGAAGGGGATGCGCAAGCGCAATACGAGTTGGGTGAGTTCTACTACGAAGGCAAAAGCGCGCCGCGCGACCTCAATAAAGCCCTGAGCTACTTCGAAAAGGCCTCGCTGCAAGGTCATGCCCAGGCGCAATTCAAACTCGGCACCATGTTCTTCCATGGCGAAGGCGTACCGGCCAATAACATTCAGGCGTATATCGTGCTGAAAATGGCCGCGGTCAACGGCGCCGAAGACGCGCTGGACACCGCCGACGAAGTCGCCGAAAAAATGCCCCGTGAAGACCTGGAAGTTGCTACCCAGGTGCTGGGGCAAATTTTCCGTAAATACCTGATGGAATTGCAGAGCGCCGACGGGCGTACGCCGTTTTCGCCACTTCCCTGAATTGAACACGGGCTCCTGTGGCGAGGGGGCTTGTCGGAACGCCGCATCGCCCCGTTCGGCTGCGCAGCAGTCGTAAAGTCAGCACACGCGGCTTGCCTGGAAGATAGAGGTGGCTGATCTCAGGGCCGCTTCGCAGCCCAACGGGGGCAAGCCCCCTCGCCACAACAAGCTCCTTCAGCCAATCAACCTGCTGCTTACTTCTCAGGCATCGGCATCGGAAACGGCATGACATTACCGACCGCGCCGCGGGCTTCGCTGATTTTCGGCGTGCCAAGGCGTTCGACCTCGTCGATGCGCACGATCGAATGCATCGGCACAAAACTGCGCACAACGCCTTCGAACTGAGCCTTGAGCTTTTCTTCGCTCGGATCGACGACCACTTGTGTGCGCTCGCCAAAGACGAACTCTTCCACTTCCAGAAAGCCCCACAGATCACTTTGATAGATCTGCTTGGCGTACATTTCGAACACCTGGCCCTGATTGAGGAAAATCACCTTGTAGATTGGAGCTTCACGTTTGGTCATGGTGGGCGGGTAACACATCGGGGATAAAAATGAGGGCGCGAACTATAGCATAGCCACCGGACGCGCAGCGGTAGGAACCTTGGGACATGTTCCCTATAATGCGCGGTTCTTTGAATCACGTGATGAATCTTTCCATGGCCAAGAAGCTTTACATCGAAACCCACGGTTGCCAGATGAACGAGTACGACAGCTCGCGCATGGTCGATCTGTTGGGTGAACATCAGGCCCTGGAAGTCACTGCCCGCGCTGAAGACGCCGACGTGATCCTGCTCAATACCTGCTCGATCCGTGAACGCGCCCAGGACCGGGTGTATTCCCAGCTCGGCCGCTGGCGCGAACTGAAACTGGCCAATCCGGAAATGGTCATCGCCGTCGGCGGTTGCGTGGCCAGTCAGGAAGGCGCGGCCATCCGTGATCGCGCCCCGTATGTCGACGTGGTGTTCGGCCCGCAGACCCTGCACCGTCTGCCGGAAATGATCGACGCCGCGCGCGCTACCAAACTGCCGCAAGTCGACGTCTCGTTCCCGGAAATCGAAAAATTCGACCACTTGCCCGAACCGCGCATCGATGGGCCGAGCGCTTACGTGTCGGTCATGGAAGGCTGCAGCAAGTACTGCACTTTCTGCGTGGTGCCTTATACCCGCGGCGAAGAAGTCAGCCGACCGTTCGACGACGTGATTGCCGAGATCATCCACCTGGCCGAAAACGGCGTGCGCGAAGTGACCCTGCTGGGGCAAAACGTCAACGGCTATCGCGGGACCACTCACGATGGTCGTCTGGCCGACCTGGCGGAATTGATCCGGGTGGTCGCCGCCGTCGATGGCATCGACCGGATTCGCTACACCACTTCGCACCCGCTGGAGTTCTCCGACAGCCTGATCCAGGCCCACGCCGACGTGCCGGAACTGGTAAAACACCTGCACTTGCCGGTGCAATCGGGCTCCGACCGAATCCTCGCGGCGATGAAGCGCAATCACACCGCGCTGGAGTACAAGTCCAAACTGCGCAAATTGCGGGCCGCCGTGCCGGGGATCTGCATCAGTTCGGACTTTATCGTCGGCTTCCCGGGCGAGACCGAAAAAGACTTCGAACAGACCATGAAGCTGATCGAAGACGTCGGTTTCGACTTCTCCTACTCGTTCGTCTACAGCCAACGCCCGGGCACCCCGGCCGCCGACCTGGCCGACGAAACGCCGGAAGAACTGAAAAAAGAACGCCTGAATGCCCTGCAACATCGCCTGAACCAGCAAGGGTTCGAGATCAGCCGACAAATGGTGGGCTCCGTTCAGCGGATTCTGGTCACCGATTATTCGAAAAAAGACCCTGGCGAACTGCAGGGGCGCACCGAGAATAACCGTATCGTCAACTTCCGCTGCGACAATCCGACCCTGATCGGCCAGTTCGCCGACGTGCACATCGACGCCGCGCAACCGCACTCGCTACGGGGTTCGTTGATCCAATAACACCTCGCCTCCTGCGGGAGCCGGGCTTTTGTGGCGAGGGGGCTTGCCCCCGTTGGATCGCGAAGCGGTCCCCAATACTTTGCGACTGCTTCGCAGCCGGACGGGGGCAAGCCCCCTCGCCACAGTTCAAGTGTCAGATTCCGGCATCTTATTTAAGAGCTTTCGCACCCAGGCGACTGGCGTTATCCTTTATTTCATCAATATTGCCCCAGGGCGGCTAAATACGACCTTGAACGCACCCATAGAACCACATCGCTTCATCCTCGAGCCTTTTGAAGCTCGCCGCTTCGCCAATCTGTGCGGGCAATTCGACGAGCATCTGCGCTTGATCGAACAGCGCCTGACCATCGAGATCCGCAACCGCGGAAACCAGTTCGAACTGATCGGCGAGCCCAAGCACACCACCTCCGCGGAAAACCTCCTGCGTCGCTTGTACCGGGAAACCAAGGGTACCGAGCTGTCGCCGGACATGGTTCACCTGTTCCTGCAGGAATCGGCCGTCGAGGAACTGGACAACCACTCCCCCGCCGAACCGTCCGTCGCCTTGCGCACCAAAAAAGGCATGATTCGTCCTCGCGGCTTGAATCAACTGCGCTACGTGAAGGAAATCCTCGGTAACGACATCAACTTCGGCATCGGCCCGGCCGGTACCGGCAAGACCTATCTGGCTGTTGCCTGCGCGGTAGACGCACTGGAACGCGAGCAGATTCGTCGCATTCTGTTGGTGCGTCCGGCGGTTGAAGCGGGTGAAAAACTCGGCTTCCTGCCCGGCGACCTGTCGCAAAAAATCGACCCGTACCTGCGCCCGCTCTACGACGCACTCTATGAAATGCTCGGCTTCGAATATGTCGCCAAGCTAATCGAGCGTCAGGTCATTGAAGTCGCGCCACTGGCCTACATGCGCGGCCGCACGCTGAACAACAGCTTCATCATCCTCGACGAAAGCCAGAACACCACCGTCGAACAGATGAAGATGTTCCTGACCCGGATCGGCTTTGGCTCCACGGCAGTCATCACCGGTGACATCACCCAGGTCGACCTGCCACGCGGCACCAAGTCCGGGCTGCATCATGTGATCGAAGTGCTCAAGGACGTTCCGGGCATCAGCTTCACCCACTTCCAGCCCAAGGACGTGGTGCGCCATCCGCTGGTGCAACGCATCGTCGAGGCGTACGAGCGCTTCGAAAATCGCGCTGCCGATGCCGCGCCAAAGGACACCCCACACGATGCTTGAGCTTGATCTGCAACTGGCCAGCGACGCACCGGCCCCGAGTGAAGCCGAGTTCCGGAAATGGTGCGAACTGGCCCTGCGCCAGCGCACCGCCGACTCCGAGCTGACCATTCGTCTGGTCGACGAAGAAGAAGGCCGCGAACTGAATCACACCTGGCGGCAGAAGGATTACGCCACCAACGTGCTGTCATTTCCTGCCGACGTGCCGGACGAGTTGCTGGATATCCCGTTACTGGGCGATCTGGTGATTTGCGTGGCCGTGGTCGAGCGCGAAGCCGCCGAACAAGGCAAGGCACTCAACGCCCATTGGGCGCATCTGGTCATTCACGGCTGCTTGCATCTGCTTGGTTACGACCATATAGATGACGACGAAGCCGAAGAAATGGAAGCACTGGAACGAACGTTGCTTGCAGAACTGGGTCATCCGGACCCTTATGCGGACGACGAAACAGACACATCCCCTATCGTTACAACAAAGGATTCAGAGTAATCGCTATGAGCGAAGATCGATCGAGCAACGGGCAGAAGTCTTGGCTGGGTAAGCTCACCCAGGCTTTTGCCCACGAGCCGAAAAACCGCCAGGAGCTGCTGGAGCTGCTGCGCGATGCACACCAAAACAAGTTGCTGGACAGCGAAGCGCTGGCCATCGTCGAAGGCGCCATCCAGGTTGCAGACCTGCAAGTACGGGACATCATGGTCCCGCGCTCGCAGATGATCAGCATCAAGGCGACCCAGACACCTCGCGAGTTCCTGCCTGCCGTGGTCGACTCGGCCCACTCCCGCTACCCGGTGATCGGCGAAAGCCATGATGACGTGATGGGCGTGTTGCTGGCCAAGGACTTGCTGCCGTTGATCCTCAAGGAGAACGGCGACAGCTTCAACATCAAGGACCTGTTGCGCCCGGCCACCTTCGTGCCCGAGTCCAAGCGCCTGAATGTGCTGCTGCGCGAGTTCCGCGCCAACCATAACCACATGGCCATCGTCATTGACGAATACGGCGGCGTGGCCGGTCTGGTGACCATCGAAGACGTGCTCGAACAGATCGTCGGCGACATCGAAGACGAGCACGACGTCGAAGAAGACAGCTACATCAAGCCGCTGCCCAGCGGTGACTTCCTGATCAAGGCCCTGACGCCGATCGAAAACTTCAATGAGTTCTTCGACAGCGAATTCTCCGACGACGAATTCGACACCGTCGGCGGTCTGGTAATGAGCGCGTTCGGGCACTTGCCAAAACGCAACGAAATCACCGAAATCGGCGCCTATCGTTTCCGCATCCTGAACGCCGACAGCCGTCGGATTCATTTGCTGCGTCTGACACCTATAGCTCGGTAACTCTAAGGATTGAAATGCGCTGGATGACCCGCCCCGGCTGGCCCGGTAACCTGCTGGCCGTGGCGGCCGGTGCACTCACCACCCTGGCCTTGGCGCCATTCGATATCTGGCCGCTGGCATTGCTGGCGGTCGGTTTCTTTTACGCCGGTTTGCGCGAACTGAGCCCCCGCCAGGCCTTGGGCCGTGGCTGGTGTTTCGGTTTCGGCCTGTTTGCCGGCGGAACCAGCTGGATCTACTACAGCATTCACAACTTCGGCGGCGCATCTGTTCTGCTGGCCGGGTTCTTGATGCTGCTCTTCACCGCAGCGATTGCCTGGTTCTTCGCCCTGCCTGCCTGGATTTGGGCGCGCTGGCTGCGCCGTAATGAAGCGCCGCTGGCCGATGCCCTGGCGTTTGCGGCGTTGTGGGTGGGCCAGGAAGCCTTTCGCGGCTGGTTCCTCACCGGTTTCCCGTGGCTATATTCCGGTTACAGCCAGCTCGACGGCCCATTGGCCGGGCTCGCGCCGGTCGGCGGGATGTGGCTGATTTCCTTCGCGCTGGCCCTGACCGCCGCGCTGATCTACAACGCACCGCGCCTGATTCGCAGCGCTCGCAAGGGCTTTATTGCCGCTGGCGTGTTGCTGCTGGCCGGCCCGTGGGTGATCGGCATCGCGCTCAAGGAACACGCCTGGACCAGCCCTTCGGGTGCGCCGCTGAGCGTCGCGGCGATTCAGGGCAACATCGAACAAAGCATGAAATGGGACCCGTCGCAGATCAACGCGCAGTTGGCGCTGTACCGCGACATGAGTTTCAGCTCCAAACCCGTCGACCTGCTGATCTGGCCGGAAACGGCGGTCCCGGTGCTCAAGGAGTCCGCCGAGGGCTATCTGGACATGATGGGCAGCTTCGCTGCAGATCGTAAATCCGCGCTGATTACCGGCGTGCCGATTCGCCAGGAAGTCCATCACGAGAAGCGCTACTTCAACGGCATCACCGTTGTCGGTGAAGGTGATGGCACTTACCTGAAGCAGAAACTGGTGCCATTCGGTGAATACGTTCCGTTGCAGGAAGTCTTGCGCGGCCTGATCGCGTTCTTCGACCTGCCGATGTCCGACTTTGCCCGTGGACCGGCCGATCAACCGCTGCTACAGGCCAAGGGCTATCAGATTGCGCCGTACATCTGCTACGAAGTGGTCTACCCGGAATTCGCCGCCGGCCTCGCCGCCCGCAGCGATTTGCTGCTGACCATCAGCAACGACACCTGGTTCGGCACCTCGATCGGCCCATTGCAACACTTGCAGATGGCGCAGATGCGCGCCCTCGAGGCCGGCCGCTGGATGATCCGCGCCACCAACAACGGCGTGACCGGCCTGATCAATCCGTTCGGCCAGATCACTGCCCGGATCCCGCAGTTCGAACGCGGTATTCTGTACGGCGAAGTGGTGCCAATGCATAACCTGACGCCGTATCTGCAATGGCGTTCGTGGCCGTTGATCATCATTTGCGTGCTGTTGTTTGGCTGGGCGTTGATGGCCAACCGGATGGCGAAGACCGTTTAACCCGGCAGGATCATTCCCATGCACTGGCGTGGGAATGATCACTCCTCAACAGGCTCGCCTCGATAGAACATCCAATACCCGACCTGCCCCACGAGTTCATTCATCAACTGCCCCGATTGCCAGATCGATTTGAATTCCGGCATCCAGCCACCCAGTGGCCGCGCATTGTCCACGCCTAAAAACCCCACCGGCGCCGGCACCACCTCAAATCCGGCCTGCTCAAAGCTCCAGACCGCCCGCGGCATATGCCACGCCTGAGTCACGACCACCACCCGTTTGATCCCCTGCGGCAACAATACCTGGGCGCTGAACTGCGCGTTTTCCCAGGTTGTGCGGCTGCGCCCTTCCTGCCAGCGTACCGTCACGCCAAAATCATCGAGCAACGAATCCGCCATCAGCTGCGCTTCAGTCGGCGGTGTCCCGTAATGCAGGCCGCCGCTGGCCAGAATCGGCAAGCCGGAAGCCTTGGCCAGACGCGCGGCATAACGCTCGCGCCCAAGTCCTACACCGGTGGGCTGGTCGACGCCCCAAGCCAGGTCGCCACGCTCACGCCCGGAACCCAGCACCACGATCGCGTCGGCGCGCTGGCCCAGGGTGGCCCATTCCTCGCGTACGAGCGGCGGCTCGCGCTCCAGCCCCCTGGCAGTCCACTCCACCATGACTGGCAGGCTCATCAACCAGAAGCCGCCCACCCCCATAACGAAGCACGCTCCCGCCAGCCTCGGCCTTGAGCGGCGCCACCACCAGGCGAGTACCAGTAACAGCAAAAGAACGCCGGGCGGCAATAGAAGTTGTTTAATAAAATAACGAAAAGGCATCGGGCATCTCCAAAGATGCCCGAAGCCTAAGTGGGTTAACGCAATGCGACAACAAATGCGGAAGGACTTTATTTCAAAAAACCATATGCGATGGTTTCAAGTGTCCTTACTTGAACTGCAGAGACCGGACCTTTACCGCGCCTCCGCCGGGTGTCTTATCCTTGAGCCAGACAATCTTGGCCGTACGTGGTGCCTCGAGTTGCTTCACTGCTGCTGACAAGCATCCGTGCGTTTCACGTTCACTGCGGTCCAGATAGGCCTTGACCAGTTCAAACTCTGCGGGCGTCAAACCACGCAGTTCCAGCTCCAGGGGACGCTCGTCGCGAAGCCGTCCAGCGGTTTTGGCCGCGTCCAGGGCCATTGCGAGACGGTCGATCAGTCTTTCGTACAACTCCGGTTTTGTAGCTTTTTGCTGTGAATCAACCATCCATCACCTCATTGAAGATAAGACTCACTCCCCTTTTAGAGCTTAGCTTCGCTGAAAAAACCGGCTGAGCGCCGCGACCAACGGCCCTTGGGGCGGGAATTGGCCGCGCCCTTGCGTGTAATCAGGGTTTCCCTCGGTAGAGTGCCGTCATGTATGCTACGGCGCTTCCTGTAACTCCACTTCCAGCTCGGCTGGGCAGCGAAACGCCGATTTGGCGTCATCACCGTCCAGCGTTGCATTGAAGAGGATTAGGCCACCCCTATTCAGTTCAAAAGTAGCCATGCACGAACAATATCAGCCCCGTGAAATCGAAGCCGCCGCCCAGTCGTTCTGGGACGAGCAAAAGTCCTTTGAAGTCAGTGAACAGCCAGGCAAGGAGACTTTCTACTGCCTGTCGATGTTCCCTTACCCCAGCGGCAAGCTACACATGGGGCACGTGCGCAACTACACCATCGGCGACGTGATCTCCCGCTACCAGCGCATGCAAGGCAAGAACGTCCTGCAACCCATGGGTTGGGACGCCTTCGGCATGCCGGCGGAAAACGCCGCGATGAAGAACAACGTAGCGCCCGCCAAGTGGACCTACGAAAACATCGCCTACATGAAAAGTCAGCTGCGTAGCCTGGGCCTGGCGGTGGACTGGTCGCGCGAAGTGACCACCTGCAAGCCCGATTACTACCGCTGGGAACAATGGCTGTTCACTCGCCTGTTCGAAAAAGGCGTGATCTACAAAAAAAGCGGCACCGTGAACTGGGACCCGGTCGACCAGACCGTTCTGGCCAACGAGCAAGTGATCGACGGTCGCGGCTGGCGTTCCGGCGCGCTGATTGAAAAGCGCGAAATCCCGATGTACTACTTCAAGATCACCGCTTACGCGGATGAACTGCTGGAGAGCCTCGACGAACTGACTGGCTGGCCTGAACAGGTCAAGACCATGCAGCGCAACTGGATCGGCAAATCCCGCGGCATGGAAGTGCAGTTCCCGTACGACGTCGCTTCCATCGGTGAAGCCGGCGCGTTGAAAGTCTTCACCACCCGTCCGGATACCCTGATGGGCGCAACCTACGTTGCCGTGGCCGCCGAACACCCTCTGGCTGCCCTGGCGGCGCAGAACAACCCTGAACTGCAAGCGTTCATCGCTGAATGCAAGGGCGGCAGCGTTGCTGAAGCCGACGTCGCCACTCAAGAGAAAAAAGGCCTGCCGACCTCGCTGTTCGTCGAGCACCCGCTGACCGGTGAGAAACTCCCGGTATGGGTCGCCAACTACGTGCTGATGCACTACGGCGATGGCGCGGTCATGGCAGTTCCGGCGCACGACGAGCGTGATTTCGAGTTCGCCCACAAGTACAACCTGCAGATCAAATCGGTGGTGCGCACAAGTGCAGGTGACACCAATCCTGCCCCGTGGCAGGACGCTTACGGCGAGTACGGCACGCTGATCAACTCCGGCGAGTTCGATGGCCTAGACTTCGCAGGCGCTTTCGACGCCATCGAAGTCGCACTGATCAAGAAAAACCTCGGCGCCTCGCGCACCCAGTTCCGTCTGCGCGACTGGGGCATCAGCCGTCAACGCTACTGGGGCTGCCCGATCCCGATCATCCACTGCGATACTTGCGGTGATGTGCCGGTCCCGGAAGATCAACTGCCTGTCGTGCTGCCGGAAGACGTGGTACCGGATGGCGCTGGTTCGCCATTGGCGCGCATGCCCGAGTTCTACGAGTGCGCTTGCCCGAAATGCGGCGCACCGGCCAAGCGTGAAACCGACACAATGGACACCTTCGTCGAGTCCTCGTGGTACTACGCCCGTTACGCCTCGCCGCACTTTGAAGGTGGCCTGGTAGAAAAATCGGCGGCCGACCACTGGTTGCCGGTGGATCAGTACATCGGCGGTATCGAACACGCGATTCTTCACCTGCTCTACGCGCGCTTCTTCCACAAGCTGATGCGCGATGAAGGCCTGGTGAGCTCCAACGAGCCGTTCAAGAACCTGCTGACCCAGGGCATGGTGATCGCCGAGACTTACTACCGTCGCGAAGCCAACGGTGCCTACACCTGGTTCAACCCGGCGGACGTCGAACTCGAACGCGACAGCAAGGCCAAGGTCATTAGCGCCAAGCTGATCGCAGATGGCCTGCCGGTGGAAATCGGCGGCACCGAGAAGATGGCCAAGTCGAAGAACAACGGCGTCGACCCACAGTCGATGATTGACCAGTTCGGCGCAGACACCTGCCGCCTGTTCATGATGTTCGCCTCGCCACCTGACATGAGCGCGGAATGGTCCGACTCCGGAGTTGAAGGTTCGCACCGCTTCCTCAAGCGTGTCTGGCGCCTGGCTCAAGCACACGTCACTCAGGGCCTGCCGGGCAAACTGGATGTCGCCAGCCTGAACGACGAGCAGAAAGCCATTCGCCGTTCGATCCACCAGGCCATCAAGCAGGCCAGCCACGACGTCGGCCAGAACCACAAATTCAACACCGCCATCGCCCAGGTGATGACGCTGATGAACGTGCTGGAAAAAGCCCCGCAAGGCACCGAACAGGATCGCGCGCTGATTCACGAAGGTCTGGAAACCGTGACTCTGCTGCTCGCCCCGATCACCCCGCACATCAGCCACGAGCTGTGGCATCGCCTGGGCCACGCCGACCCGGTGATCGACGCCGGTTGGCCGGTGCTGGACGAAAGCGCCCTGGTACAAGACAGCCTGCAACTGGTCATTCAAGTGAATGGCAAGCTGCGCGGCCACATCGAAATGCCAGCCAGCGCCAGCCGCGAAGAAGTTGAAGCCGCCGCACGGGCCAACGAAAACGTCCTGCGATTCGTCGATGGCCTGACTATTCGTAAAGTGATCGTAGTGCCCGGGAAACTGGTCAATATCGTCGCCAGCTAAAAATTGGATCGGGCGCCAGGTGAGCCTGGCGCCGAGTAAAACCTTTCGGGCCGTTTGACCGGCCCACATGGTTTCAAGGGGAGCAACAAGATGATCAAACGCAATTTGCTGGTGATGGGCCTTGCAGTCCTGCTGAGCGCCTGCGGTTTCCACCTGCGTGGCACCGGCACCACCGAACTGGCGATCAAGGAACTCGACCTGAGCGCCCGCAATGCCTACGGCGAAACCGTGACACAATTGCGTCAGATACTGGAAAGCAGCGGCGTCCGGGTCTACACCGGCGCACCTTACAAACTGGTGCTGACCGATGAGCAGGAAAGCCAGCGCATCCTCAGCTATGCCGGTGCCGGCCGTACTGGCGAGTACCAGGTGAACACCGTGCTCAATTACGACATCCGTGGTCAGGGTGACCTGCCACTGCTGAGCGACAAGCTTGAAGTGCAGAAGGTGTTCATCCATGACGGCAACAACCTGGTGGGTTCCGACCAGGAAGCCAACGATGCCCGCAAGGACATTCGTCGTGAACTGGTTCAACGCATGATGCTGCGTCTGCAACAGCTCACCCCGACTCAGTTGGAACAGCTGCAACAGACCGCCGACGCCCGGGCCAAGGCTGAAGCCGCCGCGCTGGAAGCGGCGCAGAAGGCTGAAGCGGAGACTCCGCGTCAGTCGCCTGTCGAACTGCCGCAGCAGTAAGACTTACGGGGCGCTCAGGCGCCCCGTTCGCCTCCTCTTATGAAACTCGCCCCCGCCCAACTCGGCAAACACCTGCAAGGCGCTCTTGCGCCGGTCTACATCATCAGTGGCGATGACCCACTGCTGTGCCAGGAAGCCGCCGACGCCATTCGCGCCGCTGCCCGCCAACAAGGTTTCGATGAACGCCAGGTCTTCGCCGCCGACGCCAGTTTCGACTGGGGTACGCTGCTGCAGGCTGGTGCAAGCATGTCGCTGTTCGCCGAAAAACGTCTTCTGGAACTGCGCCTGCCCTCCGGCAAACCTGGTGACAAAGGCGCCGCCGCGCTCATCGAGTACTGCTCGCGCCCGGCAGAAGACACGTTGCTGCTGATCAGCCTGCCCAAGCTTGATGGCAGTGCGCAGAAAACCAAGTGGGGCAAGGCGCTGATCGAAGGTCCGCAGACCCAGTTCGTGCAAATCTGGCCCGTGGACACCAACCAGTTGCCGAGCTGGATTCGTCAACGACTGTCCCAGGCCGGGCTTTCCGCCAGCCAGGACGCCGTCGAACTGATCGCCGCTCGGGTCGAAGGCAACTTGCTGGCTGCCGCCCAGGAAATCGAAAAGCTCAAGCTGATGGCCGAAGGTGGCCAGATCACCGTCGAAACCGTGCAAGCGGCGGTGGCCGACAGCGCGCGCTTCGACGTCTTCGGCTTGACCGACGCGATCCTCAACGGCGAAGCCGCTCATGCCCTGCGCATGCTCGAAGGGCTGCGCGGCGAAGGCGTCGAACCGCCGGTGATTCTCTGGGCGCTGGCCCGTGAACTGCGCCTGCTGGCCAACCTGTCGCTGCAATACAGCCAGGGCGTGCCGCTGGACAAAGCCTTCAGTCAGGCCCGACCGCCGGTCTGGGACAAGCGCAAACCGCTGATGAGCAAGGCACTGCAACGCTACTCGGCGCAACGCTGGGCGCAATTGCTGCTTGAAGCACAGCGCATCGACGCGCAGATCAAAGGCCAGGCGGCGGGTTCACCCTGGATGAGTTTGGGCCGGTTGACGTTGTTGATGGCTGGGCAGAGATTGTCGTTGCCTGCCGAGTAAGCACGCTCTCTGTAGCAGCTGGCGAAGCCTGCGTTCGGCTGCGAAGCAGTCGCCAAGTCAGACGACGCAGTGTGTCAGGATGATTCCGGACTCAGGGTTTACGACTGCTGCGCAGCCGAACGCAGGCTTCGCCAGCTGCTACAGGGCGATCGGCGAAAGGTCCTACGCAATGCGGGACTAGACAGAACCCCAACTTCGGCCGATGATTTGCCCCGCAAAATCCACTCACTTGCGAGAGATCATCATGAGCAAAAAGCCATCCAAGCATGGCCCCAATAAGGCCAAATCCATCATCGCCCAGCCACTGTTCCGCAGCCGTCAGGAACGAGCCGGCAAGGGCAAAGGCAGCTACCGCCGCGAAGCCTTCCAGTCTAATAGCTGGGAGGCTTCTTACTTTCTGGCAGCCTGAAAGGCAAGCCATCGCTCAACATGTTAAGGTCTGCACCTGATTCGTATCCTCTGGACCTGTGCATGCCCCTTTGTCTTTCCCGTCGTTGGCACCTTCGCCAATTGATAGCTGCCTCCAGCCTCGTTCTGCTTGTCGCCTGCGCGGAAAAACCCACCGCCGCCGACGCCCAGCCGCTTCAGACCCAAGCCGTTGCCACGGCCCCTGCGGTCATTCCGCCGGTGGTTCCGACCGGTGAGAATCTCGACATCCAGCCCACCCAGACCTTTGCCGAATGGCAGGCGGGTTTTCGCAAAGACGCCCTCGCCGCCGGCATTCGCGCCGACCTGTTCGACCGTGCCTTTGCCAATGTCAGTTTGGACGCCAGCGTGATCCGTGCCGACCGCAGCCAGCCGGAATTTACTCGTCCGGTGTGGGAATACCTCGATGGCGCGCTGTCGCCGCTGCGGGTGCGCAAAGGTCAGGCACTGGTCAGCCAGTACGCCGATATCCTGCAAAGCATCGAACAGCGCTATGGCGTCGACCGTCAGGCATTGGTGGCGGTGTGGGGCATGGAGAGTAACTTCGGTCAGTTCCAGGGCAACAAGTCTGTGATCAACTCCCTGGCAACCCTGGCCTATGAAGGTCGACGCCCAGGCTTTGCTCACGCGCAGCTGATCGCTGCCCTGCAAATCCTGCAACAGGGCGATATTGAACCCGAGAAAATGCTCGGCTCCTGGGCGGGCGCCATGGGCCAGACCCAGTTCATCCCGACCACCTACAACACCCACGCCGTGGACTTCGACGGCGATGGCCGCCGTGACATCTGGAACAGCGCCGCTGATGCACTGGCCTCGACCGCCCACTACCTGCAAAGCTCTGGCTGGCAGAAAGGCCAGCCGTGGGGCTTCGAAGTACAACTGCCGAGCAGCTTCAATTACGTCCTGGCCGATGGCGCGATCCGTAAAAGCGTCGCCGAGTGGCAGCAACTGGGGGTTACCCTGCCCAATGGTGTCCAGGTTCCGGCCGGTTCCGAACACCTGTCGGCCGCCCTGCTCCTGCCGGCAGGCTATCGCGGCCCGGCATTCCTGATCTTCGATAACTTCCGTGCAATCCTCAAGTACAACAACTCTTCGTCCTACGCCTTGGGCGTGAGCCTGTTGTCTGAGCGTTTCAATGGCGGTGGCCTGATCAACGGTCTATGGCCAAAAGATGACTTGCCGCTGAGCCGTACCGAGCGAATCGAGCTGCAAACCCTGCTGAGCGCCCGGAACTATGACGCCGGCACCCCCGACGGCATCATCGGCGCCAATACCCGTAAAGCAATCCGCAGCGCGCAGCAGTCGTTTGGCTGGCCGGCGGATGGGTACCCTACGCACAAGTTGCTCGAAGGTTTGCGTAACCGTTAAGAGCAAAAAATCGCAGCCTTCGGCAGCTCCTACGCGCCCGTTGGGCGCTGCCGAAGGCTGCGATATTTTTTTTGCGATGTGTTGTTACTTGATCACCACATCCTGCTCCAACACCAACGTCTTGCTCCCCGCATCCAGCCTGACCAGTGCCCCCATCGGCAACGTCAGGTTCGGGTCGCAATGCCCGCTGCGCCACCCTGCCAGCACGGGTATGCGCAACGACGCGAAGGTCTGCTTGAGCAAGCCCTCCAGCGCGATTGTGTCCACGCCCGCCACATCCCCCACCAGAACCCCGCGCAACTTGTGCAGCGTGCCGGCCAGACGCAAGTGGGTCAGCAGCCGATCAATGCGATAAAGCGGCTCGTTGATGTCTTCGATGAACAGGATGGCGCCCTCGGCGTCGATCTCGTAAGGCGTGCCCATGGTCGCGGCGATCATCGACAGATTGCCCCCCAGCAAACGCCCGTAAGCAATGCCTGGCGAGACGGTCGTCAACGGGTAGGCCGCCGGGTGCACCAGCACGCTGTCCGCCGTCACCTGCCCGCGCAACATGTTGAAAAACGAGGACTCGGTGGGTTTCTGCTTGTCACCCAGCAGGTCAGCATTGAGCATCGGGCCGTGAAACGTCACGAAACCTGCATAACGGCTGATTGCCAGATGCAGTGCAGTGATATCGCTATAGCCGATGAACGGTTTGGCATTGTTGCGCAGTAACTCGAAATCGATACGATCGAGCAAACGCGGCGTACCGTAACCGCCACGCAAACAGATGATGGCGTCGACCTCGCGGTCGGTAAATGCCGCGTGCAAGTCATTGAGCCGCACATCGTCGCTGCCGGCCAGGTAGCCGTCTTTCTCGTAAACGCCGGGGAACACTCGCAGCGAATAGCCGCGAGCGCGCATCCAGGCAATCGCTTTATCGGTGTCCAGGGCAGCGGGGCCGGCAGGCGCAATGACGCCGATCAGCCCTGCAGGCGGCAAGGCCGGAACAGGGACGTGAGGACAAAGGGTGTGGGTCGGTCGAGCAGTCATCCATGATTCTCCCTGTGTGAATGCTTCAGCACACAGTAGTCAGGAACGGGAATAAACAAAAGAGGGTCAGTCGCACCACGGCTTGCAGGAAAAGCCTGAAGAGGATGTGGGCACCGCCAATGAAAACGCCCGCAAGGACTAACCTTGCGGGCGTGTTCTTTTTTCAGCGCGGAATCAGGACGACATCAATTCGGCCTTGACCAGCTTCGCCTGCTCGTCGGCGTGGTACGAGGAGCGTACCAGCGGGCCGGAAGCGACGTTCTTGAAGCCCATCTTGTAACCTTCCTCGGCAAACCAGGCGAAGGTGTCCGGGTGCACGAAGCGCTGGACCGGCAAGTGGCTGCGGGACGGTTGCAGGTACTGGCCCAGGGTCAACATGTCGATGTCGTGTTCGCGCATGCGTTTCATGACTTCGATGACTTCTTCGTCGGTTTCGCCCAGACCCAGCATCAGGCCGGACTTGGTCGGAATGTGCGGCATCATCTGCTTGAAGCGTTGCAGCAGGGTCAGCGACCACTGGTAATCCGACCCCGGACGCGCAGCCTTGTACAGGCGCGGCACGGTTTCCAGGTTGTGGTTGAACACATCCGGCGGCTCGGCAGCGGTGATTTCCAGCGCGATGTCCATACGGCCACGGTAGTCCGGGACCAGGGTTTCGAGCTGTACGTTCGGCGACAGTTTGCGGATTTCGCGGATGCAGTCGGCAAAGTGCTGGGCACCACCGTCACGCAGGTCGTCACGGTCTACCGAGGTGATGACCACGTATTTCAGTTTCAGGTCGGCGATGGCGATAGCCAGGCTTTCCGGTTCGTTCACGTCCAGTGGCTTCGGACGACCATGGCCAACGTCGCAGAACGGGCAACGACGGGTGCAGATGTCGCCCATGATCATGAAGGTCGCGGTGCCGCCGGAGAAGCACTCGCCCAGGTTCGGGCAGGATGCTTCTTCGCAAACGCTGTGCAGCTTGTGTTTGCGCAGCAGGGCCTTGATGCGGTCGACTTCCGGGGAAACCGGGATACGCACGCGAATCCAGTCAGGTTTCTTCGGCAGTTCGGTGGTCGGGATGATCTTCACCGGGATGCGTGCAACCTTCTCGGCGCCGCGCAGCTTGACGCCGGCTTCAACCTTGGCACGCGGGGCCGGACGCTCGGTGACATCGAGCGTCGGGATCATGGTTTGCACTGCATCAGTAGTCATATCAATCGATTCCGCCCGTTAGGGTCGTCTGCTCAGCATAGTCGAGGTGTTTGACGAGCTGCGCGCGCAGCCGGGCACTTACCTCGGCAAATTCAATCGGTCCTGCGTGATCGCGCAGCTGGGTCATCGCCAGCCCGGCATAGCCGCAGGGATTAATCCGTCGAAACGGTTCCAGGTTCATATCCACGTTCAGGGCCAGGCCATGAAAGGAACAACCGTGGCGGATCCGCAGCCCCAAGGACGCGATTTTCGCGCCATCGACATAGACACCCGGTGCATCCGGCTTGGCGGATGCGGTCACGCCATAACTGGCCAGCAACTCGATCAGGCACTGCTCCATGCGGCTGACCAGGTCACGCACGCCGAACCCCAGCTTGCGCACATCCAGCAACAGGTAGGCCACCAATTGGCCCGGACCGTGGTAGGTCACCTGACCACCGCGATCGACCTGCACCACCGGAATATCGCCTGGCAGCAACAGGTGCTCAGCCTTGCCGGCCTGGCCCTGGGTGAACACCGGAGAGTGCTCGACCAGCCAGATCTCGTCGGCGGCATCGCTGCCGCGTTCGTTGGTGAAGCGTTGCATGGCATGCCAGACCGGCTCGTAAGCCATCTGGCCGAGTTCGCGAAAGCCCAGCGTGCCAGGCATCACAGCACCATGTGCACGAAGCCGGTAGCCCGCAGCTCGCTGTTGATGTTGTACAGCTGGTCCTGGTCGGTGGCGACGATGTGCAACTGAATCGTGGTGTACTTGCCGTTGGTGCTTTGGCGCTCATCAACGCGGTCATGGTTGATCGTCGCGTGTTTCTTGACGATCTCGATGATCTTGTCTTTGTTGCCCACACCCGTATCGCTGATCACCTTAACCGGGTAATCAACGTTGGGGAATTCGATCTTAGGCGCCTTTACTTCGGTATCGGTCATGGCGTAACGGCCTCGTAAGCGTAAGCCGTGGCGACAGCAAGGCCCCACGCCGGATCAGCGCGGGGCCATGCAGGTGCACACTATCAGTTGAACAAGCCGTAGAAGAATAGACGGATGCTATCCCACATGCGGCGGAAGATACCACCCTCGTCGACTGCGTCCAGAGCGATCAGGTCGGCGCTGTGCACCACTTTGTCGTCCAGTTTCACTTCGACTTTACCGATCACGTCGCCCTTGGCGATGGGTGCAACCAGTTGCGGGTTCATGGTCATGCTGGCAGCAAGCTTCTTCAGCTGGCCTTTTGGCAAGGTCATGGTCAGGTCTTCAGCCAGGCCGGCCTTGACTTGATTGGTGGTGCCTTTCCAGACAGGTGCCTGAGCCAGCTCGGCGCCTTTCTGATAGAAGGTCTGGGTTTCGAAGAAGCGGAAACCGTAAGTCAGCAGCTTCTGGGTTTCGGCAGCACGAGCCACTTCGCTGTTGGTGCCGAACACCACGGCGATCAGGCGCATGCCATCACGTACGGCCGAAGACACCATGCAGTAGCCGGCTTCGTCGGTGTGACCGGTTTTCAGACCGTCGACAGTCTTGTCGCGCCACAGCAGCAGGTTGCGGTTAGGCTGCTTGATGCCGTTCCAGAAGAACTCTTTCTGCGAGTAGATCGCGTAGTGAGCCGGGTCTTCGTGGATGATCGCGCGAGCCAGTACGGCCATGTCGTGAGCCGACGAGTAGTGCTCCGGGTTCGGCAGACCGGTCGGGTTCATGAAGTGGGTATTGGTCATGCCCAGATCAGCAACGGTTTTGTTCATCAGGTCGGCGAATGCGTCTTCGCTGCCGGCGATGTGCTCGGAGAGCGCAACACTGGCGTCGTTGCCCGACTGAATGATGATGCCGTGCAGCAGGTCGCTGACGGTAACTTGCGAGCCGACCTTGATGAACATCCGCGAACCACCGGTACGCCAGGCGTTCTCGCTGACGGTCACCGGATCGTTTTCGCCGATCTGGCCACGACGGATTTCCAGGGTCGCGATGTACGCGGTCATCAGCTTGGTCAGGCTGGCCGGCGGCAGACGCTGGTCACCGTTGTTCTCTACCAGCACGTTGCCGCTGCTGGCGTCCATGAGTACGTAGGCTTTGGCGGCCAATTGCGGTGGCGACGGCATCATCTCGACCGCGAAAGCCGCGGGTGAGAGAAGCAGCGGGACTAGCAGGCACAGGCGTTTGGCAAAGGTGGTGATGTTCATCCGTCTCTCGAAATCGCTAATGGAAACTGCCCTAGGGCAAAACTAATCAGACAACTTTTCAAAAAGCTGTCACGTGTTCAGTTGCTCACTCTGTAACCCTTGCCGGGCTTTTGTTCTTCAACGAGCCAACAACCCGGTTCGCCCCCCAAACCGCAAGCGAACCGTCAATCAAGTACTACGTGTTACTCGGCGCTGACCAGGCTCGGTGAACCGAGATTGGCCAGCCGCACGCTGTTCTGCACCTGCTGGATTTCACCCGCAGAGCCGATCGGCCCCATGCGCACCCGATGCAGTGTCTGCTGGTTACGCACGATCGAGCTGATGAACACCGGAGCGCTCACCATCCCGCTGAGCTTCGATCTCAGGAGCTCTGCAGCGTCCGGGTTGGCGAACGCGCCCACCTGCAGATACTGGCCAGAGGCTGGTACAGAAGCGTTTTTTTTTGCATCGATCTGCACAGGCACAACGGCTGCGGCGTGTTGCTGCGGCGGTGGCGTCCATTGCTCGACGGTGCCAGTGGAAGCAGTCACGGTCGGCGCGGCATTTTGCGCCACTTGCGGCTCGTTGAGCATCAACGGCGCCGGACGACCTTTCTGCGCCCACCATTCCTGCGGGTCGATGCCTTCGACCTTGACCCGCGCCGTGCCGATTTCAGCGTAGCCAAGCTTCTTGGCAGCCGCGTAGGACAAGTCGATGATCCGGTCCGAATAGAACGGCCCACGGTCATTGACCCGCAGAATCACCGTCTTGTTGTTGTCCAGGTTGGTCACCCGAACGTAACTTGGCAGTGGCAAGGTCTTGTGGGCGGCGCTCATGCCATACAGGTCATACACCTCGCCGTTGGCGGTGTTCTGGCCGTGGAACTTGGTGCCATACCAGGACGCCGTGCCCGACGCGACGTAGGTCTTGGATTCCTGCAGCGGGAAATAGGTCTTGCCCAGCACGGTGTACGGGTTGGCTTTATAAGGACCGCTGTGCAGGGTCGGCGTGGCATCCGGGATGCGCGATACGTCGACGTCCCACCAGGGTGCGCCATCCTTGTGCGCCCGGTTGATATCCAGGCCGGGGGCCGAACGAACGGCGGTGGAAGACTTCTGAGTCGGTGAGCGGCTGGTCGAACAACTGGCGACCAGCACCGCCAACGCGGCGAATGCCATGAGCTTCAGGGGTTTATTCATAGGCAATGCCCGCATTACTTGACGCCCCGTGCTTGGACCAGCTGTTCAGACAGTTGATGTACGGCCATGGCGTACATCACGCTGCGGTTATAACGCGTGATCGCGTAAAAATTCGTCAGGCCCATCCAGTATTCAGGGCCATTGTCACCTTCCAGGCGGAAAGCCGTGACCGGCATATCATCGCGCAGCGCATCATGACTCGACCAGCCCAGCGCCCGCAACTCCCCGACGGTTTTCGTAGGTTCGATGCCGTCGGTCAACCCGTCGTCCACCTGATCGCCGCGCACATCGGCACGGCTGACCACAGGTTCGCCGGCGACCCAGCCGTGTTGCTTGAAATAACTGGCGACGCTGCCGATGGCATCATCGGGGTTGGTCCAGATATTAATGTGGCCGTCACCGTCGAAATCCACCGCATAGGCGCGAAAACTGCTCGGCATGAATTGCGGCAAGCCCATGGCCCCGGCGTAGGAGCCTTTGAGGGTCAACGGGTCGACCTGCTCTTCACGGGCCAGCAGCAGGAATTCACGCAACTCCTTGCGGAAGAAATCAGCACGGGGAGGATAGTCGAAACCCAGGGTCGACAAGGCGTCGATCACCCGATAATTACCGGTATTGCGACCAAAAAAGGTCTCGACGCCGATAATCGAGACGATCACCTGCGCCGGCACACCGTATTCCTGCTCCGCACGGGCCAGCACCGCCTCGTGCTGACGCCAGAAGTCCACGCCACGGGCGATGCGCGCGTCGGTGATGAACATCGGGCGATATTCTTTCCACTGCTTGACGCGTTCGGCGGGTTTGGAGATCGCGTCCAGAATCGACTGTTTGCGCTCGGCTTCGCGGAACACGCCCATCAGCTGTTCACCGGCAAAGCCGTAGTCACGGGTCATTTCACCAACGAACTCGGCCACCTGGGGTGAGCCTTCGTAATCGCCGGCCAATGCTTCCTGCACGGAACCAAGGATGCTCACCAGGCCGACCCACGGTGCGTATCGAGTCGCCCAGCCACGCATTACTTGCATTGAAATCTTCACCTTATTCAAACCTGCGCGATCCACTTGCGATGGGTATGGATCGACATCAAAACCCCAAACGCTGACAGTAGCGTCACCAGCGAAGTTCCTCCGTAGCTAATGAACGGCAACGGCACCCCTACCACCGGCAACAGGCCACTGACCATACCGATGTTGACGAAAACGTAAACAAAAAACGTCATGGTCAGGCTGCCCGCAAGCAACTTGCCGAACAATGTCTGGGCCTGGGCGGTAATCACCAGCCCTCGACCGATCAACAGCAGGTAAATCAGCAACAGCGCGCAGATACCGACCAGGCCGAACTCTTCACCCAGCACCGCAATAATGAAGTCGGTGTGGCTTTCTGGCAGGAAGTCCAGGTGCGACTGGGTACCGAGCAACCAGCCCTTGCCGAACACGCCACCGGAACCGATGGCCGCTTTCGACTGAATGATGTTCCAGCCCGTGCCCAGCG
Source organism: Pseudomonas sp. 008 (assembly GCF_016861935.1). Lineage (NCBI taxonomy): Bacteria > Pseudomonadati > Pseudomonadota > Gammaproteobacteria > Pseudomonadales > Pseudomonadaceae > Pseudomonas > Pseudomonas sp. 008. The sequence goes on along the minus strand of NZ_BOMA01000009.1, from coordinate 129,963 downwards.
GATCGCTTTCGGGGTCGAGGAAGGTCAGGATTCGCTGCTTTTGATAGTCGTGCATGATGAAGAACCACATCGCCACGGCCACCGGCACGGCGGCCGCAATCACGCTGAGGATCCAGCGCCAGCGCAGGCCGCCCATGAACAGCACGAACGCGCCCCCGGCGAGAATCAGCAACGAAGTGCCAAGGTCGGGCTGACGCACGATCAGAATGAACGGGACACCGATCAGCACCAGACTGATCCCCACGTGCTTGAGCTGGGGTGGCAAGGAACGCTTGGCCAGGTACCAGGCGATGGTCGCCGGCATCAGGATCTTCATGAATTCCGAGGGCTGGAAGCGGATCACACCAGGGATATTGATCCAGCGGGTGGCCCCCATGGCGTTATGGCCCATGACGTCCACCACCACCAGCAAGATCACGCCGACCACATAGCCGAGCGGCACCCAGCGGGCCATGAAGCGCGGTTCGAACTGGGCGATGACGATCATCGATACCAGGCCGATGCCGAAGGAAGTGGCTTGCTTGGCCAACAGATCCCAGCTCTTGCCGCTGGCCGAATACAGCACGAACAGGCTGCCGGCGGCGAGGGTCAGCAGCAGGATCAGCAGCGGGCCGTCGATGTGCAGGCGTTGCAACAGCGTCGCACGGCGACGCATCACATCCTCGCTGGAGAGCATGCGATCGAAATTATTCTTCACGGGCCGTAGCCTCCGCACTGATAGGGCTGGCGTATTCGGCTTTCAGTCGGCCGTCCTGGTCGAGGAGCCAGGCGTCCATCACTTGACGCACCACCGGCGCGGCGACGCCGGAGCCGGACTCGCCGTTCTCGACCATCACCGACACCACGATTTTCGGGTTGTCGGCCGGCGCGAAGCCGACGAACAAGGCGTGGTCGCGGTGGCGCTCCTGCACCTTGGAGCGGTCGTACTTCTCGCCCTGTTTGATCGCGACCACCTGGGCCGTACCACTTTTGCCGGCGATCCGGTATTGCGCGCCGATCGATGCCTTGCGCGCCGTACCCCGGGCACCGTGCATCACCTGTTGCATGCCGTGATTGACCTTGGTCCAGTCCGAAGGGTCGCGCAGGATAATGTCCGGCATCGGATTTTCATCCTTCGGCTTCTCGCCCTCGATGGTCTTGGCCAGGTGCGGACGATTCCAGACACCCTTGTTGGCCACCAGTGCCGTGGCCTGCGCCAGTTGCAACGGAGTGGACTGCATATAGCCCTGCCCGATCCCCAGAATCAGCGTCTCGCCCGGGAACCAGGCCTGACGACGGGTCACGCGCTTCCATTCCCGTGTCGGCATCAGCCCCGGCGACTCTTCGAACATGTCCAGGGAGACCTTCTGGCCAATGCCGAATTTGCTCAGGTAGGACGACAACCGATCAATCCCCAGCTTGTGCGCCAGGTCATAGAAGTAGGTGTCGTTGGAACGCATGATCGCCGTGTCTAGATCGACAAAGCCGTCACCGGTACGGTTCCAGTTGCGGTACTTGTGATCGTAGTTGGGCAGCATGTAGTAGCCCGGGTCGAACACCCGGGTCGACGCCGTGACCACGCCCGCATCCAGGCCGGCAATCGCCACCGCCGGCTTGATGGTCGAGCCCGGCGGGTACAGACCGCGCAGCACGCGGTTGAACAGTGGCCGGTCGATGGAGTCACGCAGCTCGGAGTAAGCTTTGAAACTGATGCCGGTGACGAACAGGTTCGGGTCGAAACTCGGCTGGCTGACCATCGCCAGCACTTCGCCGGTCGCCGGATCCAGCGCCACGACCGCGCCACGGCGACCGCCAAGTGCGGCTTCGGCGGCTTCCTGCAATTTGATGTCCAGGCTCAGGACGATGTCCTTGCCGGAAATCGGTTCGGTACGCTTGAGTACCCGCAGCACGCGGCCACGGGCGTTAGTCTCGACTTCTTCGTAACCAACCTGACCGTGCAACTCGGGCTCGTAGAAGCGCTCGATGCCGGTTTTGCCAATTTGATGGGTGCCGCTGTAACTCACCGGGTCCAGAGACTTGAGCTCTTTCTCGTTGATCCGCCCCATATATCCCACTGAGTGCGCAAAGTGCGCGCCCTGCGGATAGTGACGAACCAGCTGTGCGACCACTTCCACACCCGGCAGACGGAACTGGTTCACCGCGATGCGGGCGATCTGCTCTTCGGTCAGCTCGAACAGGATCGGCACCGGCTCGAACGGCCGACGCCCCTGACGCATACGCTTCTCGAAGATCACCCGGTCCTCGGGCGTCAGCTCAAGCACTTCGACGATCACATCGAGCACTTGCTGCCAGTCGCCGGAGCGTTCGCGAGTCATGCTCAGGCTGAAGCTGGGCCGGTTATCGGCCACCACCACGCCATTGCGGTCGTAGATCAGTCCGCGAGTCGGCGGAATCGGCTGCACATGGACGCGGTTGTTTTCCGACAGGGTCGAGTGGTACTCGTACTGGATCACCTGCAGGAAATACAGCCGCGCGATCAGCACGCCTATCAGCGTCACTACCGCAATAGCCCCGAACACGACGCGGCCACGCACCAGACGGGCGTCTTTTTCGTGGTCCTTGATGCGGATCGGCTGGGACATGAGGGCAGAACTACTTGTGGTAAGGGTGGCCGGACAGCACTGTCCAGGCACGATACAGCTGTTCGCCGATCAGAATCCGCACCAGCGGGTGCGGCAACGTCAACGGCGACAACGACCAACGTTGATCCGCCCGGGCACAGACTTCCGGCGCCAGCCCCTCGGGGCCGCCGACCATGAAATTCACCGTGCGCGAGTCCAGCCGCCAGCGATCGAGTTCGACCGCCAGTTGCTCGGTGCTCCAGGGCTTGCCGTGGACTTCGAGGGTGACAACGCGCTCGTTCGGCCCGACCTTGGCCAGCATGGCTTCGCCTTCCTGACGGATAAAGCGCGCCACGTCAGCGTTCTTGCCGCGGGTGTTGAGCGGAATTTCCACCAGTTCCAGCGCCAGCTCGGAAGGAAGACGCTTGGCATATTCATGCCAGCCTTCTTCCACCCACTTGGGCATGCGTGAACCGACGGCGATCAGTCGCAGTCGCACAGCGTTCCCTTATTGCTGGTCTTTGTTGAGCTTGGTGAAATGCTCATGGGTGTTCTCAGGGCTGTGGTGTGCAGCGCTGGCAGAACGGCTTTGCTCGGCGCCGGCCCACAGGCGTTCCAGGTCATAGAACTGGCGCGCCGAGGCGGTCATCATGTGCACGATGACGTCGTCCATATCCAGCAGCACCCAGTCGCTGTCGCCCTTGCCTTCTTCACCCAGCGGCTTGACGCCTTGGGCTTTGACGGCTTCGCGGACCTTGTCCAGCATCGCGCCGATCTGGCGGTTGGACGTACCGGTGGCGATGATCATGTAGTCAGTGATGCTCTGCTTTTCACGAACGTCGATCACCTGGATGTCCTGGGCCTTGACGTCTTCCAGGGCTGCTACGGCAACCTTGACCAGCTCTTCGCCGGCCAGTGGCGCACCAGTTGGTGCTTCTACTGGCAGCGGTGCGCTCTTGAATGTGCCCTTGCGCTTTACTTTGTTTACGTCTTTGTCAGTCATATAAAACTCGTTTTGCTCGTATGTTCGGGCGCTTCGATACACGCATTCACGTGCCTTGAAGCGCGCCCTTTTTCAGTTCGACGCACGGTAAAGTCCGTGCGCATCGATGTAGGCCAGGACCGCGTCGGGCACCAGGAAACGTACCGACTTACCGCTGGCCAGCAGTTGACGGATCTGGGTGGCGGATACCGCGAGCGGTGTCTGCCAGACGAATGCAATCTGTCCGCTCGGCCCTTTGAGGGCCAGCGGGTCGCTCACCGAACGTGCTGCCAGCAGGTTGCGCAAGGCATCCGGCGGTTCGCTGTCGGCATCCGGGCGTTGCAGCACCAGGATGTGGCAATGCTGGAGCAACTCTTCCCAGCGGTGCCAAGTGGGCAGGCCGCAAAATGCGTCCCAGCCCAAAAGTAGAAAAACCTGGTCTGAAGCGGCAAGTTCGGCGCGCATCAGTTCCAGGGTGTCGATGGTGTAGGACGGCTTGTCCCGCTGCAATTCGCGGGCATCCACCACCAACGGTGCCACACCGGCCACCGCGCACTTGACCATCGCCAGACGGTCCTTCGCCGATACCTGCGGCTTGTCCCGATGGGGCGGCCTGGCACTGGGTGTCAGACGCAACTCATCGAGAGCCAGCGATTCGGCGACTTCCAGCGCACCGCGCAAATGGCCGATGTGCACCGGGTCGAAGGTCCCGCCCAGTACGCCAATGCGTCGAGGCCGGGGCTCGCTGGCGGTCACTGGGGCTGACGGGTCGAGGTCGCCCAAGTCAGAGCGACTCCTGGCCGCGCAGCTGACCGTCACCGACCACGATGTACTTCTCGCAGGTCAGACCTTCGAGGCCCACCGGGCCGCGGGCGTGCAGCTTATCAGTAGAAATGCCAATCTCGGCACCCAATCCGTATTCGAAGCCATCGGCGAAGCAGGTCGGGGTGTTGATCATCACCGAGGACGAATCGACTTCAGCCACGAAACGCCGGGTGTCGGCCAGGTTTTCGCTGACGATCGAGTCGGTGTGATGGGAGCCGTACTGGTTGATGTGCTCGATGGCCTGATCCAGCCCGTCGACCACGCGAATCGAGAGGATTGGCGCCAGGTATTCGGTGGTCCAGTCTTCCTCGGTGGCCGCGACGGCCTCGATGATCGCCCGGGTGCGCTCACAACCGCGCAGTTCGACGCCTTTTTCGCGGAACTGGGCAGCCATCGCCGGCAGAAACTCTTTGGCGACGGCGTGATCGACCAACAGGGTTTCCATCGCGCCGCAGATGCCGTAACGGTAAGTCTTGGCGTTGAATGCGATGCGCTGGGCTTTCGGCAGATCGGCGTGGGCACTGACGTAGACGTGACAGATGCCGTCCAGGTGCTTGATGACGGGCACGCGGGCATCGCGGCTGACCCGTTCGATCAGGCCACGGCCGCCACGGGGTACGATGACGTCGACGTATTCGGGCATGGTGATCAGCGCGCCGACGGCGGCACGGTCGGTGGTTTCGACGACTTGCACCACCGCGGCCGGCAGATCGGCCTCGGCCAGGCCGCGCTGGATGCAGGCGGCAATGGCGCGGTTGGAGTGAATCGCTTCGGAGCCGCCACGCAGGATGGTCGCGTTGCCGGACTTCAGGCACAGGCTGGCAGCATCGATGGTCACGTTAGGCCGGGACTCGTAGATGATCCCGATCACGCCCAACGGCACGCGCATCTTGCCGACCTGAATGCCCGACGGCCGGTAACTCATGTCGCGGATCGCGCCGACCGGGTCCGGCAAGGCCGCGACCTGACGCAAACCGACGATCATGCCGTCGATGCGCGCCGGAGTCAGCGCCAGGCGTTCCAGCAGGGCCGGCTCAAGACCATTGGCACGGCCGGCGGCCAAATCCAGTTCATTGGCTGCGGACAGCTCGGCGCGGCAGGCGTCCAGCGCATTGGCGGCCGCCTGCAAGGCGCGGTTTTTCTGCGCGGTGCTGGCACGGCCGATCACGCGGGAAGCTTCGCGGGCGGCGCGACCCAAACGGGTCATGTAGTCAAGAACGGACTCAGTCATGGTCTGCTGTGGTCTTGGTAAAGAGGAAAGCGGCAGATTATAGCTGTCGCGTCTCGGGACTAACAGCGGTGACGGGCGGATGGTCGAAATGGAGAGCAATTTGCCGACGTTCAGCCGTGATTAAGCCGCATATTGTTATCATCACGACTCAATCAGCCCTGATAAACGCTGTTCATCATGACTAATCTGACCGTTCGCACCGCCGACACACGCACGCCCAAGGCGCTGCCGGATGCATTTTTCGACCGTGATGCCCAAACACTGGCCCGGGATCTGCTGGGCAAAATCATCCGCCACCGGGTCGACGACCTGTGGCTCAGCGCCCGGATTATCGAGACCGAAGCCTATTACTGCGAAGAAAAAGGCAGCCACGCCTCCTTGGGTTACACAGAAAAGCGTAAGGCTTTGTTTCTGGATGGCGGCCACATTTATATGTATTACGCCCGCGGCGGCGATTCCCTGAACTTCAGTGCCCAAGGTCCGGGCAATGCGGTGCTGATCAAATCCGCCTATCCATGGGTCGATGAACTGAGCGGGCCAGCCAGCCTGGCGCAGATGCTGCTGAACAATCCCGACGCCCAGGGCCGCCCTCGCCCCTCACAAAAGCTGTGCGCCGGACAGACGTTGCTGTGCAAGGCGCTGGGGCTGAAGGTGCCGGTCTGGGACGCCAAGCGTTTTGACCATGAAGTGCTGCTGGTGGAAGACATCGGGCCTGCGCCCGGCCACATCATCCAGACCACACGTCTGGGCATCCCCCAGGGGCGCGACGAACATTTAATGTACCGCTTCGTCGATGCGGCTTACGCGCCGTACTGCACACGCAACCCGTTGCGTCGGGGTCAGGTCGAAGGGCGCGATTATTTTTTGCTGACTTGAAACGTGCCCAGGCAAACGGGAATCCCAGTGGGAGCGGTCTTTCAGCATTTGGGAGATTCACCCCTTTGGGGCCAAGTGAACATTCGATGGAGTTGTTTTTATGGGCCCATGGCTCGATAGCGTGACCGGTTGGCTGACGGTCAATCCGCAGTGGCTGGCCATGGCAGTGTTCGTAGTGGCGTGTGTGGAGTGCCTGGCGATTGCCGGGCTGATCGTACCCGGTACGGTGTTGTTGTTTGCCGTGGCAGTACTGGCCGGCAGTGGCGCACTGTCGCTGGGTGAAACATTGCTGCTGGGTTTCCTCGGCGGCGTGCTGGGCGACATCGTTTCGTATTTCCTGGGGCGACATTTCCACCAGAACATCCGGCGCCTGCCGGGGTTGCGCCATCATCCGGAATGGATCGCCGGGGCCGAAGCGTATTTTCAGCGTTATGGCATTGCCAGCCTGTTAGTCGGACGCTTTATCGGCCCGTTGCGACCAATGCTGCCGATGGTCGCAGGAATGTTCGACATGCCCTTCCCCCGCTTCGCCGCCGTCAGCCTGTTGGCCGCCGCGGGCTGGAGCGTTGCCTATCTGATACCCGGCTGGGCCACAGGCGCGGCGATTCGCTTGCCGTTGCCGGAAGGTTTCTGGCTTGAGGCGGGGGTCGTCGCAGGCAGCATCGCCGTCATGGTGGGCTTGAGTATTACCAGCAGCATGGGCCGCCATCGCAAAGCGACGGCGCTGATTACCGGCATGAGCTTTCTGATTCTGGTGGGGCTGTTTATCGGCTACCCGCACCTGACCGCCCTCGATCAAGGTGTGATGACCCTGGTGCAGGAGCACCGTAGCCAGATGCTCGATGAAGTGGCCGTCACATTTACGTTGATTGGCGAGTTCCGCAACATGCTGGTGTTCAGCGCCCTGCTGACCGGCTTGCTGCTGCTTACCCGACAATGGCGTCAGGCCATCTTCGCCGGTGGCACCCTGCTCTTTACCGCCCTCGGCAACACGTTTACCAAGCAGTTTTTTGCCCGTGTGCGCCCGGAAGTGCTTAGCGACCCACTCACCAGCTACAGCATGCCCAGCGGTCACGCCTCGGGGTCATTCGCCTTGTTCCTGACACTGGCCGTACTGGCCGGTCGCGACCAACCGCCGCGGATGCGTCTGACGTGGTTGCTGCTCGGCTGCTTGCCGGCGCTGGCGATTGCTCTGTCTCGGGTGTATCTGGGCGCGCATTGGCCAACGGATGTGCTGGCCGGCGCGATGCTGGCGGCGTGCGTGTGCGCGGCGAGCCTGTGGCTGAGCCAGCGTCAGACGCCGCTCAACGCGATGCCACCCAAGGTCTGGTGGCTGATATTGCCGGCGCTGATAGTGCTGTTTGGGTTCTTTGCGTTGCGGCATTTGCCACATGCAATGCTGCGATATGCCTACTGACTACGGCTACGAAAAAACCGGGCGCAATGCTCGGGTTTCATTGGACATGACCAGACCTGCCCCCTCCCGATACCTTGCCGCACTCACTGCTAATAACTAGATCATCGATCTAGTTATTAGTTTTTTCTTAAACAGAGTCCCCACAATTATCAAAAACAACAAACATCCAGAAAAACAAATATCATCGAAACAGACAAAACGCCATGCAATATTCACCACCACTCACGGAGCACTCATCAGTTAAAAACAACCCATAAAAGATAAAATTCATGCCCCTATCCGTCACGCTAACAAATAGAAATGACGCTATAAATATCACAGATATTTTATCACCCTCCTCCGCCACACCACTGGTTGAATCCCGTCATATTACGCAAACTTCAGAAACCAACTCGCTTGAACTAAAACCCAGACAACCCAACCTTCAAGATCTTGACGCACTATTTGGCTTTCTGCACATCGGAGAGTTTTCGGTCAGTCGCATAGAACTTCATGCGATGGGCGCCATGATTAACGGTGAACTCGTTACCAGCACCAACACTTACTTTGCAATACCTGATCAGGTATTCATCGATTCACTGGAGTTTGATCCTGCCAAAGTCGAACAACGTATCAAAGCAGTGGAAGTACACCAGAGCCACATCCCCGCCACTCTGCTTTTTGAAATCGCCACACAACGCTCAACCACCGCTCCTCCCTTGTTAAAAGAGTCAGACGCCTCGACAGTGCCCGTTCAGAAAATCGGTAGCTTGTTGAAATCAACTCAACGCCTGGACATCAACAAAAACCCCTTGCCCGATCATTTGCCTGCCTGGATTGACAGGACCAAGAGTTATGGCATGAGTTCCATGGGCGTCGGTCTTCAGGCATACGGCCTCTATAGCGCGATTATCGGCACAGCTGAAGCGATCAAAAAAGGCCATTGGGACGAAGCTGCGATCAATGTCGGGGGAGGCGCAGCAGAAATCGGCTCGCTGATTATCGAACGCGGCCTGGCGAAGACCGGCGAGGCCATGATTCGCAGCGGAGCAAAAACATTTGAACATTTCGGCAGAACAACCATTGGACAAGTACTGAGTAGAGGGGCCGGCCTGATGGCCAGCGTCCTGACGCTTCCCTTCGATCTCTACACTGCGATCAAATCGTTCAACGATGCCGCCGATGCCAAGGGAAAAGAAGCGCAGGACCATTACTTCAATGCCGCGCTCAGCCTGACCAGCGCAGGTCTTTCCACCATACTGGGGTGCGCCGCGCTACTCGGATTCAAAGCCGCCGGCCCCGTGGGAATCGCCGCCGCCGCGATATTGATTGTCGGCGCCAGAATTTATGGTGCTGCACGGACGGTTGACGACATCGACGATTACATCGAGTTGAGCATGCATGAACGCTGGCGGGCAGGTTGGTTTGCCTTTACCGGTCAGAATCAGGACAAAGAGGTCCTGGACCGTTTTGCCGTCGCCAAAACCTACAGCGATTATGCCAAGGCGCTCGATAGCACCAGCACCGACTGGCTCAAAAATGAACTGAAGGACAGTGTCGAAGCGGTGGTGAACGGGCGATATGAAGTGCAATTACAACCCACCCGGCACCATAAGTTCGAATGGGATGAAGCCAGCGGTGAACCCTCCTTTGTAACGGTCAACGTACCCGTGGTCAAAGAGACCAATGACGTCTACGACGCCACAGAAGGCCTTCCGACAGGCATTCCCAATGCCCTTGTCGGTGAAACGGGTCCTTCGAAAGGCGTCCTCTGGCAGCTAGGCGGCGGTAACGACAGCATCATTGGAGTTCGAAGCAAACCGAACTACTTCAGCTATTCCTCCGGCATTAAAACGCTGAAGGGAGGCGAAAAGCACGATTCGTTCCTTTTCCAGTCCGCCGCTCAAAGCCTCAAGAAAGCGCCGCCAACCGGACAGGTCAATACATTACGAGGCGGAGCCGGCACAGACACGTTATCGCTTCAGGGCAAGCATGTTCCGGTACGCCATGGGCCGGATGACACTTTTTATGTCGGGTACGACGTTGATCTGAAGAGCGGAAAGCTCGGGTTACGATCACCGGATACCGCTACCGCTCCAGCCCTGCACTCAAACATCCACTCCATCGAAAAAGTCGAAACCCTGGCCGGTGCATATAACCTGGTTACAGGTTCCGACGAGGCTGATTACATCATTGCAAACGGCCACGACCGCATCAATGCCGGCGCGGGCGATGATCAGATCGTTATTCGAGGCAACGACTGCAGAGTCAATGGTGGTCGCGGTGCGGACACCTACTACCTCAACGGCATGACGCATTCAGTGTCCATTGCAGAAGATGGCCAAGATCTCAGCGTCATTCACCTTGGCGTCACGCTAGAGCGTGTTCAGGACTGGCACATCCGCGAAAACGCTTTGGTCATTTCATCCCTGCAAAACACGGAGTCTTTCCAACCGGAACGGCAACTGGTCATTAATGACGTGTATGAAACGCTGACGGACAAACGCTCGTTACGCAACCCCAGGCTTTTATTTATCACCGAGGATGGTTACCAACTAAAGGCCGATCTGCCTGCCGTTATAAACGGTCTGACGGAACAGAGGGTCAAGGTCATTGTGGTAGTCATGGGAACGCCAAAAACACCGCCCATCATTGTCAACAGCCGCGTTCAACGAGTCCCCAGCACCAAGCACTCATCCTACTTTGTGGCCCGTGAGACTTACAGAACCGTCTTCTTCGTCGACACGCCTGACAGCCATACATCCAGCATTTTATACGTAGACTTTGACAGTGACGAAATCACAGAGATCAACGCTATTTACACAGTGACCTCTACTCCTCGACACAGCTTTAGCTACCTGAATTATTCAAACACGCATTTCCAGATTTCGTTCAAGAACGCAAGCTCTCTTCTGATTCACGGCAGTGTTGAAGAGGATCCCGGAAAAAAAACCGATAGGGGCGCCGGCATCATGTCCTCGGGCTGGAAGAGCGTTCACTCGTTCACCCTGGTAATGCGTAACGGTAAATCCTACTGGCTGGACTTCCCTGAAAACGCCTACCTCGATGACAACAAACATCCCGGGTACAGAGTCATCGACAGCACCGGCTCATTGCGTGAAAAACCAGGAAAATATGTATTCGCCAAACCCACCTGCGACAGACGTCTTTTGAAAGCGGTTCCGCAGCGTGTCGATATCGATTCAGTGTCACACAGCTCCGTTTATTCGCTGGAAGGACAAGCGTCATCCTATGACCTCTACCCGACCGACAATACATCCCTGCGGCTGTCGACTCCCGGTGCCGCGGCCAAAACCTCCAGCGGCTCGACCTGGAACATTTACACGCTTCGTCTTGCAGAAAACATCACCCGGGATGGGATAAACATTAAAAACAACTTCCTGAAAATTGGAAGTGTCCATATTCAACTGCCAAATACCGAAGTGTCTGACATACCACTGGAAACGATCAACGTTATTGTTTCATCCGGGAGCCACTATCGCATCGACCCTTTGTTCGAAGTTGCCGTCCTACATGCCCTCAACGCGAATCGCTACCCAAGCATTGCCGCTATTGTATCGGACATCATTAAACACAAACGAAACGACGGCCTTGTCGCCGAACTGATCAGCATCGAAAACCTTCGAACAAATGACGCCACACCAGGAAACATTTATTACGACACAGAAATTGACAACTGGACTATCGACACGGACTGGTCGCGCAGTTTGAGAATCGAAAACCTGGAAATCGTAGACTAACCTGATCCGCCTTAAACCTTTATTCCACGTTTATTCAGCCCCCCAATTATTAAACGTCAAGGAGCGCCAACATGCGTCCAAAACCGCCACATCGATTAAAACCGGACGGAGTCAACTTATCACCTGACGCTCTGCCCCCCCCCAGATTGCCTACCGGAAACGAAACGCCAACGAGACAACACTCAGCCATAGTCAACCCACACGATTCTCATCTTCAAGGCCGGCAGCCATTCCCGCCAGATGAAATAAATATCGGCGTATCAAATAGCGTCGAAGACGTATCGGCGCCCGAATCGGGGGTAGACATATCAGATACTCCAGGGGTGCAACCCAGCGCACTGGCAACCAAGGACAGCCTGGCGACGTACTTGCTGCGACACGCCCTGCTAAGCGGTATGCAACCACCCGATGGCCAAGGGTTCCGATGGATGAAAGGGCGCAAGTTTGTAGATATCGAAAATGAGGGAACCGCGTATGTGGAGTTCGACATCGTCACCGGAACCTACCGCGCAACTGATCTCTACAAGAAGCTCCCTCCCGGCCCCGCGCTGTACAAAAATGAGGGAGCTCTGACCTGGCGTCAAAAAGAAGCGATCAGCGAAGGCAATCCTGATCAATCTGCCATACATCAACCTCCAATTATCGAGGCGCAACCCGGGCACAGCAGGAAGCGCTCGGACTCTCTGGAGAAAGAGTCACTCGCCTCCCAACCCAGTACCAAGAGAACAGTGTCTGGCTTGACCGCTCAGTCGAGCACACCCGATACCGTCGACTCTATCGATGCGGGAGGGCTGTTAATCGATGGGCCTTTGAAATGGCTATACCCGAACAAGACAAGAAGCGAACGCTTTGAGTTACTCGAATCGTACAACTTAAGCAGCGGCCAACTTACACGTTTACTTCGAGACATGAACGAAACTCGCACTTTCCCTGCGTGGGCGGAAACTCATAAGCACTTATCTTCACAAGCGGACAACCCTCAAAGGTTCGACCTCATTGCCGCACAGGTTGCGCTTGTTATCCCCCAACTGAGACGTCGACCGCAACGCGATTATTCCCCACCTGATTTATATTGTTCCAGTGAGTTTCTCGACCATTTTTCCGCGTCGATCGGTTATCAGCGCAACAAACATGGTCTTTTATACCGTACCGATATTCCCGCCTTGTTCAGGGGGGATGATCGAACGCCGTTCGAACTGGCAAGGGATCGGCGGATGATCGCGCGCGAAGGGCTTCCCCAAACGGTCACACAACGAGCGCAAAGCGCTACTTTTCTCCTGTCGGATGCGAAGGAATATGCAAGCAATCTGGGTGGGCACGCGAAAAACGACAAGTTGCGATATAACGCCCAGGCCAATCTGTTTCCTGGATTGCGAAAGCATCCAAAAGGCAGGAATGATGATGATTCTGATGAGGACTACCGTAATGAGTCATCGAATTCGGATTCCGACAGCTCATTTACCCTTGATAAGTCGCGAGACTATGAACCCATCAGATACAGGCAACATGTTGGTTTTATCTACATGATCGACACCCGAGGTATTGAGGTAGTGCCGGGACGAGAAAACCTCTATCTCAATAGTGATGGCTCGGCAAGCTTCCAGCCCGACGCGCTGGAAGGCGTTATCTCAATATCGAAAAGGGGCTTGAGTTCCGACCGGGTATGGTTGGTCAATTCCGATCTGACACGTGCCGCTCCCGTCAATGATGTTTACGAGCAGGCAGGTAACAACGCTGACGCTTTAGAACATGAAACCTGGACCGGAGCCTATAACCGGGATCGTTATGATCAGTTGGTTGCTCAAGTTGTCGACAAAGGCTGGGGGATCAAACTCCCGGAAAACCAGGCGATCTCTTCCGACGATATTATTTGGCCCACCGTGGCGCCCATGTCGTAAGTCATTTGTTACATAAGCCCTATAAAATTTCTTTGCTTAAACGGATTTGAGCACCTCTACCATGCCTGTAAAACCTCCTACAAAGCTTCCCGCAGTTGACATCTCTACAATCAACGTCAATCCGCCGCGCTTACGGCCAGACACCCTACTTCCGCCATCTGCAATGCCTGGCAGCTCCGTTTTTCATCATGGGCAAACGCCACACCCGGCGAGGCCTGAACACGGGAGCGGCGCTACTGTCGCAATATCACTCGACAGAGGGGTTCCCGTGCCTACGAAACTGGACATTACGGAAATCCTCGTCAGACAACCTTTACAACCCTTGGCAAACTCGGGTCTGGCCCCCTATTTATTGCGCCCCGCCATGCTGCGGACCATGCCACTGCCTGACGAACACGGGTTTCGGACAATCGTCTCACGCAAATTTGTAGACGTTAAAAACGAAGGAACCGTCTATGTGGAATTCGATGACGCTGCCGGGGCTTATCGAGCGACAGACCTTTACAAAAAACAGCCGCAAGGACCTGCGCTTTACAAAAACGATGGGGAAGCCACCTGGAGTCAGCGGCTTCAGGCGAGAGAAACAGTCAGTCTGAAACGTTCCCTGGCCAATGAGTCAGTGCTTGAAACAACCCTCCCCGATAAGCATCCAAGAGTCCAGTCTCCAAGTGAGCAACGGAGCGTTACAGACACTCCTGCAAGCTCACGCCCGAGCATTACGCAACAAGGTCAGAATCCACGGACTCAATTGATCGATGGTCCACTGAAGTCGCTCTATCCAGACAAAACGGCCAACGAGCTCGAAACACTTCTAAGGTCTTACAATTTATCCCCGGGACAGCAAACGCGTCTGCACAAGGACATGTTGGAAAATCTCAAGATTCCCGAATGGGCTGAACAGCATAAGCAGATGAGCAGCGAGACTGGCAATCCTCATCGACACGACCTGCTGTACAGCGAGATAGAGCCAAACTTACGTCACCTGAGGAACGGAACAGCAACTACCGGCCTGTATGAGCTTCATCTCAGTTTGACCAACGAGTTTCTCGATAGCTTTCTGGTAAAAGCTGGCTACTCGCGAAACAGAAACAACTGCCTGTACCGGACCGATATCCCCGCTGTATTCAGGGGGGATGAGCGCACACCGTTTGAACTGGCGAATGATGGCTGGATGCTGCCCCGCTACAACCACAAACCCTATGCAACCACCCAAAAAGCCATGAGCGTCACAGTGAGTTTGAAGGCCGCAAAAATGTATGGTGCGGACGAGCCGGACCCGGAGTATCTGCTTTACAACAGTCAAACCAATAAATACCCGGGCAAGCAACCCGATGACGACTCCGACGCCTCCGATGTTTCCGATGTTTCCGCCACCTCGCAAAACGCCAGCAGCGGCTCAGAATCGGACAGTTCGCTGCAACTCGACCTGGAGCGCAACTACGAAACGACCAGGCACAAACAACAAATTCAGTTCGTTTATGCAATCGACAGCCGAAACATGGAAATCGTACTGGGCGAAGAAAACCATGCGTTCAACCGCGCAGCAAACGGCCCGAACTGGTTCCCCGAGGATGATCTGGAAGCACTACTTTCAGTCTCGAGACGAGGCATCAGCGCCGATCGGATCTGGGTATTTGATTCCGGCTACCAAAAAGCGGTACGAGTCAAAGATCTGCAGGATCACGCCGATGCCGCCGATGACAGCTACGCCAGAAGAGTGGAAGAACGAACACACTCTGGCGCCAACAACACAGATGAATATGACCGTCTGATCACTGAAGTTGCAGCGGCTGGCAAACCGGTTCTTTTGCTCAGTGGCAACAAGGAGTGGTTTGCCAACGATATCGTCTGGCCTTCACTGTCGGAAAATCAGAGTTAACGCGGCGTTCGACTTACCCACGCAATCAATCACCTGAAATCAGGCAAATAACTCACCCTGCAACTCATCGAGCAACGCCTGAATCGCATCCAGCCGTTGCTGCGGATCATCGAGTTGCAGCAAGTCGATCTTGTCCACCTCGGAAAAAGGCAACAGGTACGCCAACTGATTGGCCAGCGACTGTTGCCCCGTCGCTTCGGTGCCCATGCTCAGTGCTTCGACCATCGGGTGTTCCGCCAAGGCCTTGAGCAGCGCGACCAGGTCGGCATCTTCATCCTGTAGCGGTTGCTCAGGTTCATCTTTGAGCCACTCGACTTCGGCGACGATCAACTGGTCGCGCTGCACCTCGGTGCGCACCACGTGGAAACGCCGCCCGCCCTTTACCCGAATGCCCAACAGGCCGTTGTCCTGCTGATGGAAATCGGTGATCAGCGCCTCGCACCCCACCCGCGCGTAGCCTTCAGGAGCGATGCCGACTTCTTCGCCCTCAAGAATGCACACCACGCCGAAGCCGCTGCCCTGTTTCATGCAACGGCCGATCATGTCCAGGTAGCGCGCTTCGAAAATCTGCAAGTCGAGGATGCAGTCCGGAAACAGCACTGTGTTCAGCGGGAAAAGCGGCAGACTCATAGACATTTCCTTACACCACCATCGACACCGCCAACGGCAGGAACACCGCCGTGGCCACGCCCATCAGACTCATCGCCAGCGCCGCGAAGGCGCCGCACTCTTCACTTTCCTGCAAGGCCACGGAGGTGCCGACCGCATGGGCGGTCATGCCCAGTGCCATACCGCGGGCCTCCGGGCTGTGGACACCGAGACGAGTCAAAAGACTCGGCCCGAAGATCGCTCCGATCACCCCGGTAATCAACACGAACACCGCCGCCAGCGCCGCGACGCCACCAATCTGCTCCGCCACCAGCATGGCAATCGGCGAGGTAACCGACTTGGGGGCCATGGTCATCAGGATCATGTGTTCGGCGCCGAACCACCAACCCAGCAGCACACCCATGCCCGTGGCGACCACGCCACCTATCACCAGCGTAGTAAATATCGGCCAGAACAACTGTCGAATCCGCCGCAGGTTGAGGTACAGCGGCACCGCCAGCGCAACGGTGGCTGGCCCGAGCAAGATACTGAGGATCTCGGTGCTCTTGCGGTACTCAACGTAACTCAGGCCGCAACTGACCAGCACGCCGATGACCAGCAGCATGGAGACCAGCACCGGTTGCAGAAAAATCCAGCGGGTTTTCTCGAACGCCGCCAGCACCAATTGATACGCGCCCAGCGTAATGCCGATGCCGAATAGCGGATGATGAATCACCGACGCCCAGGCGCCGTGCCAATCGAACATCATTGGCTGTCCTCGGAATGGGTGTGACGCTTGACCAGGCGCTGCATCAGCACCCCGGCGAAGGCCATCGACAGCACCAGCGACAACACTAGCGCACCGGTGATCGCCCAGAAATCCGCGGCAATGTCAGTGGCGTAGACCATCACGCCCACGGCCGGCGGCACCAGCAGCAACGGCAAATAACGCAGCAGGCTGCTGGCCGCAAGGTTCAGCGGTTCGCCGACTTGACCGCGGCTGATCAGATACACCAGCAGCAACAGCAGGCCAATGATCGGCCCCGGCAGCACCGGCAAAAACAGATGATTGAGGGCTGTGCCGAGCAATTGAAACAGCACCAGCCAAGTCAGGCCACGTAACAACATCCATCCTCTCCCGCGCTCTCCCCCACCAAGAAGGGGCCCGACATTATAAGCACGCTATGAGTCGGCATTCGCCAAAAGCATGGTCAGTTGACCGGAGCAATTTGTCATGTTGATCTAAAGTGGTTCGCAGGGAGGTCAAGCCCCCCACTCGAAAAACTATAAATCCGATGAACCCAAGGAGAGTCTCAATGCCCTATGTTCCAGTTGCAGAGCTCAAAGATTATGTCGGCAAGGAACTCGGATGTTCCCAATGGCTCACCATCGACCAGGAACGCATCAACCTGTTCGCAGAAGCCACAGGCGATTATCAGTTCATCCATGTCGACCCGGTCAAAGCCGCGCAAACGCCTTTTGGCAGCACCATCGCCCATGGTTTCCTGTCGTTGTCGCTGATCCCCAAACTGATGGAAGACATCCTCATCCTGCCCGAAGGCGCGAAGATGGTGGTCAACTATGGCCTGGACAGCGTGCGTTTCATCCAGCCTGTGAAGGTTAATTCCAGGGTTCGACTCAAGGTCGACATGAACGACGTCACCGAGAAGAAACCCGGCCAATGGCTGCTCAAGGCCACCGCTACGCTTGAAATCGAAGGATCGGACAAACCGGCCTATATCGCCGAGCCACTGTCCCTCTGCTTCGTCTGACACATGCCTGATTGCGAAGCAGCTCATGCTGTTTCGCGCTGTGTCTGTGCCGTGTCTCTATAAATGCGACACATAGCTGCGGCATACTCCGTCGCCTAATTGCCCGGATCCCGCTATGCGCTCACTTGCACTCCTTGCCCTGACTCTGATGCTCACCGCTTGCGGCGATGGCGAATCGCTGTTGCCCCCCGACGCCCGCCTGCCGGACGGCGGACGCTATCGTGGTGATCTGGTCAACGGCTTGCTGCAAGGCGAGGGTCGCATCGATTACCCGAACGGCAGCTGGTACGCCGGTCACTTCGACAAAGGCCAATGGCATGGCCAGGGCGAATGGCACGGCAGCAACGGCGAGGTCTATCGCGGGCAGTTCCAGCAGGGGCTGTTCGACGGCCAGGGCACGCTGACCACCACCGGCAGCAGCTACACCGGCGGTTTCAAGGCCGGTCGACGGGACGGTGAAGGCACCCTCAAAGAAAACGCCATGACCTATCGTGGCGAATTCAAGGCCGACCAATATTCAGGGCTCGGTCGTCTGGAACTTGAAGACGGCAGCCAGTACCAGGGTCAGTTCGCCCACGGCAAACCCAACGGCGAAGGCCAGCGCAGCGATGCCAGCGGCAATCAGTTCACCGGGCATTTCGTCGATGGCCAACTGGAAGGCAACGGTACTTTCAACAGCGCCGATGGCGATATCTACGTCGGCGGTTTCAAGAATAATCAACTGCATGGCAAAGGCCGCTACGAAAACGCCGATGGCGATGTCTGGATCGGTCAGTTCAAGGAAGGCGTGCTGAACGGCAAGGGCGAGTTGATCGGCGCCGATGGCAGTCACTACATCGGTCAGTTCAGCGACTGGCGCTTCACCGGCCAGGGCCGCTTGAACCTGGCCGATGGCAGTTTCTATATCGGCCAGTTCGACGGCGACAATTATCAGGGCAAAGGCACGTTGGTACTGACCGATGGCACAGTGCTGAGCGGCACCTGGATCAACAGCCAGCGCGTGCGCGACGCCGACGGCAAGCTGCTGCCCGACACCCTGGAACTCGGCTTGCTGGCCCAGGGCCGCTTGCTCGACGAAGCACTGGCCAACGTGCCGGCCTCGACTCCGGCGGTCGAACTGTACACCTTGACCCTGGGCGGTGACGGCAAGCAGAGCGTGTTCCTGCGCGAATCCGACTACGTCGCCAACATGCTCGCCAGCCGTTTCGGCGCTTTCGGCCAGATTCGTCTGGTCAACCATCGCGACCACCTCGGCGACCGGCCGATGGCCACCCGGGAAAACCTGCGCCGCGCCGCCCAGACCCTGGCCGAGCGCAGTGGTCCGGAGGACTTGCTGTTCATTTACCTGACCAGCCATGGCTCCAGTGAACACGAGCTGGTACTCGACCAGCCACGCATGGAGCTGGCCGACCTGCCGGCCGACGAACTCGCCGCCGTCCTCGCGCCCCTGAAGAAGCGCGACAAGATTATCGTGATTTCGTCCTGTTATTCCGGCGGCTTCATCCCTGCCCTCAAGGATGAACACACCCTGATCATGACCGCCTCGCGCGCCGACCGGGTGTCCTTCGGGTGCTCGGAAGAAGCCAACTTCACCTATTTCGGCGACGCACTGTTCGCCCAGGCGCTGAACCAGACCGACGATCTGGAGCAAGCCTTCAAACGGGCCAGCGCCACCGTGGCCGAGCGTGAGCTGGCCGACAGCTTCGAAGCTTCCGAACCACAGATCTGGGCGCCGAAAGCCGTGCTTGCCCATTGGCAATTGTTACGCAAGCAGCAGGCACGAAAGGCATTGCAAAGTGTCTCTATCAGCAAGGATGAAAAGAGCAACTAAGCTGAACAGTATCAAGGGGGAATAACTATGTACTTGACGCCTCAGCATGTATTGCTTGCCGGAGCTACCGGGTTAACCGGTGAACATTTGCTTGACCGTCTGCTCAACGAGCCAACGATCGCACGCGTATTGGCCCCCTCACGCCGGCCACTGGCCGAACATCCTCACCTGGAAAACCCGGTCGGTGACCCGACTGTGTTTCTGCCGCAATTGAACGGTCGCGTCGACGTCGCCTACTGCTGCCTTGGCACCACGATCAAGCAAGCCGGCTCCGAGGAAGCGTTTCGCGCGGTGGACCTGGACATGGTCGTGGCCTTCGCCAAACGTGCCCGGGAAATGGGCGCACGGCACCTGATCGTGATCAGTGCCTTGGGGGCCGACCGCAGATCCCCGATTTTCTACAACCGGGTTAAAGGCGAGATGGAACACGCATTGCGCGCGCAGAATTGGCCGCAGCTGACCATCTGCCGGCCTTCGCTGTTGCTGGGCGATCGCGCCGAGCCGCGACTGGCCGAACGGGTTGCCGGTCCGTTGTCGAAATTGATTCCGGGCAAATACCACGGCATCGAAGCCTGCCAACTGGCCCGCGCCATGTGGCGCCTGGCGCTGGAAGAGCAGGATGGCGTACGGATTGTCGAGTCGGATGAGTTGCGCAAGTTAGGCAAGTAATTTCAGGTCGACATCGGACCGCGAGGGGGCGCAGCTACCCTTACAACCCTCCGGTCGCCTGAAACCCAACACCTAAAACCGTCAACAATGACAACGGCAACAGCAGCGTGTCGAGCAACGCACTGGCCGGCAGATCAACACCGGGATAACTCGGCGCTTCTGCGCCAAATCTGTCCTTGGCGCAGCAACCGCCGTTCATTGCATACAAATCCAGACGCGTCCCCGAATACACCACCGGCGCCCCAGGTTTGGCGGCATCGAGGGTGCGCGCCGTGGCGCAGCCCGCCAGTTGCACCGCCAGCAGAATGATCAGCAGCTTATTCATCACTGCTCAAATGGTGTTCACCCCAGCGCGGCAGCATGTCTTGCGGAATGTTCAGCAGATTGAGAATTCGCGCCACGACGAAGTCGATCAAGTCATCAATGGTTTGCGGCTGATGATAGAAGCCTGGCGATGCCGGCAGAATCGTCACGCCCATGTTCGACAGCTTGAGCATGTGCTCCAGATGAATGCTCGAATACGGCGCCTCGCGCGGTACCAGAATCAGCTGGCGGCGCTCCTTCAACGTCACGTCGGCCGCCCGCTCGATCAAGTTGTTGCAGGCACCGGTCGCGATAGCCGACAAGGTTCCGGTGGAACACGGCACCACCACCATCGCCGCCGGCGAGCCGGAGCCCGATGCCACCGGCGACATCCAGTCTTCCTTGCCGTACACCCGAATCTGCCCAGCGGCGGCGCCGGTGTATTCAGTGAGGAAGGCTTGCATCATCTGCGGCTTTGACGGCAGCGAGACATCGGTCTCGGTGGCCATCACCAGTTGCGCGGCCTTGGAAATCAGGAAGTGCACCTCGCGGTCTTCACGCACCAGGCAGTCGAGCAGGCGCAAGCCGTACTGAGCGCCCGAAGCGCCGGTCATCGCCAGCGTGATGCGTTCCGGACCATTGTTCATTGCAGCGCCTCGGCCAGTTTGCCGTGCAGGCCGCCGAAGCCGCCGTTGCTCATGATCACCACGTGAGTGCCGGGCTGGGCCTGGCTCTTCACCCGCTCGATGATGCCTTCCAGCGAATCGCTGACAATCGACGGCACGGTGCACAACGCCGCCGTGGCGCCCAGGTCCCAACCGAGGTTGGCCGGCGAATACCAGATCACCTGATCGGCATCGACTACGCTTTCCGGCAAGCCATCACGGTGAGCACCGAGCTTCATGGAGTTGGAGCGCGGCTCGATGATCGCGATCAGCGGCGCATCGCCGATGCGCTTGCGCAAACCGTCGAGGGTGGTGGCGATGGCGGTCGGGTGGTGGGCGAAGTCGTCGTAAATGGTGATGCCACGGACTTCCGCGACTTTTTCCATCCGGCGCTTCACGCTTTTGAACGCGCTCAGTGCCGCGATGCCCATCGACGGCACGACGCCGACGTGACGCGCGGCGGCCAAGGTGGCCAAGGCGTTGGCGACGTTGTGCTGACCGGTCATGTCCCACTCGACCACGCCTTGAGCCACGCCTTCGAACATCACTTCGAACTTCGAGCCATCTTCACTGAGCAGTTTGACCTGCCATTGACCGCCGGCGCCGGTGGTTTGCACCGGAGTCCAGCAGCCCATCTCGATCACGCGCTGCAAGGCCGGCTCGGTGGTCGGATGGATCACCAGGCCTTCGCTCGGAATGGTCCGCACCAAATGGTGGAACTGTCGCTCGATGGCCGCCAGATCAGGGAAGATGTCCGCGTGATCGAACTCCAGATTGTTCAGGATCGCCGTGCGCGGGCGGTAGTGAACGAACTTGGAGCGCTTGTCGAAGAATGCGCTGTCGTATTCGTCGGCTTCAATCACGAAGAACGGCGTATCGCCCAGACGCGCCGACACCGAGAAATTCTGCGGCACTCCGCCGATCAGGAAACCCGGGCTCATGCCGGCGTGTTCCAGGACCCAGGCGAGCATGCTGCTGGTAGTGGTTTTGCCATGCGTGCCGGCAACCGCCAGCACCCAGCGGCCTTGCAGCACGTGATCGGCCAGCCATTGCGGGCCGGAGACGTACGGCAGGCCTTTGTTCAACACGTACTCGACCGCCGGGTTGCCGCGGGACATGGCATTGCCGATCACCACCAGGTCCGGGGCCGGATCGAGCTGCGCCGGGTCGTAACCTTGCGTCAACTCAATGCCCTGGGCTTGCAGCTGAGTGCTCATCGGCGGATAGACGTTGGCATCGGAGCCGGTCACATGATGGCCTAGCTCTTTGGCCAGAACCGCCATCGAACCCATGAAAGTGCCGCAAATACCAAGAATATGAATGTGCATAGTCGACCTCGTAAAACATGGCCGCAGGTTAGCGTAGGGAGGGGAAAATCGCACTCTTTAGCTGAACGTGACACAACCGCTTGGCTGATCGAGCGCATTTTTTTGTGGCGAGGGAGCTTGCTCCCGCTCGGCTGCACAGCAGTCGTAACGTTGGCAGCCGTGATCCGGCTAATACACCACGTTGGCTGGTTTTGGGGCTGCTTCGCAACCCAGCGGGAGCAAGCTCCCTCGCCACAAAAACGCTTATCGGGCGATACCGTGTTTGCGCAGCTTCCGGTAGAGGGTATTGCGGCTCACACCCAACTGTTCGGCGGTGTGGGTCATGTGCCAGCGCTGCTGTTCCAGTGCGTTGAGCAACGCCAACCGCTCGGCATCGTCCAGCGGATACTCGGACGGCGCTTCAATCGTCGCCACCGTCACCGGCCGGGCCTGACGAATCATCGCCGGCAAATCTTCCAGCCCGATCCGACCGCCGTCACACAACGCCGCCAGGGTCCGCAGCACATTGCGCAACTGCCGCACGTTCCCCGGCCAGGCAAAATCCAGCAAGGCCTGCCGCGCCGCTGCATCAATCAATACCGTCTCCCCGCCCGCCTCTTCGGCCAACAGAAAGTCGAGCAACTGTGATTTATCCGTGCGCTCGCGCAACGCTGGCAATGCGACTTCCAGCCCATTGAGCCGGTAATACAAATCCTCGCGGAAACTGCCGTCCTGCACCCTTTCGAGCAGGTTACGGTGAGTGGCGCTGATGATCCGCACATTGACCGATTCCGGCTCGCCGCCAATCGGCACCACCTGACGGTCTTCCAGCACCCTTAATAGCCGGGTCTGCATGCTCAGCGGCATGTCACCGATTTCATCCAGGAATAAAGTTCCGCCATCGGCCTGCTGCAACTTGCCACGCATGCCCTCCTTGCGGGCACCGGTGAAGCTGCCGCCGCGATAGCCGAACAACTCGCTTTCGATCAGGCTTTCGGGGATCGCCGCGCAATTGAGGGCGACGAACGATTTTTCCGCCCGTTGACTGGCCTGATGCACGGCCTTGGCGAAAGCCTCCTTGCCTGAGCCGGTTTCGCCGTTGATCAGCAACGGCACGTCCCGTTCGAACACCCGCAAGGCCTTGCGGAAGTCTTCCTGCAACGCGGCATCGCCCAGGCAAATACCCGACAGCCGTGGACGCTCGGCCACTGCCGGGCGTTGCACCACGGGTGCAGGAATGCTGCGCGGCTGCCCGCGCAACACGGCAAACAGACGGCGCCCGTCGCGGGTGCGCAACGGCCAACTGGCGCTGGCATTGGCGCTCGCGCGGCCGAGCAACTCATTCAGCGAGCAGTCGAAAAACGCCTCCACCGGCTGGCCCAACAGCCCGCCACGAATATGCCCCAGCAAATTCAGCGCGCTCTGGTTGACCGCACAGATCCGCCCTTCCCCGTCGAACGCCAGCAGCCCTTCGCTGAACAGTCCGACGGATTCGGCCTGCAAGTGAAAACGCAGCAGCCATTGATTGTCGAAGTAACGCAGGAAATAACAGCTCTCGATCATCTTCGCCGACAGATTGACCAGGGCCATGGTGTGAAACTGGCTCTGCCGCGAAACCTCATGACGCGCCGAAGACACGTCAAGCACCGCCAACAGTTCACCATGAGGGTCGAACACCGGGCTTGCCGAGCAGGTCAGGCCGGTGTGGCGGCCACGAAAGTGTTCGTCCTGGTGAATGGTCAGGGACTGGCGCTCCACCAGGCAGGTGCCGATGCCGTTGGTACCTTCGCAGGCTTCGCTCCAGTCGGCGCCAAGCCAAAGGCCGGCGCGTTCGAAAATCTTTCGTTCGGCGGGCGCGGTGACGCAGTTGAGGATCACCCCGCGAGCGTCGGTCAGCAACACTGCGTGGCCGGCGCCGGAGAGTTGCTGGTGGAGGCTGGTCATTTCGTTGCCGGCGATCTGCAGCACTTGCTGCAAGCGTTCGCGGCTTTCCAGGATGCGGGCATGTTCCAGCACCGTCGGCGCCATGGTCAGGGCCGGGTCGAGGTGATAGTCCTCAAGGCAACGCAGCCAGGAGCGGGCAATGGACGGATCGCTGCCGGGACCGTGCAGGTGGGACTTACCCTGGGTCACGGTCAACACTTGCTGGGCATGGCGACTCAAATGGTTGTCGTGCATTTCTTATTATTCTCCCCGATAGGTGAGTGCCTACCTATAACCACTTCCTGTGGCGAGGGGGCTTGCCCCCGTTCGGCTGCGCAGCCGTCGTAAATCCTGAGCATGCGGTGTATCTGGTAAATCGAGGTGAATGGTTTGGGGGCTGCTTCGCTGCCCAACGGGGGCAAGCCCCCTCACCACGCAAGCTCCCTCGCCACAGAGGATTACCTGTGGGCCATTTGAGGCCCAGCATCCTCCAGCCATCGACGCATTGCAATGCTGGCAAGACCCATCGGTCACAGGTTGTGCCACAAGCGGTACAAAGTGTCACACGGGTTGTACCGCAAGCGTCACAAGCCCCGCCCAGCCGTCCGACAAAAAACACACAAGTCCTTGATTTAACTGACCTGCAAGGCGGTGGCCCAACCTTTGCTCTACGCTTGTTACCGCGCTCTGGCGCGTCCTCCCTTATAAGCACAAAAGCCAAGGAGAAACCCATCATGCGTTACGCTCACCCAGGCACTGAAGGCGCTATCGTTTCGTTCAAGAGCAAATACGGTAACTACATCGGCGGCGAGTTCGTCGCGCCTGTCAAAGGTCAGTACTTCACCAATACTTCGCCGGTCAACGGCCAACCGATCGCCGAATTCCCACGCTCCACTGCCGAAGACATCGAAAAAGCCCTGGACGCCGCCCATGCCGCCGCCGATGCCTGGGGCGCCACGTCCGCCCAGGCACGCTCGCTGGTGCTGCTGAAAATCGCCGATCGCATCGAACAGAACCTGGAACTGCTGGCGATCACCGAGTCCTGGGACAACGGCAAGGCCGTGCGTGAAACCCTCAACGCCGACATCCCGCTGGCCGCCGACCACTTCCGCTACTTCGCCGGTTGCATCCGCGCCCAGGAGGGCAGCGCCGCCGAGATTGACGGCAATACCGTGGCCTATCACATCCATGAACCGCTGGGCGTGGTCGGGCAGATCATCCCGTGGAACTTCCCGATTCTGATGGCCGCCTGGAAACTCGCTCCGGCCCTGGCCGCCGGTAACTGCATTGTCCTCAAACCTGCCGAGCAAACCCCGCTGGGCATTACCGTGCTGATGGAACTGATCGGCGACCTGCTGCCACCTGGCGTGCTCAACGTGGTGCAAGGCTTTGGCAAAGAAGCCGGTGAAGCCCTGGCCACCAGCAAACGCATCGCCAAGATCGCCTTCACCGGTTCGACTCCAGTCGGCTCGCACATCATGAAATGCGCCGCCGAAAACATCATTCCGTCCACCGTGGAGTTGGGAGGCAAGTCGCCGAACATCTTCTTCGAAGACGTCATGCAGGCCGAACCGTCCTTCATCGAGAAAGCCGCTGAAGGTCTGGTGCTGGCATTCTTCAACCAGGGCGAAGTTTGCACCTGCCCGTCCCGCGCCCTGGTACAGGAGTCGATCTACGACGAGTTCATGGAAGTTGTCATGAAAAAAGTCCTGCAGATCAAGCGTGGCGACCCGCTGGACACCGACACCATGGTCGGCGCCCAGGCGTCCGAGCAGCAATTCGATAAAATCCTTTCGTACCTGGACATCGCCAAGGGCGAAGGCGCCGAGCTGCTGACCGGTGGCAAGGTGGAAAAACTCGAGGGCAGCCTGGCGACCGGGTATTACATCCAGCCGACCCTGCTCAAGGGCACCAACAAAATGCGCGTGTTCCAGGAAGAAATCTTCGGCCCGGTGGTGAGCATCACCACCTTCAAGGACGAAGCCGAGGCCCTGGCCATCGCCAACGACACCGAGTTCGGCCTGGGTGCCGGCCTCTGGACCCGCGACATCAACCGCGCCTACCGCGTGGGCCGCGCCATCAAGGCCGGTCGCGTGTGGACCAACTGCTACCACCTGTACCCGGCACACGCCGCGTTCGGTGGTTACAAAAAGTCCGGCGTCGGCCGTGAAACCCACAAAATGATGCTCGATCACTATCAGCAGACCAAAAACCTGCTGGTGAGCTACGACATCAACCCGTTGGGCTTCTTCTAAAAACCGGGGGCGATACAGGTATTTCTGTGTCGCCCTTCAGAAGGCCATCGCGGGCAAGCCCGCGATGGTGTCCTTAAACCCTCCTTCATCGCCCTGCCGGTCTGGCATGGGCTTTGCGTGCCCGCTCTACACCTGAACGCCACACCCGAAAGTCCAACAGATCAAACAATAAAAAAGACAGAGAGGACTTATGACTTCTACTACACAGCTCAAACCCACACTCGGCACCCTGCATCTATGGGGCATTGCCGTCGGCCTGGTGATTTCCGGCGAGTATTTCGGCTGGAGTTATGGCTGGGGCACCGCAGGTACCCTGGGTTTTCTCGTCACCGCATTGATGGTGGCGACGATGTACACCTGCTTCATTTTCAGTTTCACCGAATTGACCACCGCCATTCCCCACGCTGGCGGGCCGTTTGCCTACAGCCGCCGAGCCTTCGGCGAGCGAGGCGGACTGATCGCCGGCATCGCCACCCTGATCGAATTCGTCTTTGCGCCACCGGCAATTGCCATGGCCATCGGCGCCTACCTCAATGTGCAATACCCGGAACTGGACCCGAAGATCGCCGCTGTTGGCGCCTATTTCGTGTTCATGACCCTGAATATCCTCGGCGTCAGCATCGCGGCCACCTTCGAACTGGTGGTCACCGTGCTCGCCGTCGCCGAATTGCTGGTGTTCATGGGTGTGGTCGCACCGGGCTTCAGCTTCAGTAACTTCGTGCTCAACGGCTGGTCGGGCGCCAATGAATTCAGCATGGCCTCGATTCCCGGCATCTTTGCGGCCATCCCGTTCGCGATCTGGTTTTTCCTCGCTATTGAAGGCGCAGCCATGGCCGCCGAAGAAGCCAAGGACCCGAAACGCACGATTCCCAAGGCTTACGTCAGCGGCATTCTGACCCTGGTGTTCCTCGCCATCGGCGTGATGGTCATGGCCGGCGGTGTCGGCGACTGGCGCCAACTGTCGAACATCAACGACCCGCTGCCTCAGGCGATGAAAGCCGTGGTCGGCAACAACTCGAGCTGGATGCACATGTTGGTGTGGATCGGTCTGTTCGGCCTGGTGGCGAGCTTCCACGGGATCATTCTGGGTTATTCGCGGCAGTTCTTCGCCCTGGCTCGCGCCGGTTACCTGCCGGCTTCCCTGGCCAAACTGTCGCGCTTCCAGACCCCGCACCGGGCGATCCTGGCGGGCGGCGTGATCGGCATCGCGGCGATCTACAGCGACGGCCTGGTCAACCTGCAAGGCATGACGCTGACGGCTGCAATGATCACCATGTCGGTATTCGGCGCCATCGTGATGTACATCATCAGTATGCTGAGCCTGTTCAAACTGCGTAAAACCGAACCCAACCTGGAGCGCACCTTCCGCGCGCCGGGCTACCCGATCGTACCGGGGATCGCGCTGTTTCTGGCGGTGGTGTGCCTGGTGGCGATGGCCTGGTTCAACGCGCTGATCGGCTGTGTGTTCCTCGGTTTCATGGTGGCCGGTTACCTGTATTTCCAACTGACCGCCAAGCAACGCGCCGATGCGCCGGCAGATGCGATGCTCGAAGGCGTCTGAAATGCACCGGCGCCGGGCTGACTCCCGGCGCCCGCCCTATTGAAGTGCACCAGAACCCGCTCCCACAGGGGTTTTAGTGGTGCATTTGAGATATTTATTGAATCAGGAGGACACCGTCCCATGGCCGTATTTGCCCATACCGTCGGCGCCCAGACCTACCGCTTCGACAGCCTCAAGGAGGTCATGGCCAAAGCCAGCCCGGCGCGCTCCGGGGACTTTCTGGCCGGCGTTGCCGCCCTCAACGATGGCGAGCGGGTGGCCGCGCAGATGGCCCTGGCCGACACCCCGCTGGCCCACTTCCTGGAGGAAGTGCTGATCCCTTACGAGGCCGATGAGGTCACCCGACTGATCATCGACACTCACGACAAACAGGCTTTTAAAGCGGTCAGCCACCTCACCGTCGGCGGTTTCCGCGACTGGCTGCTCAGCGAAGCCGCCGATGAACAAAGCCTGCGCGCCCTCGCCCCCGGCCTGACCCCGGAAATGGTCGCCGCCGTGTCGAAGATCATGCGCGTGCAGGATCTGGTGCTGGTGGCGCAGAAAATCCGCGTGGTCACCAAGTTCCGCGGCACCCTGGGCCTGCGCGGCCGGCTCTCGACGCGCCTGCAACCCAATCACCCCACCGACGAACCGGCCGGCATCGCCGCCAGCATTCTCGACGGCCTGCTGTACGGCAACGGCGACGCGATGATCGGCATCAACCCGGCCACCGACAGCATCGCTTCGATCTGCGCCATTCTGGAAATGCTCGACGCGATCATCCAGCGCTACGATATTCCGACACAGGCCTGCGTGCTGACCCACGTCACCACCTCCATCGAGGCAGTCAATCGCGGGGTTCCGCTGGACCTGGTGTTCCAGTCAATTGCCGGCACCGAAGCGGCCAACGCCAGTTTCGGCATCAACCTCAACGTTTTACAGGAAGGCTACGACGCGGGTTTGAGCCTGAATCGCGGCACATTGGGCCAAAACCTGATGTATTTCGAGACCGGCCAAGGCAGTGCCTTGTCGGCCAACGCCCACCACGGCATCGATCAACAGACCTGTGAAACCCGCGCCTACGCCGTGGCACGGCATTTCAAACCGTTTCTGGTGAACACCGTCGTAGGCTTCATCGGCCCGGAATACCTCTATAACGGTAAACAGATCATCCGCGCCGGGCTCGAAGACCACTTCTGCGGCAAGCTGCTGGGCGTACCCATGGGCTGCGATATCTGTTACACCAACCATGCCGAAGCCGACCAGGACGACATGGACACTCTGCTGACCTTGCTGGGTGTAGCCGGGATCAACTTCATCATGGGCATCCCCGGCTCCGACGACATCATGCTCAATTACCAGACCACCTCGTTCCACGATGCCCTCTACGCCCGGCAAACCCTGGGCCTGAAACCGGCGCCGGAGTTTGAACAGTGGCTGGCGAACATGGGCATCTTCACCCAGGCGGACGGCAAAATTCACTTCGGCAACAGCCTGCCACCGGCGTTCCGCCAGGCATTGGCGCAACTGGGATGAGTGTTTATATGGATAAGCCCCCCGTCGATCCGCAAAATCCGTTGCTGGAACTGCGTCGCCTGACCCCGGCGCGCATTGCACTGGGTCGCACCGGCACCAGTATGCCGACCAGCGCGCAACTGGACTTCCAGTACGCCCATGCCCAGGCCCGGGATGCGGTGCACCTGCCTTTCGATCACTCGGCGCTCAGTTCGCAACTGACCGAGCGTGGGCGTGAGAGTTTGCTGCTGCACAGTGCCGCCACGGATCGGAACAGCTATTTGCAGCGCCCCGATTTGGGGCGCAAGTTGAGTGATGAGTCAGCGCAGACTCTGCGTGATTACGCGCGAGCCCATCCAGGCGGGGTGGATCTGGCTGTTGTGGTGGCCGATGGTCTCTCGGCACTGGCCGTTCATCGCCACACCTTGCCGTTTCTGGCACGCATGGAAGAACAGACAGCTATCGAAGGCTGGTCCCTGTCGCCGGTGATTCTGGTGGAACAAGGCCGGGTTGCGGTGGCTGACGAGATTGGCGAGCTGCTGGGCGCAAAAATGGTGGTCATTCTGATCGGGGAACGCCCTGGATTAAGCTCTCCAGACAGCCTGGGGCTGTATTTCACCTATAATCCCAAGGTCGGACTGACAGATGCCTACCGCAACTGCATCTCGAATGTCCGGCTCGAAGGCTTGAGTTACGGCATGGCGGCACACCGTTTGCTGTATTTGATGCGCGAAGCCTGTCGGCGGCAGTTATCGGGGGTCAGTCTGAAGGACGAAGCCCAGGTTCAGACGCTGGAGTCGGACACAGGAGCAGGTTTGAAAGGTAATTTCCTACTCAGCCCGCCGGATGCCTGAACCGTTTCCGCATTGCGTTTCTATTCCGGTTTAAGGCAGGATCGATGCACGGCCGCCAAGGGTTTCCTATCGCCGTCACCATGTAAGACAGCCACTTGAAGACGAGACCTACCATGCGGATTATTCAAGCGACCCTCGAACACCTGGACCTGCTGACCCCGTTGTTCGTCAAATATCGCGAGTTTTACGGTTCCCTGCCGTATCCGGACTCGTCCCGAGCGTTCCTCGAAAAGCGCCTGCGGCGCAAAGAGTCGGTGATCTACCTGGCCCTGGCCGATGACGACAACAACAAACTGCTGGGTTTCTGTCAGTTGTACCCGAGCTTTTCGTCTCTTTCGCTCAAACGCGTATGGATCCTCAACGACATCTACGTCGCCGAAGACGCCCGACGCCAGTTGGTGGCCGACAACCTGATCCGCACCGCGAAGAAAATGGCCAAGGAAACCAATGCCGTGCGCATGCGCGTTTCCACCAGCAGCAACAACGAAGTCGCGCAGAAGACCTACGAATCCATCGGGTTCAGGGAAGACACCGAGTTCAAGAGCTACGTGTTGCCGATCAGTGACGAACTTTAAAGTCACCAAGAAGATCGCAGCCTTCGGCAGCGCCTGCATTGACCGAGGCAACCTCGAACCTGTAGGTGCTACCGAAGGCTGCGACCTTTTCCGACAAACCCCGTAACACATCGACATTCCTCGCTACAAACTCGACGCGTTTTTCACTTTTCACCCCGTATAATGCCCACACCTCACGACTCGTAAGAAAAATCACACCCCGCTGTAGTCTTACGCGAAGCTATCCGCACAGGCCTGCTGAGTCGGGCCATCACCACAGGTGCTTTCCATGGATTTCAACCCGATCGACGTTATTCTGCATCTCGATGTTTACCTCGAGATGCTGGTGAACAACTACGGAGCATGGATCTACGCCATCCTGTTCATGGTGATCTTCTGCGAAACCGGGCTGGTGGTGATGCCGTTCCTGCCGGGCGATTCCCTGCTGTTCATCGCGGGCGCCGTGGCGGCCGGTGGTGGCATGGATCCGGTACTGCTGGGCGGCCTGCTGATGCTGGCGGCGATCCTCGGCGACAGCACCAACTACGTGATCGGCCGCACCGTCGGCGAACGGCTGTTCAGTAACCCGAACTCGAAAATCTTCCGCCGCGATTACCTGCAACAAACCCACGATTTCTACGACAAACATGGCGGCAAAACCGTGACCCTGGCGCGTTTCATGCCAATCATCCGTACCTTTGCCCCGTTCGTCGCCGGCGTAGGCAAAATGCCTTACCCGCGTTTCTTCGCCTTCAGCATATTCGGCACCATCCTCTGGGTGGGTGGCTTGGTAACCCTCGGCTACTTCTTCGGCAACGTACCGTTCATCAAGAAAAACCTGTCGCTGCTGGTGGTGGGTATCATCCTGGTGTCGCTGCTACCGATGATCATTGGCGTAATCCGCAGCCGTCTCGCTAATGGCGCGTCCAAAGCCGAACCCCGCTGACTGACGATGTGGTCCCTTAGCGCCTGGCGACGCCGGCGCACCCTGGCCAGGCATCCGATTGCCGACGACATGTGGCAACGGGTGCGCCATCACCTGAGCTTCCTCGATGGCATCAGCGCGGCCGAAGACCAGTGGCTGCGCGAAGCCAGCGTGCTGTTCCTGCAAGACAAACACCTGACCGCCCTGCCCGGCGTCGAACTCCACCAGGAGCAGCGCCTGCTGCTCGCCGCCCAGGCCCAATTACCGCTCATGCATTTGGGTGATCTGAACTGGTATCAGGGCTTTCACGAAGTCATCCTCTACCCCGACGATTTCCTCAGCCCCCAGCGCCATCGCGATGCCAGCGGCGTCGAACACGAATGGGACGGCGAACACAGCGGCGAAGCCTGGCAGCAAGGCCCGATCATCCTCGCCTGGCCCGGCGTGATGGCCAGCGGTGGCTGGGAAGGCTACAACCTGGTGATCCACGAACTCGCGCACAAACTCGACATGCTCAACGGCTCCGCCAATGGCCTGCCACCGCTGCACGCCGACATGCGCGTCAGCGACTGGGCCAAGGTCATGCAGGAAGCCTATGACGACCTCGACCGGCAACTGGAGCGCAACCCGGACGCTGAAACCGCCATCGACCCGTACGCCGCGGAAAACCCCGCCGAGTTCTTCGCGGTCACCAGCGAATACTTCTTCAGCGCCCCGGATCTGCTGCACGAGGCTTATCCACAGGTCTACGAGCAGTTGAGGCTGTTTTACCGGCAGGATCCCTTGGCAAGGCTTAGGCAACTTCAGGCCAATGATCCGGTCTATCAAGCTCACGACTAAGGTCTACACGACCTCTGGCACATAGCAACGGTGGCGGAATATGCCTATAATCGCCGCCACTTTTTGGTCAATCCGGCCAAGTGTTTTTGGTCAACTAACGGGGGCACCGCCCAATGAGCTACAGCAAGATTCCGGCTGGCAAAGACCTGCCGAACGACATCTACGTCGCGATCGAGATCCCGGCCAACCACGCGCCGATCAAATACGAAATCGACAAAGACAGCGACTGCCTGTTCGTTGACCGTTTCATGGCCACCCCGATGTTCTACCCGGCCAACTACGGTTACATCCCGAACACCCTGGCTGACGACGGTGATCCCCTCGACGTGCTGGTCGTGACTCCTTACCCGGTTGCTCCAGGTTCGGTGATCCGCGCGCGTCCAGTCGGCATCCTGAACATGACCGACGACGGCGGCGGCGATGCCAAAGTCATCGCAGTCCCACACGACAAGCTGTCCCAGCTGTACGTGGACGTGAAGGAATACACCGACCTGCCAGCCCTGCTGATCCAGCAGATCGAGCACTTCTTCGCGAACTACAAAGACCTCGAAAAAGGCAAATGGGTGAAAATCGAAGGCTGGGACGGCGCAGACGCCGCCCGCGCCGCGATCACCAAGTCGGTTGCCGCCTACAAAGGCTGAGAAGCAACGGTTAGTTTCTAGCCTCACGCTTCAAGAAAAACCCCGGTTGATCCGGGGTTTTTTGTGCCTGCCTGGAACGCTTTTAACAATGAGTTTTGAGCATTTCGGCCTGGGTGTTTGCCTGTTTATTTTTTACGAAAAGCGTCTTACATCCGGTCTTAAATTTCCCTCGAAATTTGAACGGGTCGTTTATTCAAACCCCCAGCCTGCGCCCGTAGACTCGTGTTTATGAAAAAGAACACTAGCGGCCCACGGTTCAGAGCGCTCCTCGAAGCAGCCAACATCACAACGACAGGATTTGCCGCTTTCTTCGACACGGAAGCGCAAAATATCCACAACTGGTACACCCGTGGTGTGCCCGCTTATCGCATGGAAGAAGTCTCCCGACTTCTGTCTGTAAACAGTGACTGGCTGAAAACCGGCGAAGGCCCTAAAGAGTCCTCGCGCCTGCGTGTGCTCGACGAGTCTGGCAACACCTTCGACGCCCAGGCCATCCGGGGCATCTACACGGTGATCGAGCCCATCGACGTCGAACTGCCCTTCTTCAAAGAGACCGCCACCGCCCCAGGCTCCAACAAAACCCACGTCGTCGAAGACCCAGGCCAATCCATCCGCCTGCCCCACAGCCACCTCGACTCCCTGGAAGTCAAACATGCCAATGCCATCTGCACCCATATGATCGGCAACAGCATGGCCGAAAAGATTGAAGACGGTTCTACCCTCGCCATTGATCGCGGGCTTACGCAGATTATCGATGGCGAGATCTATGCGATCGAACATGACGGGATGTTGCGAATCAAGTACCTGCACCGGATGCCCGGGAATGCGCTGCGGCTGCGCAGCCACAACAGGGCTGAGTATCCGGATGAGATCTTCAATGCCGAACAGATCGACAAGCAGAACATCAGGGTATTGGGATGGGTGTTCTGGTGGTCCACGCTCAACAAACGCAGACCATCCGTACCGTTCCTGTAAATACGAAGCCCTGGGATCCAATGTGGCGAGGGGGCTTGTCGGAACGCCGCACCGCCCCGTTCGACTGCGCAGCAGTCGCAAACCTGAACATGCGGTGCTTCGGGATTACCCACTTCAGGGACGCTACGCGCCCCAACGGGGGCAAGCCCCCTCGCCACAGGGTCAAAGCGGCCACACAAAATCATTCCCGCAAAGCTCTACCCCGCACGCCAAGCTGGGAATTCCTCAAAAAAATCAGTATGCTGCGCCCCACATTTGCGCATCGACCCTTTCCAAGGCTCAGATCGCACCGACAAGGCAGATCACTTTCTCGCCAAGTCCCACAGCCGGACGCAAGATCCGGGTGTACGTTTTGAAGGCTGGCGCGGTTTACCAAAAATAAACCAAGCCAGTCCCCGAGAAGCCGGCCACAAGCCGGCTTTTTAATGCCCGGAATAATCCCGCGCCCTCCCTTCGAACCAACCTCAGCCCCCTCATCAAGCACCGCACTCCTTGTAGCAGCTGGCGAAGCCTGCGTCCGGCTGCGAAGCAGTCGTAAAATCAGGCAACCGGTTCTTTCAGGAAGACCGTGTACAGCGGATATGCGAGGACTTCGGTCGAGCGCGACCCCGGCTCGAACGCAGCCTCGCGGCCTCGGCAGCTGCTACGGATTGGATAGAGGTCTCAGCAGTGCCGAGACGATCTCCCCTCACGGATAACTAAACCCCTTAACCAACGTCAACTCCCCCACCGCCCGCATCGGCACCAGGAACGTTTCCATCTTTTCATCAGGCGTCCCCTCCTCCGTAATCACTGTCATTTGCGCGGTGGTCAGCGGCTGAACCGCATCCTCCTGCCCTTCGTCATCACTGCGATACCCACCACCGTAGTAGTTCACGTACACCAGGTATTGCCCCTTGATCGGCGCCGGCATGGCGAAGATTTCCGGGCCGTAGCCAGTGGTCACGTCCACATCCAGCGCCGCACCATTGGGCGCGACACGGTCGCCGTACCAGATGTGTGCGCCATCGGGGGTGATGAGGTGCAGGTCCAGGTCCGTGCCGTCGCTGTCCCAAGCCAGCAGCACGCGCAATTTGGCTGGGGTGGCGCCGCCGTTGGCGTTGAGGAACTGCGCGCGGTGGCGTTGTTGGCCATCGGGGCTGCGGACTTCAACGCTGTTGCTGCCTTTGGGGAATGAGAACGGGCGGTCGAAGCGACCGGCGGGGTCAATTTTCAACGGCATGCTGACGCCGTTGACGATCAGCTTGCCGGGTTCATTGCTCTTGGGGGTGGATTGGATCTGGCCGGTAATGCGCGCCGTGTTGGCCTGGCCCACCGGGGTGTTGACCGACGAGGCCGGGTAATTGACCGTCTGACGAAAGCTTTCGCCTTCGCCTTCAGGGGCGCCGGTACGCCAGCCGCCAATGGGCGTATCAAGTTTGACGGCGGCAAATGTCGCTGGCAGTACGCAAAAAGCGCAAAGCAACAGCAAGACCTGTGGATAACGGAGTTTCATGGCCTATTCCAGCAAGAGGTGACGGGCGAGCCCTTCGATGTAGGTTTCATCCTGGCCGTTAGGGTGTGCTTCGAAGGCCAGGTGCAGGTATTCGTGGGTCAGGTCGAGGCGGTCTTGCAACGACAGCACGCCGCGTACGTAGATGCGCTGGCGTTCACGGTCGACAAACGGACGACCAAAGGCCAGGCGGCAGACGGCGAAAGTGCTGACTTCGTTGTAGCCAACTTCGCTTTCGAGTCGTTGGCGCCAGCCGCGGCGCTGGTTTTGCAGCCAGTCTTGCGCGGCGGGCAGCGCTTCGCAGGAGGCGACCGGGTTGTCCCAGCGACTGAGGCTGGCGCGCGGGTAGGCATGCAGCAGAATGGCGTCGTAGCGTTGACCGGCATTGGCTTGTTCGACGGCTTGCTGCCAGGAGAGTTTGTCCGGCCCCGGTTGGTCGGAGTGATAGGTGACGTTGCTGCCGGCGAGAACCAGATCGCTGGTCCACGAGGCAATGTTGCGCGATTCAGTGGCGGCCGGACGTGGCGCGACGCGCTGTCGACTGCTGCTGTCATCGATGTTCAGGCAGTCGCCGTTGCGAGTGGCGTTCTGCAGCAGGTAGGTGCGGATCGCTACGGCCAGGGCTTTGGCCGCTTCGACGGGTTCAGGCCTGGCTTCACGCTGCAGGACGCGGGCGACGTATTCTTCACGATCGAGGCGCGCGACGAGCTTGTCTTTGAGCAAGAACAACTCGCCGTCGCTGTGGATATCGAGTTGATTGCCGTTGGCGAACTCGACGCGGTAGTCGCCTTGCAAAGGGCCGGGCGCTACAGCGCGATCCCCCGACAGCACGCGTTTCAGTGGATAACGCGCGAACAGACCGACCTCAACGCACTTCCCTGCCTCGGCTGGCCATGACGACGGCAGCACCGTCGCCAGCGCCTGCCCATAGGTGCGCAAGACCATCTGACTGGTGCCGCGCCCACCAGCCCAGATCGGCGTGCCGTCTACCGTCCAGCCCGCGAATCCGCCTTGGCGCGACGAAGGATCCTGATCCCCCAGCCAGCTCCAGGTTTTCACCCGCAACCGACCACCGAGTTCACCCACGACATTGCCGTCCGCGGCATTGAGCAAAACATCGAGCAACACCCTTCGGGCCTGATCCTGCGCGGGCATTACGGCCAGCACCTTCAGCAGCTCAGCCACCGAAACCCGGGTCTGGGGTTGCAACGACGGCAAGTCCAGCAACCACTTCGGCGCTTGCTTCGCCTGCCAATACTCGCGCCACTGCGTGCCGGTAATGCCCAGGCGTGCAGGCTCAAAGTACAACCCGCAGGACTTCACCAACGCCTGATCGCGCCCGATCGTACCGCCCGCCGTGCAGCAATAAACTTCTTCCTTCGATTGCCCGCGACATTCATAAGCGGGCTCGCGCGCGCCGGTGTCCACCAGCCAACCGTAGACAAACAGCTTCCACAAGCTGCCCAACGGCGTCTGCAAATCATCAGGCAATGGCTCACGCGAGATCACCTGAGTCTGGCTCAACGCAAGCAGCTCACCCTTGAAACCCAGGCGCAGCGGCTCGTCCTGCGCTGTCGCCAGCGCAGGAATCAAACACAGCAACCACCAGACCAGACACCGGGTCATGTCAGTTGACCGTGACCTGACCGAGTGCCGGTTTCTGTTCCTGAGCCTGATGCTGTGGCGCGTAGACCTGCGTGAAACGCACCGGCGGCAGGTTGAACTGGCCTTTTTGCGAGAAGCGCACCAGATGACGCAGGCGCAACTCACCGCTCAGCGCATCCACTGGCACCGCATAGGCCATTTGCCCCGGCTCGAAACGGGCCTTCTCCAGCGCGGTCGGCTCGGTGCCGGCCTTGCCCATCAGCTTGATGCCCCACGTGGTGCGCTCGACGTCCGCACCCGGTGGCAGCGGCACTTCGAGCATGCCGTAGCGCAGCGGTTTCGCCGCTTTGCTGGTGATGATCACTTCGTCCAGGTACAGGCTGTCGCTGGACAACGGCTTGGTGCCGACTGCTTCGAGTTTGAATTCGAACGCTTCATCACCCGGCACCAGACGCGACAGGCGACGGGTGATGGTCACAGCCATCGGATCGATTGCCGGTTGTTTGGTCTGGAAGCTCAACACGGCGCGTAGCGGGCGCTCTTGCGTTCCGGTCAGCGACAATGCCGCCGGCACTGGCGAAGAGCCCTGCCACGTCCAATACATCTCACCGGTATCACTGTAACGTTTCTTCCAGCCCTCACCCGGTGCCAATGCGATGGTCGGAGAGGCCTGCTCGATGCTGCGTTGCAACCAGGTCAGCGCCAACGCGCGTTCCAGGGTCGATTGCTGTGGCAACAGGCGTTGCAACAACGCTTGCGCATGAGCCTGATCGAAAGTCTGCAGCGACAGGTTCAGGGCTTCGACAAACGGTTGAGCGCTGGCGGCCACTTGCTGTTGCGCAGCATCCACTTGACGACTGAACGCCGGCGGCAGATTGACCTTGGCCTGACGCGCCAAAGACGCGGTCAACACCCGAGCACTGGCCAGCCCCAAGGCCGAATCCGGATCGTTCATGACCAGGCTCTCTGCGCCATCGTCCATCACGCTCGCGGCATTGCCTTCGCCGGCTTTCACCAGGTCGTCGATCAAACCGCTGAGCAGCGTGTTCACCGGCAATTGCATCTGTTTGGCAAACGACAGAATCAACGCCCGCTGCAACAGCGGCGTGTTCTGCGCCTGTTTCGCGTAGACCTCCAACACCCGCTGCCAGTGCTCCGGCGGCAGGCTCAGTTCCAGCACTTTGCTGGCGTGCCAGTCGGCGTAATAGGCGTAAGCGGTGAGGAACGCATCCGGCTCGCCGTCAAAGCCCCACCAAGTGAAGCACGCCGACGGCCCGGCCATTTGCACCAGACGCAGGCGGCTGTTCTGCATGATCAAACGCAAGCGATCACGGATCTGCGGGTTCGACGACAGCGTTGGATAGGCGATGCTCAGCGGCAGCAGACGGCTGGCGGTTTGTTCGACGCCGCCATACGGATAGCTCAGCAGATCATCGAGGGCTGAACGGAACACTGCTTGCGGGCTGTCATCCAGACGCAGGCGAATATCCGTGGCGTCCGCCGGCAAAGCCAACGGCGTGTCGCCGCTGAGCGCGTCCAGGCTTTGGCTCTGGGTCACCTGCCAGCCTTCGCCAGTCGCGGTCAGGCGTACGGCCAAGGCGTCAGCGGTTTTGCCATCCTGCACCAGCTCGGCGGTCCAATCGCCATTGGCCAATGTGAACGCCGGCAATGGGACGTAGTTGACGCCGTTGTTCAGTGTGACCGGCACACGTTGCTCGGCACCCGCGTAATGAATCACCAGCTCAGCCTTGACCGGTTTCTCGGCCTGACTGAAAGCGAATACGCCAAGATCCGGTTTGTCGCCGTTACGGAATTTGGTCGGGCCGCTCCACTTCAGGTACAGCGGTTTTTCCGAGCGCACGAATTGCTTCTTCTGCCCGACCTGACCGTCATCGGCGATGGCGCGGGCGGTGATGCGCCAGCGAGTCAAGGAGTCCGGCATCTTGAAGGTGAAGCGGGTTTTGCCGTTGGCGTCGGTGATCAATTCCGGCTGCCACGCGGCGGTGTCGACGTCTTCACGACGCGGCCGCTCCAACACTTTCACCCCACGCTCGCTGCGGTTGGCTTTGCCCGGCGCGCCCGGGCTGCCCGGCAGTGCCACGTCGTAGCTGATGAACGACAAACTGGCGCTGGTGCGCACGTTGTTGCGGCGCGGGTGGTAGAAGAACTGGTCGATGGTCGGCGCCACTTCCGGCTGCAGCGCGTAGATCATTTCGTCGACCACGCTGACCGTCAGGTGAGCCGGAATCGGCTTGCCGGCGAACTGGGTGGTGAGGTCCACGGACACGGTATCGCCGGGCTGATACGCCTCTTTGTCGGTAGTGATCGCCACATCGATCTGTGGCGCGACCACCTTGATACCGGCGTTCTGGAAGCTGTACTGACCGCCCTTGGTATAGAGCACGGAGAACGTCAGGTTCGGCGCGAAGTTGTCCTTCACCGCGATGCGCGCGCGGTATTGGGTGTCGCTGAGTTTTTCCATCTTCAGCCAGTCGGCGCCCTTGGACAGCAACGCCGTGGCCTCGACCTTGTCGCGCTCCAGCGACAACAACGCATCGCTGACCGGCTCGGGGAAAGTGATCAATGCGAGGGCTTCGTCGCCGGCCTTGTACTCGGGTTTGTCGAGGACGATTTCCACGGTGCCGGGCACCGCTTTGACGCCATCGCCGGTGACCGAATGGCCGGTCGCACCAAGCACGCGGCCATGATCATCCTTCAACGTCAGGTTGTAAGTACCCGGACGGTCGAAGGCCAGGGTGAAGCCTTTGTCTTTGGCGGCGAGTTTACCTTCGCCAGTGGTCTGATCTTCGAGTCGCACCCAGCTGTAGCTGCTCGGGTTGACTGCTTTGCTTTGCTCGCTGCCACCTTCGTTGGCATAGCTGAAGGCAACCTTGCCGCCCACCGCGCTGAACCGTTGCGGCGCGCTCAGGCGGAAACTGGCGGCACCACGGTCGATGAGGATTTCCTTGGTGGTCTTGACCCGATACGCCGCACCATCGCTGGCGAATACGGTGAGCATGTAGCGGCTCGGTTTCTCGGCGGCGGGCAGGTCAAGCGTCGCGTTGCCCTTGGCGTCGGTGGTCAGTTCGGCGCTGGTCAGCTCCACCGGGAATTGCCCCAGGTATTGCAGTTCGTTATCGACCATCGACAGTTGTTGGGCGCGCAGGCTCAGGCTCACCTTGGCGTCGGCCACTGGTTTACCGTCCGGGTACAACAACACCAGACTGCCCTTGACCGGTTCGCCGGTGCGGTAATCCTGCTTGGCCAGGTTCAGGGAGATCTCGAAGTGCGGCTTGATGTACTCAGCCACGCGGAAGGCACTGCTGTAGGCCTGATCCTTGTAGCTGAAACGCAGCTCATAACCACCTGCCACCGCATTGTCCGGCAACTGGAAACGGCCCTGAGTACCGGCCTTGGAATCGAGCTTCAACGCCAACGATTGCAGCGCAGTACCGGTGGCATCGAGCACCGTCACATTGACATCGGCAGCGGTCGGCGCCACGGAATCCCGGGCATTCTTGAACTCGCGACCGACGATTTTCAACGACACCCAATCACCCGGCCGGTACAGCGGCCGATCGGTAAACGCATAGAGTTTGGTGTCGTAGATTTCGCTGTCGTAGTAGAAGTTCTCGGAGACGAACACCCCGCCCTCTTCGTCCTCGCCGATCACGAACGAACGCTCCGGGCTGACGTGTTTCAGGCGCAGCAAACCATCGGCATCGGTCGCGCCACTGCTCATCACGCCCAGGCCATCGGTCCACAGCACATTAACCTTCGGCACCGAACTGCCTTCATGTTTGCGCGCGGCCCATACCAGCAATTCATCACCGGCAATCTTGCTCACGGCCACGGTATTGGAGACGAACACCATGGTGGTCGCGCGGTACTTGCCGATCAGCGCTTCCACCAGGTACAGGCCCGGTTTCAGGTTGCCCAACGGGATATAAACGTTGCCCGGCGAGACGCTGACGAACTCACTGGAAGAACCAACCAGTTTCACACCTTCAGGCGGCTGGATCGGTTTGGCTTGCCATAGCGGATAACGGAATTGGCTGACCACCGGCAGACCCGGAATCAACGCGAATTGCGGCTGTGCGTCGTAGGGCGTTGGCGCGGCGATGGCGGTGCCCATCTTCAGTTCCGGCACTTCCTCGGTGACTTGTTTACGCGACTCGTAGGAAAACGCCCGCTGCATCACCCGACGGGATTTGCGGTACCAGTTGTCCCACAGGTACGCGAGGGTGTTCGACAGGCCTTCGCCCTTGAACTGGCCGTCGCTGACCACACGGTGCAGGTTCTTCTGGCGCTTGAGGAAATCCAGCGGCTTGTCGATGCGATACACCCGAATGTCCGCACCGCCGTAAGGCTCCATACGGAACCGGCGATAGTCACGACCCGGCGCTTCGAGGCGTACCACCGCCTGTTCGTCGCTGGCGAAACTGCTGTCGGCCAACAGGAAAAAGCTTTCACCGGCCACCGGCGTATAGCCGCTCGGCTCGACGGTGTCTTCGGCGTTGACTGCCGACAGCGGCAGAACCAACGCAAGCAAAAGAGGCAGTTTTGAGCAAATGCGCAGCATGCGGGCACCGATCATTGGGAGAGAAAGTTCAGTCGATAGACGCCGATGAAGTTGGGGTTGGCTGCGTCGGGTATCCATCGGGTGTCCTTCCATGTCATGAGTTGCTGCAGGCTTGCGGAGCGC
Organism: Pseudomonas sp. 008; assembly: GCF_016861935.1. NCBI lineage: Bacteria > Pseudomonadati > Pseudomonadota > Gammaproteobacteria > Pseudomonadales > Pseudomonadaceae > Pseudomonas > Pseudomonas sp. 008. The sequence goes on along the minus strand of NZ_BOMA01000009.1, from coordinate 87,595 downwards.
ATGCCGTTGTCGGTGGGGGTAGTGGTGCCGGTGTGATAGGCAATGAAGCGGCCCATCCAGATCATCAGGTGCTGGTCGTCGCCCTGATCGAAAAACATCAAATCGCCGGGCCGGGCCTGGGCCAGATCGCGGCCGACCAGATGGCTGTTGAACTGAATCAGTTTGATCGCGTTGACGTAGGGCCCGACCTTGCCGCCGCCCTGCTGCCATTGCTGGGCGAGGCCGCGCTGGGCGTCACTCAGTTGCAACTCCGGCGGCAGGTAGCGGTTGGACAGGCCATTGCTGCGCAGCCATTTGTCGTCATGGACTTTCAGCGCTTCGTTGGCGGCAAATCGCACCAGCCCGGCGCAGTCCTGCTGATACCAGCGCGGGCTCGGGCCTTGGGTCAATTGTTCCTGGGCGATGCGCACGAACCAGGCGCGGAATACCTGGGATTGCTGCGGGTCGAGCGCGGCGGCTTCGCTGGCGAATGTGCGGGTCCCCAGCAGCAACGCCAGCAAGCCGAGGCCTCGGATGAGTGCGGTCACAGAGCTTTCCACTCCAGCGGCAGCCATTGCCAGTGGCCGTCGGGCTCGCTGCCTTTGGGCAAGGTCAGGGCGTATTTGCCATAGCCGCCGAGGGTGCGCAGTTTCGGGATCAGGTAGGTTTGCGCGGCGTTGTAGAACACCGGCTCCATGTCCTGCGGCAGGCTGTCGAGGGTTTCCTGCTGTATCAGTTGCGCCATGGAATCGGGGCCGAAATAGATCGGCATCAGCAGGTCTTTCGGCAGCACATCAGCCAGCGGCGGGAAGCGTTTGTCGAGAGTGCCCAGCGCTTTGTCGACGAGTTTGTCGTCGAGGGAGAACAACAGCGTCGAACCGTGGCGCGCGAGACTTACGCGCATGAAAGCTTTGCCGGTGATCGCGTCTGGCTGCTCGGCATCCTTGGCTTTGTAGGGGCCGAAGTTGGAGCTGACCTGGCGCTGCCACTGATGGGTTTTACCGTCCTGTTTTTCGACCACCGGGAATGCGTGCTCGGCAACATTGCCTTCGTAGGCACCGACCATCGAGCCGAACAGGTTGCCCAAGTCACCATCAAGTTTGGCGCTGTCATCGTCATTCAGGCTGGCCACCAGCAGCGGCGTGTACAGCCGCGAGTCGGCATACCAGCACAGGCCGGCGGCACCGGCCATGTGTTCAGTCAGGGCCTGGGCCACGGATTCTTCGGCGCCGAGTTTCACCAGCAGCGGTTTCTGTTGTTCGGCGGCCAGTGGCAAGGCTACGCAAGCGCTGGCGCCCATCGGCATGGCTTGCCAGATCGGTTTGAAGTCGAAGTCCGGTTGGTTGTCCAGTTCGTCCATGGCGAGGAAGCTGTGCCAGCCCTTGTCGTCCATGTCGAAACGCAGGCCGGCAAAGTTCGGGATGAAGCGCTGATAACCCATGGCCAACACGCTGGAGTTGACCGAGAGGCGTTGTTTTACCTCGGGCGCACGCGGCGGCAGGCCGAAGGCTTCGGGGAACAGTTTGTCGCCGTTGAGCAAGGCGGCGATCGCCTTGGTCGAAACGCCGCCAGTTTCCTCCAAAGCCCCGTTATCCGGGTCGTAGAGTTTGGCCGGATTGGACAGCACCACCAATTTGTCGCCATGGGAAGCGAACACCAACGCCTTGCTGGCGTTGTAGTTGAGCTGATAGAGGGTGACGGCGTCGGCGCCGACTTTCACTTCGCCGAGCTTGCTCAGCTGCGAATCATCCAGCGCCACTTTCGCCAACGGCTCCAGCACCTTGGCCAGACCGCCGCGATCCATCACCAACAGGAAATCCTTGAGACGCCCATCCGCCCCGCGCCACAGCGCCACATCCGCCGGTTGGTCGAAGAGCTGCTCGATCAGGCTGTCCTGCAACTTCAGGTCATGCTCGTAAATGATCCGCCGCAGGCTGCCAATCAAACCGAGACGGTCGGCGTGAGCTTCGTAATAGAAGACGAAATCTTCGGTCAGGGTTTCCTTGAGGAACGGCACGGCCAGCAGATCCTTGGGCAACTGGCTCAGGGAATGGGTTTCGAGCAGACCGTCCGGGCGGCTCATGCCCAGTTTGTCGCTGGCCAACTGCGCAGGCGGAGCCTTGGGTTTGTGCAGGAACCAGCCTAACCCGCCCGCTACGCCTGCCGCCAGGCACAGCCCGATCACTAGCGCTGGCCAACGACGTGGAGTTTTGGCTGCTGGTACGTCGGCGGCCGGAGTCACAGTGTTATCGCTCATGTTCACAAAACCCGATTTCATCCGTGGTGCGGGATGTTTAATAGTTGAAAGTCTTGACCAGCAGCAGGTCGCCGATTGCCCGCAAGGGCACGATGAACGTCTCGCGTTTTTCGTCGACGGTGTTTTCATTGAGCACCAGATTGATTTGCGAGGTGATCACCTCGTTCTGGTTGCTGTTCTCATCGAAGTTATAGCCGCCGCTGCCGTAGTTGCCCCAATAGTTCACGTAAACCAGATAGGTGCCGTGCATCGGCGCAGTCATGGTGAACATTTCCGGACCGGGGCCATCGACCCCGTCCGGGTCCAGCCCACCGCCGTTGCTCATCGCCGGACTGGCCCAGAACGCGTGCTGGCCGTCGGGGGTAATGATGTGCAGGTCGAGTTCGGCCTTGGGATCGTCCCAGCCCAGCACCACGCGAATCCGCGCCGGGGTGCGCAGGTTATTGGCTTCATAGAATTGAACGCGCTTGAGCGACTTGCCCTCGGAACTGCGCACTTCGACGCTGTTGGAACCGGCGCCGAACGCATACGGGCGGGCAAAACGCCCTTGATCGTCGGTGTACAGATTCAGGGGATTGCCGTTGACCGCCAGGCTGTGGGGCGGACGGAGCGTGCCGAGGGCCTTGAGCTGGCCTTCGATCATTGTGCGATTGCGCTGCACGCCACGGTCGATGGGCGGTGTGGGATAGGCGACGCGAGGGTTTTCACTGCGGTCCAGCAAGCCGTGATAGCGCCAACCACCCACCGGTTCCGATAGCTCGGCCGTGGGCTCGGCCCGCGCAACTTGAGCGCAAACCAGCGTAATCAGCAGTGAAAGAACCCAACGCATGTGACGCCTCCTGCCATGCATAACGAAACCCTGCGCCTGATCCTCGGCGCGTTACAGATCAAAAAAACTGTGTTTCGTCAGAATGACCCTGAATATAGGGTCGTTGAAGGCGCGAAGATTAGCCATTCGGCAGTTTTTTAACAATCAGATACATCTATATTTGCGGTGAGAATCACGGTGTTTGTTGGGCGTGAGCCGAATAGCGATCTTATTCGGCTCATAAAGTGAGCCGAATAATCCACACAACCTATATAGACGACATACATCTGTGGCGAGGGAGCTTGCTCCCGCTGGGTAGCGAAGCGGCCCCAAAACCATACATCGCGTTTATTCAGGCCTACCGTGTCCAGAGGTTCGCGACTGCTGCGCAGCCGAACGGGGACAAGCCCCCTCGCCACAAGGTGTGTTGTCACCCCGGAACTGCTGCTCCAAATGGCCCGCTCATTTGCCCATACCCCCCATGTCTGCTAGTGTCGCGCCGGTTTAACGTCAACCGGAAATAGCCGCCATGGCCCGCAAAAAAGCTGCACTGGATTTCGAACAATCCCTCGCTGACCTGCAAACGCTGGTAGAGCGTCTGGAGAACGGTGAATTGTCGCTGGAAGACTCGCTGACCGCTTTCGAGCAGGGCATCGGGCTGACCCGTGACTGCCAGGCGGCGCTGGCCCAGGCCGAGCAGAAGGTTCAAGTGCTGCTCGAGCGTGATGGCGAGTTGGCCGAGGAACCCTTCGACGCGGATCAGCCAGAATGATTGCAGCGTATTCGGCAGCCAGCCAGGCCCGCGTCAATGCAGCACTGGAAACCCTGTTCAACCCGCCGAGCCCTGAGCTCGCCCGCCTCTATGAAGCCATGCGCTACAGCGTGATGAATGGCGGCAAGCGTGTACGTCCGCTGCTGGCCTACGCCGCGTGTGAAGCGCTGGGCGGCAAGGCCGAGCAAGCCAACGGCGCAGCCTGCGCGGTTGAGCTGATCCATGCCTATTCGCTGGTGCACGACGATTTGCCGGCCATGGACGATGACGACCTGCGTCGCGGCCAGCCGACCACCCACAAGAAATTCGACGAAGCCTGCGCAATTCTCGCCGGCGACGGTTTGCAGAGCCTGGCCTTCAGCGCCCTGCTCGACCCGCGCCTGAGTGCGTCAGACGCCGAAACCCGTCTGCAGATGGTCAGCGCCCTGGCGCTGGCGGCAGGTCCGGCGGGCATGGTCGGCGGGCAAGCCATCGATCTTGGCTCGGTGGGTCTGAAGCTTGATCAAAAAGCCCTTGAGTACATGCATCGGCACAAGACCGGCGCGTTGATCGAAGTCAGCGTCAAACTCGGCGCCCTGGCCAGCGGTCATGCCGAGAAGGACGAACTGAAGTCGCTGCAAAGTTATGCACAGGCGATCGGCCTGGCATTTCAGGTCCAGGACGACATTCTCGACGTCGAAAGTGACACCGCCACCCTCGGTAAACGCCAGGGCGCCGACATCGCCCGGGACAAGCCGACCTACCCGGCGCTGCTCGGTCTCGACGCGGCCAAGGCCTATGCTCTGGAACTGCGCGACCAGGCCCTGCACGCGCTGCGACCGTTTGACGCGGCAGCAGAGCCCTTGCGCGATCTGGCCCGGTACATCGTTGACCGCCGCAACTGACGGCGTATCCGCCAAAAAAGACCAACGCGTGGGCAGGGGGCGATGCATCAGGTAAACTGCCGCATCTTTTATACCTATAACGATTCGCCTGATGCCCACGACGTTTCATGAGATTCCCCGTAAGCGCCCGACCACGCCCCTGCTCGACCGTGCCAACACGCCGGACGGCCTGCGCCGGTTAGGCGAAGCCGAGCTGGAAACCCTGGCTGATGAGTTGCGCCTGGAATTGCTCTACACGGTCGGCCAGACCGGTGGGCATTTCGGTGCCGGCCTGGGCGTGATCGAGCTGACCATCGCGTTGCATTACGTCTTCGACACCCCGGACGACCGGCTGGTGTGGGACGTGGGTCATCAGGCCTATCCGCACAAAATCCTCACCGATCGTCGCGCGCGCATGAGCACCCTGCGCCAGAAGGATGGCATCGCCGCCTTCCCGCGTCGCTCCGAGAGCGAGTACGACACCTTTGGCGTCGGCCACTCCAGCACCTCGATCAGCGCAGCGCTGGGCATGGCGATTGCCGCCCGTCTGCAACACAGTGATCGCAAGGCGATCGCGGTGATCGGCGACGGTGCACTGACCGCTGGCATGGCCTTCGAGGCGCTGAACCACGCGCCGGAAGTGGACGCCAACATGCTGGTGATCCTCAACGACAACGACATGTCGATCTCGCGCAACGTCGGTGGGTTGTCGAACTATCTGGCGAAAATCCTTTCCAGCCGCACTTACGCGAGCATGCGCGAAGGCAGCAAAAAGGTCCTGTCGCGCCTGCCCGGCGCCTGGGAAATCGCCCGTCGCACCGAAGAATACGCCAAAGGCATGCTGGTCCCCGGCACGCTGTTCGAAGAGCTGGGCTGGAACTACATCGGCCCGATCGATGGCCACGACCTGCCGACCCTGATCGCCACCCTGCGCAACATGCGCGATCTGAAAGGCCCGCAATTCCTGCACGTGGTCACCAAGAAAGGCAAAGGTTTCGCCCCGGCGGAAGTCGACCCGATCGGTTACCACGCCATCACCAAACTCGAACCGCTGGACGCTCCGGCCGCCGCGCCGAAAAAAGCCAGCGGGCCGAAATATTCCGGTGTGTTCGGTGAGTGGCTGTGCGACATGGCGGCGGCTGATCCGCGTCTGGTCGGGATCACCCCGGCGATGAAGGAAGGCTCCGATCTGGTGGCCTTCAGTGAACGCTTCCCGACGCGCTATTTCGACGTGGCGATTGCCGAGCAACACGCCGTGACCCTGGCAGCCGGCATGGCCTGTGAAGGCGCCAAACCGGTGGTGGCGATCTATTCGACCTTCCTGCAACGCGGTTACGACCAGCTGATTCATGACGTCGCGGTGCAAAACCTCGACGTACTGTTCGCCATCGACCGCGCCGGTCTGGTGGGCGAAGACGGCCCGACGCACGCAGGCAGCTTCGACCTGTCGTTCCTGCGTTGCATCCCCGGCATGCTGGTGATGACCCCGAGCGACGAAAACGAACTGCGCAAAATGCTCAGCACCGGCCACCTGTACAACGGCCCGGCGGCGGTGCGTTACCCGCGTGGCACCGGCCCGAATGCGCCGATCGAGAAAAACCTCGAACCGATTGAGATCGGCAAGGGTGTGGTTCGCCGTCAGGGCAACAAAGTCGCCCTGCTGGTGTTCGGCGTACAACTGGCCGAGGCACTGAAAGTCGCTGAGAAGCTGGATGCAACGGTGGTCGACATGCGCTTCGTCAAACCGCTCGACGAAGCACTGGTTCGCGAAATCGCCGGCAGTCACCAATTGCTGGTGACCGTCGAAGAGAACGCGATCATGGGCGGCGCCGGTGGCGCGGTCAGCGAATTCCTCGCCCGCGAGAACATCCTCAAGTCGGTGCTGCACCTGGGCTTGCCAGACATCTACGTCGAACACGCCAAGCCTGCGCAAATGCTCGCCGAATGCGGGCTGGATGAAGCCGGGATCGAAGAGGCGGTGCGTCAGCGCCTGCAATTGCTGAATATCTGATCCTCTGGCTACATGCAAAACCCTGTGGCGAGGGAGCAAGCTCCCTCGCCACAGGTTAAAGATCGGGTGCGATCAACTGACAGAGCTTGGCCGTCGCTTCGATCATCTGCCCACTCGGCCGTTCCAGGCCTTTATCCGTCACCAACAGCAATTGCCCCTGCGCCACCGCCGTCACCTGGGGCCAAGCCTTCCACGCCTCGAGCTGCGCCTGATCGCTGGCCAGAATCAACTCGGGATTGCGCTGCAACACCGCCTCAACACTGACCTGCGGTGCAGGCTGTGGCAGGTCGGCAAACACATTGCGCGCCCCGCAAACCTGTAGCGCATCGCTGATGATCTGCCTTCCGCCCACGGTGTACAGCGGCCGATCCCAGACTTGATAAAACACCCGCAGCGGCTCCTCCCTTCGATAGCGCTGGCGCAAGGAATCGAGTCGCTGACGCAGTTTTTCGGCCAATGCAACGCCCCGCTCCGCTCGCCCGAGTTGCGTGGCTATCGCTTCGATCTGCACAGTGAGTTGTTCGAAGTTATGAGGTTCGGCGACGTAGGTGGGAATGTTCAGCCGTTTGAGCTGTTCACGCTGAGCCGGCCCCACACTGCCCGGCCAGAGCAGCAGTAAATCGGGTTTGAGGCTGAGCAACCGTTCGATGTCCAACTGACCGTAGCGGCCCACCGAAGGAATATCTTTGAGCTCCACCGGACGCTCACCGGCATCCAGCACTCCGACCAGCAGGTCAGCCGAATTCAGTTCAATCACGATTTCGGAAAGCGACGGTGCCAGGCTGACAACCCGCTCGGCCGCAGCGGCCGGACCACCGATGGCCAGCAACAGGACTGCCAGCCAGACACAGCGCATCAGCCGAGTTGACGCGGGATACGGTAGAGGTAGAACAGCACCGCCGTCGACAATGCCAGCAGCATCAGCGGCACGGCTTCCAGACCAACGAAGACTGCCAGTGCGCCGATCCAGGCGGGCAGGCCAGCGACCAGAAACGCAGCACGGCGTTTCGCGGCCAGGGCGATCCAGGCGGCGGGTTCTTCAGGGGTGTCGAGGGCTTTTTGGGTCGCGATCAGCGCATGTTTGTAACCGCCAAAGAACTTCAGGCTGACAAACATCGACGCCACACCGGCAATGAAAAACGGCATGGCCAGCACCGGCAGAATCGCCTCGCTTTGGCCGAATAAGCCATTGACCACGAACAGCGGCAGCAAGGCCAACGCCAGATATTGCCACCAGTTGACGGCCAGTCGTCGCCGTACCTGACCGCGGGTCACGCCCGGTCAACCTCGCCCTGATGCTCGTTGCCCATCATGTGGTCGAGCTTGCTGGCCTTGGTGGCCAGGTAGAGTTTGTTGTGCGGGTTGTGCCCGGTGTGCAACGGCACGCGCTCGGCAACCACGATGCCCATGTCGGTCAAGGCTTTGACCTTGCGTGGGTTGTTGGTCATCAGACGCAGGGACTTCACGCCCAGGTGCTCCAGCATCGGCAGGCACATGGCGTAGTCGCGCTGGTCGGCGGCGAAGCCCAGACGTTCGTTGGCTTCAACGGTGTCAGCACCGCCGTCCTGCAATTCATAGGCGCGGATCTTGTTCAGCAGGCCAATGCCGCGACCTTCCTGACGCAAGTAGAGCAATACGCCACGGCCTTCACGGGCGATCGCCTGCAACGCCGCCTCGAGTTGCGAACCGCAGTCGCAACGCTGGCTGAACAAGGCATCGCCGGTCAGGCATTCGGAGTGCAACCGGCCGAGTACCGGAGCACCGTCGGCGATCTCACCCAGGCTCAGCACCACGTGCTCGCGCCCGTTTTCCTCATCGAGGAAACCGTGCATGGTGAATTGCGCAAAAGGCGTTGGCAGCTTGGAAGCGGCGACAAAAACGACAGGCACCGGTGTGCTCCTGATCTATAAGTACTGAAGATTCGCAGAGGCGGCATTGTAACAGCACGCTCCTACAGACGCTTAGGCTGAATTATCGGCCATAACGATCAAAAAGTTTGATATCTGCCCCGCGCCCGCATTGACCGCTTTCATTTCGAGCCGAACGGATAGGGCTGTTTCCAGCGTTCGAAGACCGGTTTCAGCTGACCGCTTTTTACCAGCAACTCCATACGCTGGTCGAACAGCACCATCAACTGCCGTGCCCGAGGGGTATCGGCAAAGCACAGGTACAGCGGTAAATCCGCGATGTGCGTGCGGCGAAACTGCGACGGATCCTTGGCTCGGCTGACGATAGAGTTAACCTCGTCCAGCGCGTCAATGTAGTAGTCGACGTGGTTGTGGATCAGCATCGACAGAATCCCGGTACGCCGCGCGACTTCGTTATAGCGCTGCACGTTGGGCAGGTAAGCCTGGTACTTGTAGCCACGCAGCCAGGCCAATCGATAATTACCCAGGGTTTGCGCGGTCGGCGCCGGATTGGTGGCCAGGCCCAGCGCATAGATCGGATCGGTATCGAAACTCCAGCGCGGATAGAGCACGTCACTGACTTCATCCCGATAGGCACCGACACACGCGTCCACTTCGCCACGCTGTGCCAGGCCCGCGGCACGCGTATACGGCTCGATTCGAATATCCAGCTTAACGCCTGCCGGTTCGAACACTTCGCGCAACACGTCCCAGCCCAAACCATGGCCATCGGCGGCAGTAAAGTCTTCCCACGCTTCGCTGGCCAGATGAATCACGGACGGCGTCGTCGGCGCATCCCCCGCCTGGGCGAACGAGCAAAACGTCGCGAAAACCATCACCATCAACCAGCGAACCATCTTTTATCCTCGGCTGCATTCTTCAGGCGAAGAACCACACCAGCCCCTGCATCGCCAACCACGCAAACACCCCGGCCAGCACGTCGTCGAGCATGATGCCGACGCCACCGTGCACATGCCGGTCGATCCAGCGAATCGGCCACGGCTTGAGGATGTCGAAGAAGCGGAACATCAGGAACCCCGCCAGCAACCAATACCAACCTTCCGGCACCAGCCACAGGGTGATCCACATCCCGACCATTTCGTCCCAGACGATGCCTTCGTGGTCATGCACGCGCAAATCGTCGGCAACCTTGCCGCACAGCCAGAAGCCGAACAACATGGTGATGCCGAGCATCAGCCAGTAGCCCCAGTCAGGCAGCATCTGCCACAACGGAATAAAGGGCAGCGCCACCAACGAACCCCAGGTGCCCGGCGCTTTTGGCAGGGTGCCCGAGCCGAAGCCGAACGCCAGGAAATGCCATGGATTGCGCCAGACCGACGGCGGTACGAACTCCGACGGAACCTGTTTGGGATGATCTGTCACGGTGTCTCCCGAAAATGTTGGTAACCCCGGATTGGCGGGGTGATGTCGTGTCCGTCGGCGTCCAGCAGAATCACGCCCTGCCCTGCAACCACCTGCCCGAGCACATGGATCGGCCAGCCGTCCGCCAGTAACGATGGCAACTCGGCAGGCGGCAAGGTGAAGGCCAGCACGTAATCATCACCGCCGCTCAAGGCGGCTTGCTCAGCGCCGGATTGACCGAGGAAAGCCAGCAGCGCCTTCGACAACGGCAGCCTGCTGCGCTCTACCCGAATCCCGACTTTCGACGCCAGGGCAATATGCCCGCAGTCGGCGAGCAGGCCGTCGGAGATGTCCAGCGCAGCGGTGGCCTTGCCACGCAAGGCCTGGCCCAACGCCAGTTGCGGTTGCGGCGACCAGTAGTGGGCCAGCAATGGATCGGCGATGGCCGCTTCGGCAGTCCGCTGGCCGAGCACCAGCGGCAATGCGCCCGCGCCGTTACCGAGATCACCGCCCACACAGAGCAAATCACCCGGCTGTGCGCCGCTGCGGGTCAGCGGCAGACCGGTCGGCACCCGGCCGAACACGGTCATGGTCAGGCTCAACGGCCCGCGAGTGGTATCGCCGCCCACCAGTGCCACACGGCAATTCTGCGCCATGAGGTTCAAACCACGGGCGAACGCTTCCAGCCAATCGGAAGTCCCGGTCGGCAAGGTCAAGGCAAGGGTAAAGGCAACGGGGGTGGCGCCCATGGCGGCCAGGTCGCTGACGGCCACGGCCAGCGAGCGCTGGCCGAGCAGAAACGGATCGCAGGGGTCGGCGAAATGCACACCGGCCACCAGCGTATCGGTAGAAATCGCCAACTGCTCCCCGGGAGGAATAGCCAGCAAGGCGCAGTCGTCGCCGATCCCGAGGGCAACGCCTTCACCGCCCTGCGCGCAAGGCGCGGCGGCGAAGAAGTTGCGGATCAGCTCAAACTCACCCATGGCAATGGCAATTCAAGCGCCGATCAGCGCTTGAACGCCTTCACTTCGGCTTCACGCAGACGCGGGGCCAGCTTGTCGAGCACACCGTTGACGAACTTGTGGCCGTCGGTGGAACCGAAGACCTTGGCCAGTTCGATACCTTCGTTGATCACCACGCGGTATGGCACGTCGACACGCTTGAGCAGTTCCCATGTGGACAGGCGCAGAACCGCCAGTTCAACCGGGTCCAGCTCTTCGATGGTCAAGTCCAGGCAAGGCTTGAGCGCGGTGTCGATCTCGGTCTTGAACTGCGGAACCCCGTGCAGGATTTCGCGGAAGTACGCGCCATCGACATCGGTAAAATCGTTATCGACCCGGAACTGCGCTTCGATCTCGTTCAGCGACTGCTTGGCCATATGCCATTGGTACAGTGCCTGGGTCGCGAGCTGACGGGCTTCGCGACGCTTGGCGCTTTTCGATGGCTTGCCGGCATCCGCAGGCTTTGGATCGCGCGGGTTGAAACGATCGCTATCGTCGCTAATCACTTGGCCTCCAACTGCGCCAGCAGGCTGACCATTTCCAGAGCGGACAGGGCAGCTTCAGCACCTTTGTTACCGGCCTTGGTGCCGGAACGTTCGATGGCTTGTTCGATGGAATCAACGGTCAGTACGCCGAAAGCGACCGGTACGCCGAACTCCATGGACACCTGGGCCAGGCCCTTGGTGCACTCGCCAGCCACGTATTCGAAGTGCGGAGTACCGCCACGAATGACCGCGCCCAGGGCGATGATTGCCGCGAACTCGCCCTTCTGAGCGACTTTCTGCGCAACCAGCGGGATTTCGAAGGCGCCAGGCGCACGGATGATGGTGATGTCGCTTTCGCTCACGCCATGGCGAACCAGGGCATCAACTGCACCGCTGACCAGGCTTTCAACCACGAAGCTGTTGAAACGGCCCACTACCAGAGCGTAGCGGCCTTTAGGGGCGATGAAGGTACCTTCGATGGTCTTCAGGGTCATTCGTTAGATCTCTTAAAGAGCCGGGACGCGTTTTCTACGCATCCCTCAGTGATGTGTTAGCCGCGAATCAAGGACTGGAAACAACCGGTCATTATTCGGAGGGCACGTATTCTACAACTTCCAGATCGAAACCGGATATCGCATTAAATTTCATCGGCGCAGACATCAGGCGCATTTTACGCACGCCCAGGTCCCGAAGGATCTGCGAACCGGCACCCACAGTGCTGTAGGTGGTCGGCTTTTTCACCGCCAGGTGGTCGGCGGTTTCGCGGATGTGCGCCAGCAACACGTCGCCATCGAGCGGGTGACCGAGCAACAGCACCACACCGCTGCCAGCCTCGGCAACCGCGGCCATGGCGGCGCGCAGGCTCCAGCGGCCCGGTTGCTTGACCATCAGCAGGTCACGCAGCGGGTCCATGTTGTGCACCCGAACCAGGGTCGGTTCTTCGGCGCACACGTTGCCCAGGGTCAGGGCCATGTGCACGTCGCCTTCCACCGAATCACGATAGGTCACCAGGTTGAACTGGCCCAGTTCGCTGTCCAGCGGCTGCTCGGCAATCCGCTGAACGGTACGTTCGTGGATCATCCGGTAGTGGATCAGGTCGGCAATGGTGCCGATCTTGATGTTGTGCTCGGCGGCAAACGCTTCGAGTTCGGCGCGACGGGACATGGTGCCGTCGTCGTTCATCACTTCGCAGATCACACCGCTCGGTTCAAAACCGGCCATGCGTGCCAGGTCGCAGGCCGCTTCGGTATGGCCGGCGCGGGCCAGGGTGCCGCCGGCCTGGGCCATCAGCGGGAAGATGTGGCCGGGGCTGACGATGTCTTCAGCCTTGGCGTCTTTGGCGGCAGCGGCTTGTACGGTACGCGCACGGTCAGCCGCGGAGATACCGGTGGTCACGCCTTCGGCGGCTTCGATGGACACGGTGAACTTGGTGCCGAAGCCGGAACCGTTGCGTGGCGCCATCAATGGCAGCTTGAGCAGTTCGCAGCGCTCGCGGCTCATCGGCATGCAGATCAGGCCACGGGCGTGCTTGGCCATGAAGTTGATGTGCTCAGCCTTGCAGCACTCGGCGGCCATGATCAGGTCGCCTTCGTTCTCGCGGTCTTCGTCATCCATGAGGATGACCATCTTGCCTTGGCGGATGTCTTCAACCAGTTCTTCGATGCTATTGAGCGCCACAAGGCACCCCCTTGAGTCAGGATTTGAGGTAGCCGTTTTGGGCCAGAAAGCTTTCAGTAATAGTGCCGCCAGACTTTTGTGAAGAGCCCGGTTCAGCAGCTTTGTCGCCCAGCAACAGGCGTTCCAGATAACGTGCCAGCAAGTCCACTTCCAGGTTCACCCGGCGACCTGGCTTGTAAGAAGCCATGATGGTTTCGCTCAGGGTGTGCGGAATGATCGTCAGCAGGAATTCGGCACCATCGACCGCGTTCACCGTCAGGCTGGTGCCGTCGACGGTGATCGAACCTTTATGGGCGATGTACTTGGCCAGTTCTTTCGGCGCACGAATGCGAAATTCCACGGCGCGGGCATTATCGGTGCGCGAGACCACTTCGCCGACACCATCGACATGACCGCTGACCAAGTGCCCACCGAGGCGGGTGGTCGGGGTCAGGGCTTTTTCCAGATTCACTGGGCTGCCGCTCTTGAGGTCATTCATGGCGGTGCAGTCGAGGGTTTCGCGACTGACGTCCGCCGCAAAGCCATTGCCCGGCAGTTCAACCGCCGTCAGGCACACGCCGTTGACGGCAATGCTGTCGCCCAGTTTGACGTCGCTCAGGTCGAGCTTGCCGGTTTCTACGTAAACCCGCACATCTCCGCCTTTTGGGGTCAATGCACGAATACTGCCGATGGATTCGATGATGCCGGTAAACATGGAGTCCTCCTCGAGAACAGGGCCTTCTGGGCTGCAGCCGGGAATTATACGCTGACCGTTGGGACAGGTATGGCAATGACTCGCCAGTCATCGCCAACCGCGCGGATTTCGGTAATTTTGAGCTCGGGCGCATCTTTCATCTGCGCCAGCGGCCAGTCCAGTAACGGGCGCGCCGTGGAGCCGAGAAACTTGCCGGCAATGAAAATCTGGAACTCGTCCACCAACCCTTGCTGAGCAAACGCCCCGGCCAGACGCGGACCGGCTTCGACCAGTACCTCGTTGACGTCACGGGCAGCCAGTTCAACCAGCAACTTGCGCAGGTCGACCTGGCCATCGTCGCCCGCCACGATCAGGCATTCCGGACCGTTGGCGTATTGCTCTTCGATCGCCATGCACGTCGCGACCAATGCCGGGCCGGCCTTGAAGAACGGCGCGTCCAACGGCACCCGCAGGCGACCGTCGATCAGCACGCGCAGTGGCGGACGGCTCATGGCCAAGGCGGTTTGTTCGGGATCGAGGCCCAATTCATCGGCACGCACGGTCAAGCGGGCATTGTCCGCCAGCACCGTGTCGGCGCCGGTCAGCACCACGCTGGCCTGCGCGCGCAGCCGTTGTACCGCCGAGCGCGCCGCCGGGCCGGTAATCCATTGGCTCTCGCCGCTTTCCATCGCTGTGCGACCGTCGAGGCTCATGGCCAACTTGACCCGCACGAACGGCAAGCCGTGTTCCATGCGCTTGAGGAAGCCTTCATTGAGCTTGCGCGCCTCACCTTCCAGCACGCCGCTTTCGGTGGCGATTCCCGCCTGGGCCAGACGTTGCAGACCGCGACCGGCAACTTCCGGGTTCGGGTCCTGCATCGCCGCAACGACGCGCGCCACACCGGCATTCACCAGCGCATCGGCGCAGGGCGGCGTGCGGCCGTGGTGACTGCACGGCTCCAGGGTCACATAAGCCGTGGCGCCTCGCGCCTTGTCACCGGCGGCACGCAAGGCATGGACTTCGGCATGGGGCTCGCCGGCGCGCACATGCCAGCCTTCGCCGACAATCTGCCCGTCGCGCACCACCACGCAGCCAACCCGCGGGTTGGGGTGCGTCGTGTAATGACCTTTGCGCGCCAGTTCCAGGGCACGGGCCATGTAATGGGCGTCGAGGATGGCTTGTTCCGGGGAGGTGGTCATTCTTTCACCGGTTCACGGGCGAGGCGATCTATCTCTTCGCGGAACTCGTTGAGGTCCTGGAAGCGTCGATACACCGAAGCGAAGCGGATATAGGCGACCTCATCAAGCTTTTTCAGCTCGGCCATCACCAGTTCGCCGACCACGAGGGATTTGACCTCGCGTTCGCCGGTGGCGCGCAGCTTGTGTTTGATGTGCACCAGCGACGATTCCAGGCGCTCGACACTCACCGGGCGCTTCTCCAGCGCTCGCTGCATGCCGGCACGAAGCTTTTCTTCGTCGAACGGCTGGCGACTGCCGTCGGTTTTGATCAGGCGCGGCAACACCAGTTCAGCGGTTTCGAACGTCGTGAAGCGTTCGCCGCAGGCCAGGCATTCACGCCGGCGGCGCACCTGTTCGCCCTCGGCGACCAGACGCGAGTCGATGACCTTGGTGTCGTTGGCACCGCAGAAGGGACAGTGCATGGTGGCAGGCAACAAAAAATGGGAGGGCCATGGTAGCGCATCCCCGTGGCAAGACAAGCCATAGGGTTTGCGGTATACAGACGGGCTATAATGTTTTCACCTTGCTGGAGCCGCCAATGTCGTTACGACCGCTCGTTTTGCTCAGTCTTTTCAGCCTGCTGGTGGCCTGTGGCAGCGATGCACCCAAGCCCCAGCCACCAACACCAGGCCCAGCGCCGCAACAGGCGCAGAAGAAAGCCAAGGCGTCTGCCGAGCTCGGCCCGCTGCCGGCTTACCAACGTGAAATCAGTGGCACCCTGATGGGCGTGCCGGCCGACGCTGAAGTCGAACTGGCGCTGCTGGTGATCGACGAAAAGGATCGCCCGCAACAATTGCTCGCCAGTGCCAACCTGATCGGCACCAATCAGGTGTTGCCGTTTCGCCTGCGTTTCAACCCTGAATCCTTCCCGGTTGGCGCTCGCGTTGAACTGCGCGGCCGCGCCAGCCAGTCCGGGCAGTTGATTCTGCATCTGCCGGCGCAACTCATCACCCAGCCGACAACCCAGGCCCTGGGTCAGTTGCAATTCGTCAAAGCGCCATGATTGCACCGCTCGACCTGCAACAGGCGTTGGGTGAACTGCTCGGTGACGCACAGCTTGTAGCCTGTGAGTTACCGGGCACCGAGCTGAAACTCTGGCTGATCGACGGCGACAACATGGACCGCGCCTTCAGCCCCGAAGAAACCCGACGAATTCTCCACGAGCCGCCGTACTGGAGTTTCTGCTGGGCCAGTGGGTTGGCCGTGGCCCGCTATCTCGCCAAACACCCGCACTGGGTCGAAGGCAAACGGGTGCTGGATTTCGGTGCCGGTTCCGGCGTGGCTGCGATTGCGGCTGTGAAGGCCGGGGCGCTGGAAGTGGTGGCCTGTGACCTGGACCCGCTGGCGATTGCCGCGTGTCGGGCGAATGCCGAACTCAATGATGTGCAGCTGCGCTACTCGACGGATTTTTTCGCCGAAGCGGATCGATTTGATCTGATTCTGGTGGCCGACGTGTTGTACGACCGGGAAAATCTGCCGCTACTCGACGAGTTTCTCAGCCGTGGCCGGGAAGCATTGGTAGCGGATTCACGGGTGCGGGATTTTCGCCATCCGCTGTATCAGCGCATCGAGATGCTGCAGGCGATGACCTTGCCGGACCTGGCCGAACCCGAAGAGTTTCGGCATGTGAGCCTTTACCACGCCACCCGGACATGATCACGATCACCCCGCTTTCAGCCGCCCCCCACCAAGCCTTATAGTGGCCTCATCCACGCTTTTACGAGATCCCCCATGAGTCAGGAAACGCCGTACATCTTCGACGCCACGACTGCCGATTTCGACCAGTCGGTGATCGAGAACTCTTTCCACAAACCGGTACTGGTGGATTTCTGGGCCGAATGGTGTGCGCCGTGCAAGGCCTTGATGCCGATGCTGCAAACCATCGCCGAGAGCTATCAGGGTGAGTTGCTGCTGGCCAAGGTCAACTGCGACATCGAGCAGGACATTGTTGCGCGTTTCGGCATTCGCAGCCTGCCGACCGTGGTGCTGTTCAAGGATGGTCAGCCGGTGGACGGTTTTGCCGGTGCGCA
Organism: Pseudomonas sp. 008; assembly: GCF_016861935.1. Taxonomy (NCBI): domain Bacteria; kingdom Pseudomonadati; phylum Pseudomonadota; class Gammaproteobacteria; order Pseudomonadales; family Pseudomonadaceae; genus Pseudomonas; species Pseudomonas sp. 008. The sequence goes on along the minus strand of NZ_BOMA01000009.1, from coordinate 70,532 downwards.
ACCGGAATCCGCTGTGCGCACGATGCTCGAACCTCATGTGCAAATGCCGCCTCCAGCCGTCGCCGATCCGTTCGAACAGGCTCAGGCGCTGTTCGATGACGGTCGTTTCGCCGACGCCGAAGCCACGCTCAAAGTCTTGCTGACTGAAGACAACACCAATGCCAAAGCACTGATCCTCTACGCCCGCTGCCTCACCGAGCGCGGCGAACTGAGTGAAGCGCAAACCGTACTCGACGCGGTCAAGACCGATGAGCACAAGGCCGCGCTGGCCGGCGCCAAGGCGCAGATCCAGTTTCTCGGCCAGGCCAGGGATTTGCCGGATGCGGCAGACCTGAAAGCACGCCTGGCGAAAAACCCGCAGGACGATGAGGCGGTCTATCAATTGGCGATCCAGCAACTGGCCCGTCAGCAATACGACGCGGCGCTGGATGCCTTGCTGAAACTGTTCATCCGCAATCGCAGCTACAGCGAAGGCTTGCCACACAAGACCTTGCTGCAAGTGTTCGAACTGCTGGGCAACGATCACCCGTTGGTGACCACGTACCGTCGCAAGCTGTTTGCCGCGCTCTATTAAGCTCTTTTTTGCGGCTTACTCGATCCAGCTGTAGAGCGGCGTATCCCCGCCGCTCACTACTTTGACCTCTGCGCAGTGGCGCAAACGCACCAATAAGCGCTTGCCTGCCGCTGCACTGCCGGTCAGCCCTTCCAGTTGTTCCAGCAAATCCGGCCCGCTCAATTGCCCGGCCTTGCGCAGCAGTTCTTTAGCGATCTGCCACAGCGCCTCGTCCTGATTCACCGGTTTGGCCGGTGTCACACTCGCCTCGGGTTTGGCAGCCTGCAACTGCGCACCGAGCTGCGCCCAGTCGCCCTCATCCAGTTCCAGGGTCAAATCCACCGGCCAGTCGCCGATGCTTCCGCGTATTCGCAACATAAGTCTGCTCCAGCACATACCTGACTCGCATGCTCCCATGGGTCTTGCGCAACGCCAAGCAGACGGTCAAACTCTCGGCACTTTCGTTATAAGATTACATAACAAATTTTTCATTTTACTTTTCGGAGACCCGCCATGCGCCGTCTGCTGCTCGCTTTGCCGTTTGCCTTGTTACCGCTGGCTGTCGCCCACGCGGCTGTCGAGCAAGATCACGACCATGAGCACGGCAGCCTCGGCGCCCACGAACATGGCGTCGGTCGTTTGAATGCTGCGCTGGACGGCCAGACCCTGGAGCTGGAACTGGAAAGCCCGGCAATGAACCTGGTGGGTTTCGAGCACGCCGCCACCACCGACGCCGACAAGGCCAAAGTCGCCGCGGTCCGTGCCCAACTGGAAAAACCGCTGACGCTGTTCAACCTGCCGAAAGTAGCCGGTTGCGTGGTCGCGACCCAGGAACTGGAAAGCCCGTTGTTCGGTGACAAACCGGATGCCGACGATGAGCATGAAGAAGCCAAGGACGGTCACGAGCATCAACATGACCACAGCGAAATCCACGCCCGTTACCAATTCAGCTGCTCGGCCCCGGGCGCGCTGAAGACCCTGGACCTGGCGACTGTCTTCAACACGTTCCCGGCTACCCAGAAGATTCAGGTACAACTGATCAGCCCGAGCGGACAGCAAGGGGTTGAGGTGACGGCCAAGGCGGCTGCCCTGAAATTCTGATCCGACACCGCTCCCACAGGGTTCACCACCAACCTGACCGGTTTCACATGACCCAAGCACTCATCGAATTGTCCGACCTGGGCTTCAGCTGGCCCGGTCACCCGCCGCTGCTGGACATCCCGGCGTTTCGCCTGGAGCCAGGTGAAACCCTGTTCCTCAAAGGCCCCAGCGGCAGCGGCAAGACCACTCTGCTCGGCCTGCTTGGCGGTGTGCAAAAGCCTGATCGCGGCAGCATCCGGCTGCTCGGCCAGGAATTGACCGAACTGTCTGCCGGGGCTCGCGACCACTTCCGGGTCGATCACACCGGCTACATCTTCCAGCAATTCAACTTGCTGCCGTTTCTGTCGGTGCGGGAGAACGTCGAACTGCCCTGTCACTTCTCGAAACTGCGCGCCGAGCGGGCGAAACAGCGCCACGGCAGTGTCGATCAGGCCGCCGCCACCCTGCTCGCCCATCTGGGCCTGAAGGACGAAAACATTCTGGGCCGCCGCGCCGATTCGCTGTCCATCGGCCAGCAGCAACGGGTCGCTGCCGCGCGTGCGTTGATCGGTCAGCCGGAACTGGTGATCGCCGACGAACCGACCTCGGCACTGGACTACGACGCTCGCGAAAACTTCATTCGCCTGTTGTTCGCCGAATGCCGCGAAGCCGGCTCGAGCCTGTTGTTCGTCAGCCACGATCAGAGCCTCGCGCCGCTGTTCGATCGCCACCTGTCGCTGGCCGATCTCAATCGCGCCGCCACCCCGTCCGAGGTTTGAGATGTATTTGTTTCGTCTAGCCATGGCCAGCCTCGCTAACCGTCGCTTCACCGCGATCCTCACCGCGTTCGCCATCGCCCTGTCGGTCTGTCTGTTGCTGGCGGTAGAACGAGTGCGCACCGAAGCCAAGGCCAGTTTCGCCAGCACCATCAGCGGCACCGACCTGATCGTCGGCGCGCGTTCCGGCTCGGTGAACCTGCTGCTGTATTCGGTATTCCGTATCGGCAACGCCACCAACAACATCCGCTGGGACAGCTTCGAGCAGTTCGCCAACAACCCGAAAGTGAAGTGGGCGATCCCGATGTCCCTCGGCGATTCCCATCGTGGTTATCGGGTGATGGGCACCACTGAGGCTTACTTCGAGCATTACCAGTACGGCCATCAACAGCATCTGGAACTGGCCGACGGCCGTGCCTTCGCCAGCGATCCGTTCGAAGTGGTGCTCGGTGCCGAAGTGGCCGATGCGCTGCACTACAAACTCGGCGACAAACTGGTGCTGGCCCATGGCGTGGCGGCGATCAGCCTGGTCAAGCACGACGACAAGCCGTTCACCGTGGTCGGCATCCTCAAACGCACCGGCACCCCGGTGGACCGCACGCTGCACATCAGCCTCGGCGGCATGGAAGCGATCCACATCGACTGGCACAACGGTGTACCGGCGCGGGGTAACGGTCGGGTCAGTGCCGATCAGGCGCGCAACATGGACCTGACGCCGCAAGCGATCACCGCGTTCATGCTCGGCCTTAACAACAAGATTTCGACCTTCGCGCTGCAACGTGAAATCAACGAATTCCGTGGCGAACCGATGCTGGCGATCCTGCCGGGTGTGGCGTTGCAGGAGCTGTGGAGTTTGATGAGCACGGCGGAAAAAGCCTTGTTCGTCGTCTCGCTGTTCGTGGTGCTGACGGGGTTGATCGGCATGCTCACGGCGATTCTCACCAGCCTCAACGAGCGACGCCGGGAGATGGCGATTCTGCGTTCGGTGGGCGCGCGACCATGGCATATCGCGACTTTACTGGTGCTGGAAGCGTTTGCCCTGGCGCTGTCGGGGGTGATTGTCGGCGTGGCGTTGCTGTATGTGGGCATCGCCGTGGCGCAGGGTTACGTGCAGTCGAATTACGGTTTGTACCTGCCGCTGGCCTGGCCAAGCGAATATGAATGGACGCTGCTCGGTGGCATCCTGATCGCCGCGCTGCTGATGGGCAGCGTGCCGGCCTGGCGCGCTTATCGCCAATCCTTGGCCGATGGCCTGTCGATCCGCCTGTGAGGACGTTGAACATGCCCCGCGCTCTGCTTGCGCTGTTGATGCTGGTTGCTCTGCCGCTGTGGGCGGCCGAGCCGAAAGACCTGACCTGGTCGGAAATGATCCCGCCGGATGCCCCGCCGGAAGTGCCGAACATGACGCCGCTGCACGACCTGTCGAAGATGAGCGACGCGTTGTCCGCGGAGTCGGCCCCGGCCGCCAAACAGGACATGCCGAACGCGCCGGTGGTGAAAAGTCTCGATGGCCAGAACATTCGCTTGCCGGGGTACATCGTACCGCTGGAGGTCAGTGAAGAAGGCCGCACCACGGAGTTTCTGCTGGTGCCGTATTTCGGCGCCTGCATCCATGTACCGCCTCCGCCGTCGAACCAGATCGTGCACGTCAAAAGCGAAGTCGGCGTGAAGCTCGATGAGCTGTACCAGCCGTACTGGGTCGAAGGTGCGTTGCAGGTCAAGGCGTCCACCAGCGAATTGGCGGATGCCGGGTATCAGATGGAGGCGCAGAAGATTTATGTGTATGAACTGCCGGAGTGAATCCGGTGGTTATTTGTCGCCTACAAGACTGCCATCGCGGGTTTGCCCGCGATGAGGCCCTCAAAATCAGCCCATCACTGTTTCATTGAGCTGAGTCAAAAGACCGTATCAGTTGGATCCCTACCATTGGACATCAAGCATTTTTAACGTCCTTTGGAGCCCCCATGCACAAGTCCCTGCTCAGCGCTTCACTGCTTGCCCTCGCGCTCGCAGCCCCGCTCGCCCATGCCCACACCGCCGGCGACATCATCGTTCGGGCCGGTGCGATCACCGTGAATCCGACGGCCGACAGCTCCAGCGTCAAGGTCGATCAAGGCCCGCTGAAGGGCGCCGATCTGGGTGGCAAGGCCACCATGAGCAGCGACACGCAACTGGGCCTGAACTTTGCGTACATGATCAGCAACAACCTGGCGATCGAGCTGCTCGCGGCTTCGCCGTTCGAGCATGAGGTGAAGCTCAAAGGCACCTCGCTCGGCGCCGCCAACGGCAAACTCGGCACCCTGAAACACCTGCCGCCGACCCTGAGCCTGGTCTACTACCCGCTGGACGCCAAGTCCGCATTCCAGCCGTATGTTGGCGGCGGTATCAACTACACCTGGATCTACGACGAGCACGTCGGCAGCGAAGCCAGCGCCAACGGCTTCAGCAACTTCAACGCGAAAAACTCCTGGGGCCTGGCCTGGGAAGTCGGGGCCGACTACATGCTCACCGATAAGGTGATGATCAACGCCCAAGTGCGCTACATCGACATCGACACCCGTGCCACCGTGGAAAACAACGCCGTGGCTCCGGGCACCCGCGCACGGGTGAACGTGGACGTCGATCCGTTCATCTACATGGTCGGTCTGGGTTACAAGTTCTAAAGAACTGTGGCGAGGGGGCTTGCCCCCGTTCGCCCGCGCAGCAGGCGCCATCCAACCGATGAGGACGTCAGGCGAAATGCAGTGGGGCTGCTTCGCAACCCAACGGGGGCAAGCCCCCTCACCACAAAGAACTGCACCGGTCATATTCGACACACAAAAAAGGCGCCTTCAAGGCGCCTTTTTCACAACTGTGTAAAACCTCAGCGCCCCAGCAAACGCGCCAGGCCAACGCTCATCGGCGTCTGCTCCGGGTAGGTGAACCGCTCCAGCAAACGCCGGTTATTCGCTCGTGAATGGCGGATGTCACCGGAACGCGCCGGGCCATAGCTCACGGGCGGCAGCTTGCCGACCACGGCTTCAAGGGCTTCAAGCATCTGCTTGAGAGTCGTCGCCTGATTCCAGCCGACATTCACCGCGCCGACCTCAACCTGCGGTTTCTCGATGGCTTGTACCAGCACGTCCACCAGGTCTTCGACGTAGACAAAATCCCGAGTCTGCTCGCCATCACCGAACACGGTGATCGGCAGGCCTTTCTGCGCGCGCTCGCTGAAAATGCTGATCACCCCGGAGTACGGCGAGGACGGATCCTGGCGCGGGCCGAAGATGTTGAAGAAGCGGAAAATCACCGGTTCCAGACCATGCTGGCGGCGATAGAAATCGAAGTAATGCTCGCTCGCCAACTTGTCCGACGCATACGGCGTCAACGGTGCCTTGGGCGTGTCTTCGTCGATCGACTCGCCTTCACCGTTGTTGCCATAGACCGCTGCGCTGGACGCGTACAACACGCGTTTGACACCGGCCTGACGCATGGCTTCGCAGACGTTCAGCGAGCCGATGAAGTTGCTCTGGTGAGTTTTCACCGGGTCATCCACCGAAGCCTGCACCGAAGCCACCGCGGCCAGATGCGCCACCGCGCTGCAACCGAGCATCGCCTGCGCCACCAGGGCGGCATCAGCGACATCGCCTTCGATCAGTTCGACGAGGGGATTGTCCATCGGCAGGTTGCTGCGCTTGCCGGTGGACAAGTCATCGAGAATTCGCACCGAATGCCCTTTGGCGAGCAAGGCATCGGTCAGGTGCGAACCGATGAAACCGGCGCCGCCGGTGATTAAAACAGGGCCGTCAGCCATGGCGATAAAACCTATCCAGTAAGCCCGGGAGTGCCGCGCGCCAGGCGCGGGGTTTGATCCCGAAAGTGTGCAGAATTTTCTTGCAGGCCAGCACCGCGTGTTGCGGTTCTTCGGCTGCGTCGGGACGTGCGGCGTGAGCCTGGGCGGTCGGCGATTCGATGGCCAGCGGGTGCAGCGCGCGTGCTTCGGTAAGGATTGCCTGCCCCAGTGCCAGCGGTGTGGTCGCCTCATGCCCGGCGTAGTGGTAGGTGCCCCACAGCGGCGCCGCACAATCGAGTTGCTTGAGCACCGAGATGATCACTCGGGCGGCGTCGTCCACCGGCGTCGGATTACCGCGACGATCATCCGCCAACAGCAGTTCTTCAGCTTTCTCGGCCCGGGCGAGGAATCGCCCGAGGGTGCCCTCGGGGCTGTCATCGAGCAACCAGCCGAAACGCAGCAACACATGCTGTGGACAAGTGGCGCGCACGCTTTGCTCAATGCGCCACAAAGCTTGACCGCGTAGACCCAACGGTACCGGTTCGTCTTTTTCGCTGTAGGCGGTCGCCCGGGAGCCATCGAACACGCGATAACTCGACGGTTGCACCAGCACGATGTTGTGATGCTGGCACAATTCGGCCAGACGCTCGATGGCGCGCTCCTGCCCGGCCAGACGCTGTTCGCTGACGGTCTCCGCCTGGAACCAGTCGAAATAGTAGGCGAGATTGATCAACGCATCCGGACGGGTATCGTCGAGCAGTTGCGTCAGGCTCGCGGCGTCCCAGCCGTCTTGTGGTGGGCGGGGGGCGAGGAAACCGATGTCTTCCTCCGCACCGAGGCGAATCAGCGCCTGCCCAAGGGCATTTCCGCCGCCCAGTAACATAAGGCGCATTCGCATAGAGTCAGCAGGCCCAGTCTGATTGGAACGATGGCTTTATCGACAGCGCCCGCAGGCGATGTCCTCAATAATTGCCGGAATCGTTGCATTTTGCGGGTTTAGTGCGCAACCGTCACCCGTAAAGTGTAGTTCCCGGGGATTTGTGGTGCAGCTACTGGCCTCAGGATCAACACAGAGCCTGAGCGGTACTTGCAACTTCCCGTCCCCACCCGCATAAATTGGCTCATGAACCTGCCCATCCCCGCAGACAGCGCTCTGAACGGTTTCCACCCCGCCGTCAGCGCCTGGTTCAGCAACACCTTCGCGACGGCTACCGCCGCCCAGGCCCGGGCGTGGCCGTTGATCCGCCAGCGCCGTTCAACGCTGATTGCCGCGCCCACCGGCTCCGGCAAAACCCTCACCGCGTTTCTGGCCGTGCTCGACGATCTGGTCCATCGTGGCCTGGAAAACCCGGATGGCCTGCCAGACGAAACCCTGGTGGTCTACGTTTCGCCGCTCAAGGCCCTGTCCAACGACATCCGGATCAACCTGCAAAACCCGCTGGCCGGCATCACCGAGCAGTTACGCCTGATGGGCCTGCCCGACGTGCCGATCAGCACCGCCGTGCGCACCGGCGATACGCCGCAAAAAGACCGCTCGGCCATGCGCAAAACCGCGCCGCACATTCTTGTAACCACCCCGGAATCCCTTTACGTACTGCTCGGCTCCGATTCCGGCCGGAAAATGCTCGGCACCACGCAAACGGTGATCGTCGACGAAATCCACGCCATCGCCGCCAGCAAACGCGGCAGTCACCTGGCCCTGAGCCTGGAGCGCCTGCAAGCGCTTTGCCCGCAACCGCTGGTGCGGATCGGCCTGTCCGCCACGCAAAAACCCATCGAAGCGGTGTCGCGTTTTTTGGTTGGTCGTGATCGCGACTGCGAAATCATCGACATCGGCCATGCCCGCCCACGGGATCTCGATATCGAAGTGCCGCCCGTGCCGTTGTCAGCGGTGATGGCCAACGACGTGTGGGAACTGGTCTATGACCGCCTCGCCGCCCTCGCCCGCGAACACCGGACCACGCTGATTTTCGTCAACACCCGGCGCCTGGCCGAACGCCTGAGCCGACACTTGAGCGAACGCCTCGGCAAAGACGCGGTGGCCGCCCACCATGGCAGCCTGGCCAAGGAATTTCGCCTGGACGCCGAGCAACGGCTCAAGCGCGGCGAGCTGCAAGTGCTGATCGCCACCGCCTCGCTGGAATTGGGGATTGATATCGGCGACGTCGACCTGGTGTGCCAGATCGCTTCGCCACGCTCGATTGCCGGTTTTCTGCAACGGGTCGGCCGCTCCGGGCACCAGGTCGGCGGCACGCCCAAGGGCCGATTGTTCGCCACCACCCGCGACGACCTGATCGAATGCGCCGCTTTGCTCGATTGCGTGCGCCGTGGCGAACTCGACACCTTGCTGATCCCCGAAGCGCCGCTGGACGTGCTGGCCCAGCAGATCATCGCCGAGGTCAGTTGCCAGGAATGGCACGAGCAGGCGTTGCTGGAGATGCTGCGTAAAGCCTCGCCTTACGCCAAGCTCGACGAAAAACATTATCAGGCGCTGCTGCACATGCTCGCCGAGGGCTACAACGGTCGCCAGGGCATACGTAGCGCGTACCTGCACCGGGACGCCGTAAGCCGAACCTTGCGCGGTCGTCGGGGCGCCAAGCTGACCGCCGTGACCAGCGGCGGGACGATTCCCGACAACGCCGACTACAGCGTGTTGCTGGAGCCTCAGGGGCTGAACATCGGCAGCGTCAACGAAGACTTCGCGGTGGAAAGCATCGCCGGGGATATCTTTCAGCTGGGCAATACCTCGTACCGAATCCTGCGGGTCGAAACCGGCAAGGTCCGGGTCGAAGATGCTCAGGGCCAGCCGCCGACCATTCCGTTCTGGCTCGGTGAAGCACCCGGTCGCAGCAATGAACTGTCGTTCGCCGTGGCCCGCCTTCAAGCGCAACTCGATGAACTGCTCGCCGCCACACCCGGCGATCTGCAACCAGCCCTCGACTGGCTGACCGACACTCTCGGCTTGAACCTCGCCAGCGCCGAGCAACTGGTCGACTATCTGGTCCGAGCCCGCCTGACCCTCGGCGCCTTGCCGTCGCAAGACACACTGGTGATGGAGCGTTTTTTCGACGAGTCAGGCGGTACGCAACTGATCATCCACTCACCGTTCGGCAGCCGCATCAACCGCGCCTGGGGCCTGGCCCTGCGCAAGCGTTTCTGCCGCACCTTCAACTTCGAATTGCAGGCCGCCGCCAGCGAGGACGCCATTGTGTTGTCGCTGTCCACCAGCCACAGCTTCGAGCTGGACGACGTCTGGCGCTACCTGCACAGCAACAGCGCCGAACATATCCTGACTCAAGCGGTGCTCGAGGCCCCGCTGTTCGGCGTGCGCTGGCGCTGGAATGCCGGGGTCGCCCTCGCGCTGCCGCGCTACAGCGGCGGCCGCAAAGTGCCGCCGCAGATCCAACGGATGAAAAGCGAAGACCTGATCGCCAGCGTGTTTCCCGATCAGATCGCCTGCGTGGAAAACCTCGCCGGCGAGCGCGAGATTCCCGACCATCCGCTGGTGGAACAAACCCTCGACGATTGCCTGCACGAGGCCATGGACAGCGAAGGCTGGCTGGCGTTGTTGCGGCGCATGGAACAGGGCGATATCCGCCTGATCAGCCGCGACCTGCCGGCGCCTTCGCCACTGGCGGCGGAAATCCTCAGTGCCCGCCCCTACACCTTCCTCGACGACGCGCCGCTGGAAGAACGCCGCACTCAGGCGGTGCTCAACCGCCGCTGGAGCGATCCGCAGTCCACCAACGACCTCGGTGCGCTGGACGCCGAGGCGATTGCCGCGGTGCGCGACGAAGCCTGGCCAATGCCAACCGGCCTCGATGAAATGCATGAGGCCTTGATGAGCCTGGCGTGCATCACCGACGCCGAGGCCCGGGCCAACCCCAATTGGCTCGAATGGCTGAATACCCTGGCCGACAGTGGCCGCGCCAGCCGTTTGCAGATCAACGCCAAGCAATCGCTGTGGCTGCCACTGGAGCGACTGACCTGCCTGCGGGCGATTTATCCACAGGCCACCTTGTTTCCGTCGTTGGAGGCGTTGCCCGGTTTCGATGAAACCTGGGAGCCGGACGAAGCGGTGCTGGAAGTGATCCGCGCGCGGCTCAGCGCGTTTGGTCCGTTGTCGCTGAAGGCGATTGCCGAACCGCTTGGTTTACCGGCACTTCAAGTCACTCAGGCCCTGGCCCAACTGGAACGTGAAGGTTACGTGCTGCGCGGGCAGTTCAGCCCGGACGCCCGCGAAGAGGAATGGTGCGAACGGCATCTGCTGGCGCGGATTCATCGCTACACGGTCAAACGGCTGCGCCGAGAAATCGAGCCGGTGGCGTTGCAGGATTTCATGCGCTTTCTGTTCGACTGGCAGCATCTTTCCAGCATGAGCCGAGGCCAGGGCAGCGCAGTGTTGCCGGCGATCATCAGCCAGTTCGAAGGCTACCCCGCCGCCGCTTCGGCATGGGACAGCGACATTCTGCCGGCGCGGCTCAAAGACTATTCGGCGAGCTGGCTGGATGAGTTATGCCGCAGCGGCAAACTGGTCTGGACGCGCCTGACCGCGCGCAACAAGAGCACCGGCACGGCATTGCGCAGCACGCCGATTCTGTTGCTGCCGCGTAGTCAGGTCGGGTTGTGGAGCAGCTTGACTGAGCAGACACCGGTCAACGAACTGTCGCCCAAAACACAAAAGGTCCATGCAGCACTCAGCCAGCACGGCGCTCTGTTTTTCGATGAGCTGATGCACGAGGCCCATCTGCTGCGCTCGGAACTGGAAATCGCCTTGCAGGAACTGGTCGGCGCCGGACTGGTCAACGCCGACAGTTTCGCCGGATTGCGGGCGCTGATCACCCCGGCCAGCAAACGCCAGAATCGCAGCAGTCGACGCGGGCGTGGAGCGTTTGTCGGCGGGATGGACGACGCCGGGCGTTGGGCGTTGCTGCGCCGCAGTGCGGTCGCGCCGGTTGTGGATAAGCCGGTTGTGGATAAACAACGCCCTACGTCCACACCCACAGAAGCCCTGGAACACATCGCCATGACCTTGCTGCGCCGATACGGCGTGGTGTTCTGGCGCTTGCTGGAGCGCGAGGCGGACTGGTTGCCGAGTTGGCGGGAATTGTTGCGCACGTTCCATCGGCTGGAGGCCCGGGGCGAGATTCGTGGCGGGCGGTTTGTCAGTGGTTTGGCCGGCGAACAGTTTGCCCTGCCCGAGGCGATCCCGTTGCTGCGCGAAGTCAGGCGGCGCCCCCATGACGGTAGTTTGATTGCGGTGTGCGGGGTGGATCCGCTGAACCTCGCCGGCACCTTGCTGCCGGGCGCGAAAGTGCCGGCGCTGGCGAGCAATCGGCTGGTGTATCGCGATGGCTTGCCGGCTGCCGCCGAGATCGCCGGCAAGCAGCAGTTCTGGCTGGAGCTGGATCAGCAGGCCAGTGCTCAGGTCCGTAGCAAACTGATCCAGCATTGATGTTGTCTGGCCCTGCCCGCGATGGGGCCATCCGCGCCAACACAAATCAGCCCTCGCGATATTTGACCTGCACGCAAATATCAAATGCCCATCCCTGTATTTTTCCGCACGCCCCAAACCCCGACACTGCGCTCCATCAATCAATCCACCGGAGTTGCAGCCATGCCCATTGCCTTGCTGGCGCTGACCCTCAGCGCTTTCGCCATCGGGACGACGGAGTTCGTCATCGTTGGCCTGTTACCCACCATCGGCGCCGACCTCGGCGTCAGCCTGCCGTCCGCCGGTTTGCTGGTCAGTTTGTATGCACTCGGGGTGGCCGTCGGCGCGCCGGTGCTGACCGCCCTCACCGGCAAAGTCCCGCGTAAATTGCTGCTGTTGTCGCTGATGGTGCTGTTCACCCTCGGCAACTTGTTGGCCTGGAAAGCGCCGAGCTACGAGTCGCTGATCATTGCGCGGATCGTCACCGGCCTGGCCCACGGGGTGTTTTTCTCAATTGGCTCGATCATCGCCACCAGCCTGGTGCCGAAGGAAAAAGCCGCCAGCGCGATTGCCATCATGTTCACCGGCCTGACTGTGGCGCTGGTCACTGGCGTGCCGCTGGGGACGTTTATCGGTCAGCATTTCGGCTGGCGTGAAACCTTCCTCGCGGTGTCTGCACTGGGTGTGATCGCCTTCATCGGCAGCCTGCTCTACGTACCGAAGAACATCGCCCACAGCAAACCGGCTTCGCTGTTGCAGCAGTTGCAAGTGCTCAAGCAACCCCGCCTGTTGTTGGTGTATGCCATGACAGCGGTCGGCTACGGCGGCTCGTTCATCGCCTTCACCTTTCTGGCACCGATTCTTCAGGACATTGCGGGCTTCAGCGCCAGCACCGTCAGCCTGGTGCTGCTGGTGTACGGCATCTCGGTGGCCGTCGGCAACATCTGGGGCGGTAAGCTGGCGGACAAACGCGGCCCGATCGGCGCCCTGAGAATCATCTTCGCCCTGCTCGCCGCCGTGTTGTTCGTGCTGACCTTCACCGCCGGCAATCCATGGCTGGCCCTGGCCACTGTGCTGGTCTGGGGTGCGGTGGCGTTCGGCAACGTGCCGGGCCTGCAGGTGTATGTGGTGCGTCAGGCCGAACATCACACCCCGCATGCGGTGGACGTGGCGTCGGGCTTGAACATTGCGGCGTTCAACCTTGGCATTGCCGGTGGTGCGTGGGGTGGTGGTTTGATCGTCGCGCACATGGGGCTGATCCATACCGCGTGGATCGGTGGCCTGGTGGTGTTGGTGGCGTTGGCACTGACCGCCTGGAGTGGTCGCCTTGATCGATTGGGCCCGGTGTATGCCGAGCCGGCTGAAGGTTCGGCCCGGATCGTTGTCGGGCACTGATAGATCAAATGATCGTCGCTTTCGGCAACTCCTGCGCGCCTGTGGGAAGCTGCCGAAGGCTGCGATCTTTTGCTTTTACCGTCCGTAGCCCCGTCGAAACTTTCTCGCCCGCCTGGCAGTCATCAAAAGACAGGGCTGTCCGAGGATGGGAGGCGACATGGCGGCGATTCATATCGGTATTTCAGGCTGGCGCTACACGCCCTGGCGGGGAGGTTTCTACCCGAAGGGGCTGACCCACAAACGCGAATTGCAATTCGCGTCACGGGCAGTCAACAGCATCGAAATCAATGGATCGTTCTACGCCCTGCAACGGCCCGAACGTTACGCCCAGTGGTACGCCGAAACCCCGCCAGGCTTCGTGTTCAGCGTCAAGGCGCCGCGCTTCATCACCCACATCAAGCGTCTGCGGGAGATCCATAAACCCCTGGCGAATTTCTTCGCCTCCGGGGTGCTGGAGCTCAAGGAAAAACTCGGCCCGATCCTCTGGCAGTTTCCGCCCAGCTTCAAATTCGACCCGGAGCTGTTCGAACATTTCCTTGAACAACTGCCCCACGACACCGAACAGGCCGCCGCCCTCGCCCGCCAGCACGAAACACGTCTGAACGGTCACGCCAGCATGAAGGCCTACGGCAAAAAACCGGTGCGCCATGCCGTGGAAATTCGCCACGAAAGTTTCGTCGATCCGGCCTTCGTCCGGCTGCTCAAACGCTACAACACCGCGTTGGTGATTGCCGATACCGCCGGTAAATGGCCGTACCGCGAAGACCTCACCAGCGACTTCGTCTACCTGCGCCTGCACGGCGCCGAAGAACTCTACGCCAGCGGTTACACCCCTCAAGCGCTGCAACGCTGGAGCGAGCGGATCGAGGCCTGGCATCACGGCCAGCAACCGGCAGATCCGCAATTGATCGCGCCCCGGCAAAAACCCAAGACTCGCAGATCCCGGGAAGTGTTCTGCTATTTCGATAACGACATCAAAGTCCGCGCGCCCTTCGATGCCCGCCACCTGCTTGAGCGTTTGCATCTCGACAAAGACCTTGTCACGGCCCCCGGCGAGCCGGTTGCCGAAGGAGCGCTGCCATGAGCATTCCCGAGCCGGTCGGTGGGACGGATGAACAGCAACCCATCATCAATGCCGTGAGCCGCTTCACCGTGCTGACGGTCAACACCCACAAGGGGTTCACCGCACTCAATCGGCGCTTCATCCTGCCCGAGTTGCGCGAAGCGGTGCGCAGTGTGTCCGCCGATGTGGTGTTTTTGCAGGAGGTCCACGGCACCCACGAACAGCATCCCCAGCGCTACAACAATTGGCCGGCGATGCCCCAGTACGAATTCCTTGCCGATAGCCTGTGGCCGCAATTCGCCTACGGGCGCAACGCGGTCTACCCGGCGGGCGATCACGGCAATGCACTGTTGTCGAAATTCCAGATCATTCGCCACGACAATCTCGACGTGTCCATCAGCGGCCATGAAAACCGTGGAATCCTGCATTGCGTGTTGCGCATGCCCGGCGATGGCCGGGAAGTGCATGCCATTTGCGTCCATCTGGGGCTGCGCGAAAGCCACCGGACGGCCCAGCTCAAGCTGCTGATCCGACGCCTGGAAGAGCTACCGCAAGATGCCCCGGTGGTGGTCGCCGGCGATTTCAACGACTGGCGCCAGCGCGCCGATGCGTTGCTCAAGCCTTGCGGGTTGCGTGAGGTGTTCACCGAGTTTCACGGCAAACCGGCGCGCAGTTTCCCCGCGCGTTTGCCGGCGTTACGCCTGGACCGCATCTACGTGCGCCATCTCAAGGCCAGCCATCCGCAAGTGCTGGCGGCACGCCCCTGGTCACACCTTTCCGACCATGCGCCCCTGTCGGTGGAGATCGAGTTATGAGCAGCCCATCGATGGAAAAAACCACGGTCGAACGCATCTCCACGCCTCCACCCGTGCGCGAGCCTGCGGTGACTGAGGTTGAGTACGGCTGGCACGGTAACAACCGGGTCCAATTGCTGGAAAACGGTGAGGCGTACTTTCCACGGGTGTTTGAAGTGCTGCGCCAAGCCCAGAGTGAAATCCTGCTGGAGACGTTTATTGTGTTCGAGGACAAGGTCGGCAACGAGCTTCAACAGATCCTGATTGAAGCGGCGCAACGCGGCGTGCGTATTACCGTCAGTCTCGATGGATTCGGCTGTGGCGAACTGAGTACGGCGTTCCTCGCCGCCCTGAGCAATGCAGGTGTGCGCCTGCAAATATTCGACCCCGCCCCGCGTCACCTGGGCATCCGCACCAACTGGTTCCGCCGTCTGCACCGCAAGATTGTGGTGGTCGACGGCACGATTGCGTTCCTCGGCGGAATCAATTTTTCCGCCGACCATCTGGCCGACTTCGGCCCCGAGGCCAAGCAGGATTATTCGGTTGAAGTGCAAGGCCCGGCGGTGGCCGATATTCATCATTTCGCCTTGCTGCAAGGCGGTCGACCGGCCCGGGCCAAATACTGGTGGCAACGCCGCCGGCAGCGGCATGCTGAACTGGCGGTCGACGATCATGACGGTCAGGTACGACTGGTGTATCGCGACAACGCAGAACACCCAAAAGATATCGAAGAGGTGTATTTACAGGTGCTGCGCAGTGCCCGGCGTCGCGTGGTGATCGCCAATGCCTACTTCTTTCCAGGCTATCGGCTGCTGCACGAGATCCGCAATGCGGCACGCCGGGGGGTCGAGGTGCGCCTGATTCTTCAGGGACAACCGGACCTGCGGGTGGCCAGACTCGCCGCGCGCATGACCTACGACTACCTGCTGCGGGCCGGGGTGGTGATCTACGAATATTGCGACCGCCCCCTGCATGGCAAAGTCGCCCTGGTCGACGAGGACTGGAGCACTGTCGGCTCAAGCAACCTCGATCCGCTGAGCCTGTCCCTGAACCTGGAAGCCAACGTGCTGATCCGCGACCGTGCCTTCAACCGCGATCTGTACGAGCGTCTCGACGAGTTGAGCAGCAACCATTGCAAGGTCATGTCGGTGGACACAGCCCCTCGCGGGCGGATCTGGGACATGACCATCGGCTTTCTGGTGTTTCACTTCCTGCGGCATTTCCCCGCATGGGCCGGCTGGTTGCCGGCGCATAAACCGCGCCTGAAGCCCTTCATCCATCCACCCGGGAGCGCCAAGGCATGAGCCATTCCGAAGCGCAGCCTGCGTCGCACTCCGACACGCCGGGCAAACACCACTGGCACCGCTGGAAAAGGCCGCTGACGATGCTGTTCTTCCTGGCGCTGATCGTGTTGTTCACGATGCTCGCCCAGCGTATCGAATGGAACGAAGTGCTCGATACCCTGGCTGATTTCAAAGTGCGTACGTTGATCATTGCGTCAGGTGTGACCCTGGCAAGTTTTCTGGTCTATGCCTGTTTCGATCTGATCGGACGCACCTACATCCGGCAGAACCTGACTTGGCGGCAGATCCTCCCGGTGGGGATCATCAGCTATGCCTTCAACCTCAACCTGAGCGCCTGGGTCGGCGGCGTCGCCATGCGTTATCGGCTGTATTCGCGGCTCGGAGTGAGCAAAGGCAACATCGCAAAAATCCTCGGGCTGAGCCTGGCGACCAACTGGTTCGGCTACATGGTGATTGCCGGCGCGGTGTTCAGCAGCGGCCTGATGCGAATGCCGCCGGGCTGGAAAGTGAGCAGCAATGCACTGCAAGACGTGGGGATTTTGTTGCTGCTGTTGAGCACCGGATATCTGGCAGCCTGCCGGTATTCCAGGCGCCGGAAATGGTCGGTTCGCGGCGTGGAAATCATTCTGCCGTCGCTGCGCATGGCAATCCTGCAACTGGCCCTCGGCGCACTGAACTGGGCGCTGATGGCGGCGGTGATCTTCACGTTGCTGCCGAGCAAACTGGATTATCCGCTGGTGCTTGGTGTGTTGCTGATCAGCGCCATTGCCGGGGTCATCACCCATATCCCGGCCGGGCTCGGTGTGTTGGAGGCGGTGTTCGTGGCGCTGCTGCAGCACGAAGTATCGCGGGGCAGCCTGGTGGCGGGGTTGATCGCTTATCGGGCGATCTATTTCATTCTGCCGCTGCTGATAACCGTGGTGATGTACCTGGTGGTGGAAGCCAAGGCCAAGTCGTTGCGGATCTCGAAGAAACCTCGGTGAGATGTGGTTTGCCTGCGAACGACCGCAAGACCACCGCCTCTCTCAACTCGATTGAATGATGCTCAACCGCTCACCCACCACCATCTCGGTGATCCAATCCACCAGAATCGAGGTGTACGCCTGTTGCGAAACCGGGTCGCTCAAGGCGTGATCCGCACCATCGATGATCCGGTGAGTCAGCGAGTGAGTCTGCTGACACGCGGCGCGGTAACTCATGATCGTCGCGTGGGGTACATAGGCATCGGTCTCGGACTCCACCAGCAACACATCCCCGGTGAATTGCGAGCAGGCGTGCAACGCGCGATTGCTGTCGGCGCGCACCAGCGTGCCGCGATAGTCGCGCAAGTCGGCTTTGTCCAACTCACGCTTGGGCGTGTGCCACAAGTCGTCGCGGTACAACGCCGGTACCCGCAGCGCCAACCAGCGCACCGGACGCAACGTCGTCAGGATCGCTGCCAGATAACCGCCATAACTGGTGCCGACCACCGCAATCGCGGAGGTGTCGAGCGCCGGGTGGGCGAGCAAGCGGTCGTAGGCTGCCAGCAGGTCGCGCAGGTTGTCTTCGCGGGTGACCCTGGACAACGGAATGCCGGTCCCGCCGGTATGACCTCGCAAGTCGAACGTCAGGCACACACAACCCAACCCGGCGATGCCTTTGGCGCGCTCCAGGTCGCGCTCCTGGCTACCGCCCCAACCGTGGACGAAAAGCACCCCCGGGACTTTCGATTTGGGGCTGAGGAAGGTCCCGCTCATCTGTTCATCGTCGATGTCGATCTGAATGGTTTCGCTTCTAGCCGTCATAGGATTTGACCGTCACGTACTTGAGAAGAAAATCACTGCGCTCCGCCGGCCCGCGGTAAATCTCGATGGCGTTCTCCGGCAGCGATTGATCGCTATAGGTTTCGACCGACGACACGCGAATCGCACGCAGGCCGGGGTCGCTGACAAAGCTCTGCAACGCCGCGACTTCGGCACTGCTGGCACCGCCCAAACGCCAGGATTGTTCGAGCACGCCGCTGCGTTGTCGGTCGTTGCAATCCAGCCCCTGGGCGATGTCGTAGTTGCGCCGCGAAGCATAGAAACCGGGGTAGGCTTCATCCGCCGCACTGTCGAATACCTGTGCCTGCTGGATCGCCAGCCTCACCTCATCCAGCAGTTCCAGCGCCAGCAGGTCCTCGTAATAACCCTGCACCACCAACAGGTTGGACCCTCCATAAACCTGCTCGCCCTGAGCGTCTTCGGTCAAGTATTGATCACCGCAATAACTCAGCACTTTGTCGCCGATGAAGCTTTGGCCGACGCTGTGGGTGATCACCTCGGTCAAATCCTGCTCCAGCACAACGCCTTCGGTGAACAGTGCCTTGGCCTCGGGGCGAGCGAGGATGGCGTCGAACTGGTCGAGGCTCTTGATCACTTCCTGACCGCGCCCGGCGCAGGCGTGAATAGGCTTGATGCGGATCGGGCCGCTGTAGAGCAGGTGCTCCGCCGCCGGGCGCGCATCGTCCAGGGAGAACACGCTGAGGCCGTCGAGCACGACGCTGCGCACCCGTTCGCAAAACAACGGTGCCCAGCCTTCGGGCGCGAACGCATCGCGGTTCAACAGCCCATGACTGATGGCTTTGGTACCGATGAAATCGTGGTCGACGTAACCGCCCCACAAATCCTCCGGCCCTTTGACGCCCAGCTTCCGGGCGGTAGCGGCGCCCACCAGCGTCTGGGTCGGCAACAGATAGCGGTCACGACCGCTGTGCAGTTGCGGGTCGTAACTGCCGCCGTATTCGAGCCCGACGATCTGCGCCAGCCAGCGGGCCAGCGCGCGATTGGTTTCAACTTCGTGCAGCGGGGGCATCGGGCCGTACCGAATGGGCGAGTACCAGTTTCTTGCGATTTGTTGGGGTCATGCGTCCCCCCTTCAATCTGCGTTGGATAAATGTAGCTGGAGGGGTGCAGGGATCAGGCCAATGGCGGCTGATGAAGAACGACTGTTAAATCAGCCGGTTGCCCAGACAGTAATGGCATTACGCCTGTTTGATTCTGCACGACGCCCTTCAGGACTCCGGCATTTTGCACGACTCAAACCGCCCACATTTTCTTGATCTGGCGTGCTCTGGCTACCGGGCTACAACGGCTGGCGGCGTCACGCCAAACCGCGTCCGGTAATCACTCGGCGCCAGCCCGGTAATCTTTTTGAACGTCGCCCGAAACGCACTCGGGTCCTGATAACCCACGGTCCAGGCAATGTGATCAATGGTGCCGTTGGTGAATTCGAGCATCTCGCGCGCCTTGCCGACGCGCAGGTGCTGGCAGTACTCGGTGGGTTTCAACCCGGTCGCCGCGCGGAATCGCCGCAGGAAGGTGCGCTCTTCCAGCCCCGCCCGTTCGGCCATTGCCGCCAGCGAGACATCGACCGCCCCGGTGCTTTGCAGCCAATGCTGGACCTTGAGAATCGAGGCATCGCCATGGCTGAGAATCGGTGAAAAATTACTGCCGCATTCGCTCGCGCTGTCGCTGTGCTCCACCACCAGAAAGCGTGCCGTGCTGGTGGCGATGCTCGGCCCCAGTAAACGGTTCACCAGGCGCAATCCCAGCTCTGACCAGGCCATCAGCCCGGCGGTGGTGATCAGATCGCCGTCATCGACGATGGGCGTGTCGGCCTTGAGCTTGATCGCCGGGTAACGCTCGGCGAAGGCTTTGGCCGAGGTCCAGTGGGTGGTGGCGCTCCGACCGTCGAGCAGACCGCTTTCGGCCAACAGTATAGAACCCACGCAAACTCCGCCGAGGGTCGCGCCGCTGGCGTGTTGCTGACGAATCCAGCGAATCAGTCCCTGCGGTGCCTGGCCCTTGGAAAAACCCCCAATCGAAGGCGGGATCAACACCGCCACCAGCGCGCCGTCCGGACCGGGTTGACTGTCGTAGACCCGCTCGGGCGCCTGATCGCCCTCGACCCGCCAATGGCTGATCCGCAACAACGGCAACTGCGCCGTCTGATGCTCGGCGGCAATCCGGTTGGCCACCCCGAACAGATCCGTCAGCCCATGCACCGCCGCCATCTGCGCGCCGGGATAGATCAGCACGCCCAATTCGACGACTGCCCTTTCTACGCCCATTGTCAGTTTTCCCCCTTCTATTGTCGGTGCGGCCAATCCTCGGACGGCCTGCAGAACCTGATACTTGAATCACACCCAACAAGCACTTCGAGGAAACACTCATGGCCAAGCAAGCACTCATCGTAGTCGATATCCAGAACGACTACTTCCCCCAGGGCAAGTGGCCTTTGGCGGGCGCCGAAGCCGCCGCAGACAACGCTGCACGGCTGATCCAGGCCTTTCGCGAGGCCGGTGACGCGGTGGTACACATCCGCCACGAATTCACCTCCGACGCCGCACCGTTCTTCACCCCGGGCTCCGACGGCGCGAAGCTGCACCCCAAAGTCCTGAACCGCGCCGATGAACCGGTGGTGCTCAAGCACTTCGTCAACGCGTTCCGCGAAACCGAACTCAAGGACATCCTCGACCAGCAAGACATCGAGCACCTGGTGGTGGTCGGCAGCATGAGCCACATGTGCATCGACGGCGTCACCCGTGCCGCAGCAGACTTCGGCTATACGGTCACGGTGATCCACGACGCCTGTGCCACCCTTGACCTGGAGTTCAACGGCGTCACCGTCCCGGCCGCCCATGTGCATGCCGCGTTCATGTCGGCCTTGGGGTTTGCTCATGCGAGCGTGGTGTCCACCGATGAGTTTCTGGCTGGTTAGATGAGAGGCCCGTTCCACAGGATTACGCTTAACTGACCGGAATCATGCTGCTTCCCTTCTTTTTCATACACCTGCGCAACCGTCGAAAAAATCTCACGCGTGAGCTATTGAGGTCCGCAAATATTGCCTGTAGTGTTTCTCACGCGTGAGTTTTTTCACAACGGGATCAGCACCATGAAAAGCAGCTCTCCATCAGATCCGCCTACCGGGTCTGTTACCGATTCAGCGAGCCGCAAAGGAGAGCGCTCGAAACCCTCCGCGAAAAAACCATCGAGCTTCTACATGAAGCAGATGCGCGCGGGCCTGGGTGCCGCCGGCTATGTGAAACACGAGACTTGGGTGCTTCCCGAAAATCGAAGCCTGCTCAAGCAGATGGAGAAACAGCTACGCCAACCGATTCTGGCTGGCTCATTCATGTCGGAGAATTACATGAGCGCAGGTAATAACTGGAACATCGATCGCCTCTACAGCGCCCTCCAGGCCCTCGACGAAGTGGTTGCGAACGAAATCACCCTCTCCCTCGTTCAAGGCTCCGAATCCAGCATCAAGCTGGAAATGAACGATTTCGGTGGCTTGCCGATTTACATCGCGGTGGTTGGCGATCAGATCATCGTCGATACCGTTCTGGTCGATGTCGAGTCGATCAACGACGTCCCGGCCTTCAACGATGCCGTGCTGCGCAGCCGGGAAATGTTCCCGCTGTCCTCGATCGGTATCGAGTCCATGCCCAACGGGCAGGTCGTTTACAACATGTTCGGCGCGCTGAGCTCCGACTCCAGCCTGACCAACGTCGTGACTGAGATCAAAACCCTCGTCGACAACGTCCAGCGCGCCAGCGAAGCCTTTGAACGCTTCTTCAATTAATTATTCGGGAACAGGATATATCCAATGACTCAGTCCATCTGGAGCAAATTGTTCACCGCGTTGCGTGGCGGTGCCAATGAAGTCGGCGAATCGATCGTCGACCAACAGGCCCTGCGCATTCTCGACCAGGAAATTCGCGATGCTGACAGCGCGCTGGCCAACGCCAAGCGTGAGCTGGTCACCATCATGGCCAAGCACAAACTGTCGGCTGACCGCGTCAGCGAGTACAACGCCAAGATCAAGGACCTGGAATCCAAGGCCCTGGCCGCCATCCAGGCCAACCGCGAAGACCTGGCACTGGAGGTGGCCGAAGCCATTTCGACCCTGACCAATGAACTGGATGTCGAGCAAAAGCAGGCCACCGAATTCGGTGGATACGCCGACAACATGCGCAAAGACATCACCAAGGCTGAAAACCGCATCAAAAGCCTGCGCCAGCAAGTGGACATGGCCAAGGCTCGTGAAAGCGTACAGAAAGCCCAGGTCAGCGCCTCGATCGCCAGTGGCGGCGCCAACGGCAAGCTGGAAACCGCCGTCGGTACACTGAACCGTCTGCAGGCCAAGCAGCAGCAACGCGCCGCTGAACTGCAAGCCCAGGACGAACTGGCCGATGCGTCGACCGGCACCGACCTGGAACGCAAGCTTCGCGAAGCCGGCATCACGCCGGATGAAGGCAGCGCCAATGCGATCCTGGAACGCCTGAAGAAAAAATCGGCCGAGTAAGCAATACCCCAGCAGAAAGGGCATTCATTGCCCTGATGCCAGTCAGTCAAGTGCGCTGACCCTGTGGCGAGGGAGCTTACTCCCGCTGGACTGCGCAGCAGTCCCTTCTTTTTGGGGATAAGAGGGGCCGCTTCGCGGCCCAGCGGGAGCAAGCTCCCTCGCCACAACTTTACTCAGTGCTTGTTCTATCTCTTAACTGGCAGGCATTAATTGATCGCCCTTCTTTACTGCCGAGTCGAGGTCAAGGATGGATGCCCTGAAGGGTTTCAAGACAATCGCTGGCCTGGCCATCTTCATGGTTGCGCTGCAACTGCTCAATGTGGCGACCGGCTACAGCCTTAACGCCTTCGGCCTGGTTCCGAGAACCCTGCACGGACTGGTCGGCATCATCACCTCGCCTTTCTTGCACACATCCTTTGCGCACCTGAGTGCCAACCTGATTGCCTTTTTGATCCTCGGTACCCTGGTCATCGTCGAAGGGCTCAACCGGTTCATGGCCGTCAGCGCTATCATCATTTTGCTGGGCGGTTCGCTGATCTGGCTGTTCGGTTTTGCCGGCGTGCATATCGGTGCCAGCGGCTGGGTGTTCGGGCTGTGGGCGTATCTTCTTTCGCGCGCCTGGTTCCAGAGGAGCTGGAGCAACCTGATAACGGCCAGTGTCGTGGCCCTGCTCTATGGTGGGCTGATTGTTGGCTTCCTTCCGCGCCGGGGCATTTCCTTCGAAGGGCATATTTTTGGTGCAATCGGCGGTTTTATTGCAGCCAAGGTACTGTTATCTACGCCGCGCAGCAGGTTTAATGCCGCCCGGTAACCGCACTCGAGCACTCAGATGCCCGAGCGATTACGTCGCCAGGAATGAGCCCCCAAGGAGTCAGGGATGTAATGTCGATTTTCCTTTTATTGCGCGCGTACGCTGCGTCCTTCTTCCATCGCTTCGGCTGGGCCGGCCTGGCCATTGCGTTGGGCGTACACCTGAGCACGGCCTGGCTCGGCCTGGCGTTTCTGGGCGAACAACACCTCATCGCTCCCGCCACGTTCACCTACTTCTATCTCACCACTACGCTCACCGTCGGCTACGGCGATCTTGCGCCACAGACAGCCGCGGGACGGATTTTCGTGGCCACCTGGGTCATGCTCGGGGGCATTGCGCTGCTGACGGCAGCCATCGGCAAAACCACCAGCAGTGTCATCGATGTATGGAGAAAAGGCATGAAGGGCAAAGGCGATTTCACCGGCAAGGTCGGCCATACCGTTCTCATCGGCTGGGAAGGCGCGTCCAGCGAGCGGGTTATTGAGTTGCTGCTGCAGGACGAAACGTCCAATGACAACCTGATCGTCATTTGCGATTGCGACCTCGAAGAAAACCCCATGCCGGGCAAGGCGGCCTTTATCAAAGGTGAAAGCCTGTCATCTGCCGCGCTTTTGCTGCGTGCCGGCGTGCCTGGCGCCGAACGCGTACTGGTGCGTACCCATTCAGATGATCTGACCCTGGCCACCGTTCTGGCGGTCAATCAACTGAGCCCGGTCGGGCATGTGGTCGCCCACTTCAATGAAAGTGAAATCGCCGCGCTCGCCAGCGCCTACGCGCCCAGCCTGGAATGCACCTCAAGCATGGCCATCGAGATGTTGGTGCGCGCCTCTCAGGATCCGGGCTCGTCAGTGGTCATCAATGAATTGCTGTGCGTGGGCCAAGGCGCCACCCAATACCTGATGAGACTGCCCGAAACCTTTGAAGCAACGTTCGGCGATCTGTACGCACAAATGAAGGAACACCATAACGCGACCCTTATCGGCTACCGCGCCAAAGGCGCCCGACAGCCTTCGATCAACCCGCCCGGCGCCACTCGCGTCAAGGGCGGCGAACTCTTCTACATCGCCTCTACTCGCCTCAAGGAAATCTCCAATGGGATGGTTTAAACAGTTGCTGGGGCTTGAGGCCCCGTACGCGAATACCGAATCGAAATGGACAGCCAGCGAAACCTCGCCTGTCGCCGGGCCTCTGGGCCTGGCATTTGGCAAAGGGGTTATGTTCGACACCACCCTGAAGCTGTTGCTCGACGGCAACACCAACGTGATCATCCCTGGCTCCCAACAGATCTGGAGCGCCGGCACCGTTGATCTCGGGCAGTCGAACTGGCTGTCGCGCTATTACATGAACGACGAGGATTACTGGCTGCAAGTGCACACCACCGGCGACATTGCCGGACAGGTCGAGTCGGTGATCCTGTTCAACTACCTCAGTTACGTCACCATCAACAGTGAAGCGGAGCTGCGGCGGCTGGCCGGTCCTCAAAGCCTGATCGGCCTGCCGACCTACACCCTAAACGGGGTCGAATACACCCGCGAATGGGGCACCGAGAACGGCCAGACCGAACTGGTGCCGTTGAGCGAACACCTGAAGAATCCGGATGAGACCTACAGCATCGGGCACCGTTCGATGTTGTACGCCCGCGAAACCGGCCTGACCGATCGCCGGGAATTCCTGCTGTTTTCCGTCGAAGAAGACGCCGAAGGCACCATCAGCTTGAGCACTTCGCTTGGTATTTCGCTGTACACCACCGACCTGAACACTTTTTAAAAAGGAAGAAGTCCATGCTTGAAGCGCTCTCTATCTCCCTGAACAAAGCCGCCGTGCTCGGGTTTGTTTTGTACATCCTCGGCGCCGCCGTGCTGTTCGCGCTGTTCCAGTTCATCTACACCCGAATCACACCGCACCGGGAATTCGAATTGATCCGTGCGGGCAACGTTGCGGCCGCCATCGCCCTGGGCGGTGCCATCATCGGATTCGCCATTCCGGCCAGCAATGTGATCGCCTACTCGATCAGCATTCTGGACTTCGTCGTCTGGGCGGTGATCGCCGCTTTCGTACAACTGCTGGCGTTCCTGGTAACCAGCCTGGTGCTCAAAGGCGCCTCTGAACGCATCAAGAACGGCGAAATCGCTGCGGGTATCTATGTCGCGGCAGTGGCCATCAGCGTCGGCATGTTGAACGCCGCGTGCATGACCCCTTCCCAGAACTGATTACGCCACGGAGATTGCGATGAAACGAAGCAAGTACGTTCAGCTCTCGCTGGCGGCATCGGTCGCCATGGCCATATCAGGCTGCGGGCCGACGGAAAAAACCTACGAGATACACAAAAAGTACAATTTCCAGTCCGTTCAGCAGTGCGCCGATGAAAAGCTCCCGGTCGACATCTGTTCTGACGCCTATATGAAGGCCATGGCCCAGCATCGAAGCATTGCGCCGGTGTACGACAACCAGGCTGATTGCGACGCCGACTTTGTCGCCGACTGGTGCCAGCAGGATTCCGCCGGCAAATTCATCCCCAAGCTCGGCGGCTTCGAACTGAGTGCCGATGGCGAGGTGACGCAGTCCGAAGTGGACGCGGCCAAGGCTAAATTGCCCGCATCGGAAGCCAATGCCGCAGGGTCGGGCTTCTCCGGCAGTAGCCTGCTGACGGGACTGTTGATCGGCAACATGCTCAGCAACAACCGCAACAGTTACTACTCCGAGCCGGTCTACCGCTATCGCGATGATCGCGGTGACTACTCGTCCTCGACACTCAGTCAGCGGGTATCGTCAGGTTCAACCTTCAACAGGTCCAATCAGGCGCGGTACGGCAGCAGTGGCAGTTACACCGACACCATCACCCGCAGCAAGCCAGTGTCCGTTGCATCATCCACTTCCCGCGGCGGCTTCGGCAGCCAGGCCAGCGCACGCAGTGGCTGGGGTGGATCAGGCAAGAGCTTTGGCGGTTCAAGCAGCTAAGGGAACAAGGCCATGAAGAAAATCCTCTGCGCAGAGCGTCATGACTGGAAACAGACCGCCGAAAGTCTCGGCTTTCTGTTCCATACCATCGACGACGAACCCTATTGGGACGAGAGCGCGTACTACCAGTTCACGCTCAAGCAGATCGAGAACGACCTCGAAGACCCGACCACCGAAGTTCATGAGATGTGCATGGACCTGGTGGCGCGAGTGGTGCAAAGCGAAGAGTTGCTGGAGCGCCTGAGCATCCCCGCGCCGTTCTTCGACATGGTTCGCACTTCATGGCTCGAAGGCCACCCGCACCTGTATGGGCGCATGGACTTCTCCTACAACGGCAGCGGGCCAGCCAAGCTGCTGGAACTCAACTACGACACGCCGACCAGCCTGTATGAGGCCGCGGCGTTTCAGTGGGGCTGGCTGGAGCAATGCATCGAGCGCGGCTTGCTGCCCAAGCATGCCGACCAGTTCAACAGCATCGACACCAAGCTACATCAGGCTTTTGCCCAACTGCAGCTCAAACAGCCCTTCTATTTCGCCTCGATGAAAGACTCGGTCGAAGACAAGGGCACCACCGACTACCTGCGCCTGGTCGCGGAAAAGGTCGGCATCGAATCGCGGCACATCGATATCGAGGACATTGGCCTCACCAGTGACGGACGTTTCGTTGACCTCGAAGATCGCTGGATCCCTCACCTGTTCAAACTGCATGCCTGGGAGTTCATCTTCCACGAACCCTTCGGCACAGCGATTGCGCAGAGCGATACGCAGTTTTTCGAACCACCCTGGAAATCCATCATCTCCAACAAGGGCATCCTGCCGCTGCTGTGGGAGTTCAACCAAGGTCACCCGAACCTGCTCGCGGCGCATCTGGACTCCGATCCGAGTAAAGCGGTGCCCAAAGGTTGGGTCCGCAAGCCGTTCTTCTCACGGGAAGGCGCAAACATTGAGCTGCAAACCGCTGAGGGTCTGATCGTAAAAGAGGACGGCCCCTACACTGATGCGCC
Source organism: Pseudomonas sp. 008 (assembly GCF_016861935.1). NCBI lineage: Bacteria > Pseudomonadati > Pseudomonadota > Gammaproteobacteria > Pseudomonadales > Pseudomonadaceae > Pseudomonas > Pseudomonas sp. 008. The sequence continues at coordinate 43,261 of NZ_BOMA01000009.1, read as the reverse complement.
GTTTATCCTTCAGGAGTTTGCCCCGCTGCCGAAATTTGGCGACAGCTACACGCTGATCGGTTCCTGGGTGATAGGGGATCAGGCAGCCGGCATCGGCGTGCGTGAGGACAACAGTCTGATTACCAAGGATTCGAGCCGGTTCTTGCCGCATCTGATACTCGACTGAGCCCTCCATCGCCCACTAAAAAGGACTGGTGTCGACATATCGTCAGACACCCACAAGACTTACTGCGCAAATGCCGGATAATGGCGGCCATTCGTTTAGCCGTTATTCTGGTAATCCCCCATGGAAATCAAGGTCAACTTTCTCGACAACCTGCGACTTGAAGCCAAGTTCGATGACTTCACGGTGGTGGCCGATCAACCTATCCGCTACAAGGGCGATGGCTCGGCACCGGGTCCGTTCGACTACTTCCTGGCTTCGTCGGCGTTGTGTGCGGCGTATTTTGTGAAGTTGTACTGCAACACGCGCAATATCCCCACGGATAACATCCGCCTGTCGCAGAACAATATTGTTGACCCGGAAAACCGCTACAACCAGATTTTCAAGATCCAGGTCGAGTTGCCGGCGGATATCTCCGACAAGGACCGCCAGGGCATCCTGCGCTCCATCGACCGTTGCACCGTGAAAAAAGTGGTGCAAGCCGGGCCTGAGTTTGTGATCGAAGAGGTGGACAACCTCGACGCCGATGCCCAGGCGTTGTTGATGCCTGCTTCCAACTCAGGGGCGAGCACCTATATTGCCGGCAAGGATCTGCCGCTGGAGCAAACCATCGGCAATATGTCGGCCATTCTGGCGGACCTGGGCATGAAGATTGAAATCGCCTCGTGGCGCAATATCGTGCCCAATGTGTGGTCGCTGCATATCCGCGATGCGCACTCCCCGATGTGCTTTACCAACGGCAAGGGTGCGACCAAGGAAGGCGCGTTGGCGTCGGCGTTGGGCGAGTTTATCGAGCGACTCAACTGCAACTTCTTCTACAACGACCAGTTCTGGGGCGAAGACATCGCCGACGCAGCGTTTGTGCACTACCCGGACGAACGCTGGTTCAAGCCTGGCCGTAAAGATGCACTGCCGGCCGAAATCCTCGACGAGTACTGCCTGAAGATTTACAACCGCGACGGCGAGCTGCGTGGCTCCCACCTGATCGACACCAACTCGGGCAATGAAGAGCGCGGCATCTGCTCGCTGCCGTACGTGCGCCAGTCCGACGGCGAGGTGGTGTATTTCCCATCCAACCTGATTGAAAACCTGTTCCTGAGCAACGGCATGAGTGCCGGTAACACGCTGGCCGAAGCCCAGGTGCAGTGCCTGTCGGAGATCTTCGAGCGCGCGGTAAAACGCGAAATCATTGAAGGTGAATTTGCCCTGCCGGATGTGCCGGCTCACGTGCTGGCGAAGTACCCTGGAATACTGGCCGGGATTCAGGCACTGGAAGAGCAAGGGTTCCCGGTGCTGGTGAAGGATGCGTCCCTGGGAGGTGAATTCCCGGTGATGTGCGTCACGTTGATGAACCCGCGTACCGGCGGGGTGTTCGCCTCGTTCGGCGCGCACCCGAGCCTGGAAGTGGCGCTGGAACGCAGCCTGACCGAATTGCTCCAGGGCCGCAGCTTCGAAGGCCTCAACGACCTGCCCCAGCCGACGTTTGAAGGTCATGCGGTGACCGAGCCGAATAACTTCGTCGAGCACTTTATCGACTCCAGCGGCGTGGTGTCGTGGCGTTTCTTCAGCTCAAAATCGGATTACGAATTCGTGGAGTGGGACTTCTCCGGCCAGGGTGAAAACTCGAATGCCGAGGAAGCCGCGACCTTGTTCGGCATTCTCGAAGGCATGGGCAAAGAAGTGTACATGGCGGTCTACGAGCATATCGGTGCAACGGCCTGCCGTATCCTGGTGCCAGACTATTCGGAAATTTATCCAGTAGACGATCTGATCTGGGATAACACCAACAAAGCGCTGTTCTTCCGCGCCGACATCCTGAACCTGCATCGCCTGGACGAAGAGGAACTGCAAGCACTGGTTGAGCGCCTGGTGGAAAGTGAGCTGGACGACTACACCGACATCACCACCTTGATCGGCATCGAATTTGACGACAATACCGCTTGGGGTCAGCTGACGATCCTGGAGTTGAAGCTGCTGATCTATCTCGCCTTGCAACAATTTGAAGAAGCGAAAGAGGCGGTGGAAATGTTCCTGCAGTACAACGACAACACGGTTGAGCGTGGCTTGTTCTATCAGGCGGTCAATGTGGTGCTGGAGATGAAGCTGGACGAAGACCTGGAACTGGAAGACTACGAGGCCAACTTCCGCCGGATGTTTGGCAACGAGCGGATGGATGCAGCGATCGGATCGGTGGACGGCAGCGTGCGCTTCCATGGCTTGACGCCGACCAGCATGAAGCTGGAGGGGCTCGATAGACACTTGCGCCTGATCGACAGCTACAAAAAACTGCACATGGCGCGGGCCAACATGACCGCTCTGTAGGAGCCGGCTTGCTGGCGATCCAGGCGCCGCGGTTAACCAGACAAACCGAGTTATCGTTCATCGCCAGCAAGCCGGCTCCTACAATCTGGTGCGCAAAAGAAAACCCCCGACCAGTCGAGAGGACTGATCGGGGGTTCCAGACCTAAACTTTACAAAATAGTCTTAGGTAGGAATTAGAACGGAATATCGTCATCAAAGCTGTCGAAATCCGGAGCCGGTTGCGGTGCGGCCTGCGGAGGAGCCGGGCGCGACTGTTGCGGTGCCGACTGCTGCGGACGCGGAGCCTGCTGGCGTGGGGCTGGAGCGGATTGCTGGTAGTTATTGCCCCCGCCTTGTTGGTCGCCCTGCTGTGGACGGCCGCCCAGCAGTTGCATGGTGCCTTGCATGTCGACCACGATTTCAGTGGTGTAACGCTTGATACCGTCTTTTTCCCACTCGCGGGTCTGCAGCTTGCCTTCGATGTAGACCTGCGAACCTTTACGCAGGTATTCGCCGGCGATTTCGGCCACTTTGCCGAACATCGAAACACGGTGCCATTCGGTCTTCTCGACCTTCTGACCGGTTTGCTTGTCGGTCCACTGTTCGCTGGTCGCCAGACTCAGGTTGGTCACGGCGTTACCGTTAGGCAAGTAGCGAACTTCGGGATCCTGGCCGCAAGTGCCGACCAATATGACTTTGTTAACCCCACGGGCCATAACGTTCTCCTAGGCTACGCACGCTGCCTCGGCCGGGTTGTTCACCAGGCGCTCAAGGGTCGTGCGATCCAATAGTTCTGTGTCCAATTTGATGTAAATCGCCGCTTCATCAGCAACGATCACCGCATCTGTTACCCCTACGACGGCCTTCAGGCGCTCAACCAGACCCGCTTCGCGGATCGCCTCGGGCGACAACGGCAAGCGCAGGCTCGTGACGTAAGGTGGTTCGCGCATGGTAACAGCAAAGGCCAGCCAAAGTGCAGCCAGCCCGGCACATCCCAGGAACACAACCGACAAACCGCCGTGCTGAAACAGCCAGCCGCCGAGGATCCCGCCCAGTGCCGAACCGAGGAACTGACTGGTGGAATAAACCCCCATCGCCGTGCCTTTGCCGCCTGCCGGTGAAACCTTGCTGATCAGCGACGGCAAGGACGCTTCCAGCAGATTGAACGCGGTGAAAAACACCACCGTGCCGATTACCAGAGCCCGCAAGCTGTCGCCGAACTGCCAGAAGAATAGCTCAGTGAGCATCAGCGTCAGCACCGCGCCCAATAAAACTCGTTTCATTTTGCGTTTCTTCTCGCCGTAGATAATGAACGGGATCATGGCGAAGAAAGAAATCAGCAGCGCAGCGAGGTACACCCACCAGTGCTGCTCCTTGGGCAAACCGGCTTTTTCGACCAGCGCCAGGGGCAATGCAACGAAGCTCGACATCAACATCGCGTGCAACACAAAAATGCCCAGGTCCAGGCGCAGCAGGTCCGGGTGCTTGAGCGTCGGTATCAGCGCTTGACGCGCGACACCGGACTCGCGGTGCTGCAATGGCCCGGTGGCGCGCGGCACCATGAACATCACGATGACGATACCAAGCAGCGCCATGCCGCCGGTGGCGAAGAACAGCCCCGAGAGGCCGAAGGCACGGGTCAGCAATGGCCCTACCACCATGGCGATCGCGAACGACAGACCGATCGTCATGCCGATCATGGCCATGGCTTTGGTCCGATGCTGTTCCCGGGTCAGGTCCGACAGCAACGCCATGACCGCCGCGGAAATCGCCCCGGCGCCCTGCAGGATGCGTCCGGCGATAACGCCCCAGATCGAATCGGCATTGGCCGCCAGCACACTCCCCAGGGCGAAAACGATCAGCCCCAGGTAAATCACTGGACGTCGACCGATGCGGTCGGAAATGAAGCCAAAGGGAATCTGAAAAATCGCCTGGGTCAGGCCGTAAGCGCCAATCGCCAACCCGATGAGGGCCGGGGTCGCGCCCGCCAGGTCCATCCCATAGGTCGCCAGCACCGGCAACACCATGAACATGCCAAGCATACGGAAGGCGAACACCAGGGCCAGACCGCTTGCTGCGCGGGTCTCACTGCCACTCATGCGTTCGCTGTGGGGATCGTGCATGGAAAAACCTCATGTGAACCGGCGGCGATTCTACCAGTCCCATCGATTGACGGGGTATATCGCGACGCTATGACGCGTACAGATGACGCAATCTTCACGCAAGGCTGCGCGCCCCTCATTTGATAGTGTGCATCCATCCAGTATTTGGCCGTATACTCCTACGTTTTCGACGCCCGCCGAGCGAGGCCACTTTGGACAAGATCCTGATTCGTGGGGCCCGAACCCACAACCTGAAGAACATCGACCTGACCCTGCCACGGGACAAACTGATCGTCATCACCGGCCTGTCCGGATCCGGCAAGTCGTCCCTGGCCTTCGACACGCTGTACGCCGAAGGCCAGCGCCGCTATGTCGAATCGCTGTCGGCCTACGCCCGGCAATTCCTGTCGATGATGGAAAAACCTGACGTCGACACCATCGAAGGTCTGTCGCCAGCGATATCCATCGAACAGAAGTCGACCTCGCACAACCCACGCTCGACGGTTGGCACCATTACCGAAATCTACGATTACCTGCGCCTGCTCTACGCTCGCGTCGGTATTCCGCGCTGCCCGGACCACGACATTCCGCTGGAAGCCCAGACCGTCAGCCAGATGGTCGACCTGGTGCTGGCGCAACCGGAGGGCAGCAAACTGATGCTGCTGGCCCCTGTGATCCGCGAGCGCAAGGGCGAACACCTCTCGGTCTTCGAAGAACTGCGGGCCCAGGGCTTTGTGCGGGCCCGGGTCAACGGCAAGCTCTGTGAGCTGGACGAGTTGCCGAAGCTGGATAAACAGAAGAAGCATTCGATCGACGTCGTGGTCGACCGCTTCAAGGTCCGCGCCGATCTGCAACAACGCCTGGCCGAATCGTTCGAGACCGCGCTGAAACTGGCGGACGGCATCGCTCTGGTGGCGCCAATGGACGACGAGCCCGGCGAAGAAATCATCTTCTCCGCACGCTTTGCCTGCCCGATCTGCGGCCACGCCATCAGCGAGCTGGAACCCAAACTGTTTTCCTTCAACAACCCGGCCGGCGCCTGCCCGACCTGCGATGGTTTGGGGGTTAAACAGTTCTTCGACACCAAACGATTGGTGAACGGTGAACTGACCCTGGCCGAAGGCGCGATCCGCGGCTGGGACCGGCGAAACGTCTATTACTTCCAGATGCTCGGCTCGCTGGCTGCCCACTACAAGTTCAGCCTCGAAGTGCCGTTCAACGAACTGCCGGCCGATCAGCAGAAATTCATCCTGCATGGTAGCGGCTCGCAGAATGTCGACTTCAAGTACCTGAACGACCGCGGCGATATCGTCAAACGTTCGCACCCGTTTGAAGGCATCGTGCCGAACCTGGAACGTCGCTACCGCGAAACCGAATCTGCTTCGGTCCGTGAAGAACTGGCCAAGTTCCTCAGCACCCAGCCTTGCCCGGATTGCCGTGGCACCCGCCTGCGTCGCGAGGCGCGACACGTTTGGGTTGGCGAGAAGACCTTGCCGGCGGTGACCAACTTGCCGATCGGCGATGCCTGCGAATACTTCGGCGTGCTGAAGCTGACCGGCCGCCGTGGCGAAATTGCCGACAAGATCCTCAAGGAAATCCGCGAACGCCTGCAGTTTCTGGTCAACGTAGGCCTGGACTATCTGTCACTGGATCGCAGTGCCGACACGCTGTCCGGCGGTGAGGCCCAGCGTATCCGCCTGGCCAGTCAGATTGGCGCCGGCCTGGTGGGGGTTCTGTACATCCTCGATGAACCGTCAATTGGCCTGCACCAGCGGGACAACGACCGGTTGCTGGGCACCCTCAAGCATCTGCGGGACATCGGCAACACGGTAATCGTGGTCGAGCACGACGAAGACGCGATTCGTCTGGCCGACTATGTAGTGGATATCGGCCCGGGCGCGGGTGTGCACGGTGGACATATCGTTGCCGAAGGTACGCCGGACGAAGTCATGGCTCACCCTGACTCTCTGACTGGCAAGTATTTGTCGGGCCGAGTGAAGATCGCCGTTCCAGCCAAACGCACACCCCGTAACAAGAAGCTGTCGCTGTCCCTCAAGGGTGCTCGCGGCAACAATCTGCGCAATGTCGACCTGGAGATTCCAATCGGTCTGCTGACTTGCGTGACCGGCGTGTCCGGCTCGGGCAAATCGACGCTGATCAACAACACGTTGTTTCCCTTGAGCGCTACCGCACTCAACGGGGCAACGACCCTGGAAGCGGCGGCTCACGACAGCATCAAGGGCCTTGAGCACCTGGATAAAGTCGTCGACATCGATCAGAGCCCGATCGGTCGCACGCCGCGCTCCAACCCGGCGACCTACACCGGGTTGTTCACACCAATTCGCGAGTTGTTCGCCGGCGTACCGGAATCCCGCTCCCGCGGTTACGGGCCAGGGCGTTTCTCCTTCAACGTGAAGGGCGGACGCTGTGAAGCCTGCCAGGGCGATGGCCTGATCAAAGTGGAAATGCACTTCCTGCCGGACATCTATGTCCCGTGCGACGTCTGCAAGAGCAAGCGCTACAACCGCGAAACCCTTGAGATCAAGTACAAGGGCAAGAGCATCCACGAAACCCTCGAGATGACCATCGAGGAAGCCCGGGTGTTCTTCGACGCGGTTCCAGCCTTGGCGCGCAAGCTTCAGACGCTGATGGACGTAGGCCTTTCGTACATCAAGCTGGGACAATCGGCGACGACGCTGTCGGGCGGTGAGGCCCAGCGGGTGAAACTGTCCCGCGAGTTGTCCAAGCGCGATACCGGCAAGACCCTGTATATCCTCGATGAGCCGACTACCGGTCTGCACTTTGCAGATATCCAGCAACTGCTCGATGTTTTGCATCGCTTGCGCGACCATGGCAATACCGTGGTGGTGATCGAACACAACCTGGATGTGATCAAGACTGCCGACTGGTTGGTGGACCTGGGGCCGGAAGGCGGCTCCAAGGGCGGCCAGATCATTGCCGTCGGTACGCCGGAAGACGTGTCCGAGATGAAGCAGTCTCACACTGGCTACTACCTCAAACCACTGCTGGCTCGCGACAAGGCCTGAATCAGGCCCATGAAAAAGCCCCTGTCACTTTGTCGGTGACAGGGGCTTTTTTGTGCGTCGCCGGTCTAAAAATCAGAACTGCGATTGCAGGTAATTCTCCAGACCGATCAACTTGATCAAACCCAGCTGTTTCTCCAGCCAATAGGTGTGATCTTCCTCGGTGTCGTTCAGCTGAATGCGCAGGATCTCGCGGGTGACATAGTCCTTGTGCAACTCGCAAAGCTCGATGCCTTTGCACAGAGCTGCACGAACTTTATATTCCAGACGCAGGTCAGCGGCGAGCATGTCAGGCACAGTGGTGCCAACATCGAGATCGTCCGGACGCATGCGCGGCGTACCTTCGAGCATCAGGATCCGACGCATCAGCGCATCAGCGTGCTGAGCCTCTTCTTCCATCTCGTGGTTGATACGCTCGTAGAGCTCGGTGAACCCCCAGTCCTCGTACATCCGCGAATGGATGAAATATTGATCACGCGCTGCCAGTTCGCCTGTCAGCAACGTGTTGAGGTAATCGATTACGTCTGGGTGACCTTGCATCGCCCTACATCTCCCTGCTTGAAAGGCTGTAGTTTGAACCAACCTGACCTGAAGGTCACTCGCCCGTCGCAATAAAAGCGAAGATATTCTGAGAAAATGGGTTCAAATAACGCAAAAAACCGCCCTAATGAGGGCGGTTCTGCTTCTCGTTTAGACTTCGTTAAGCTGTACGCCCAACGCCTTCGCGATGCCTTCTCCATAAGCCGGATCGGCCTTGAAGAAATGCTGCAGCTGACGATCAACCACGTCGCCGGAAACCCCAGCCATCGCACCGGCAATGTTGTTGATCAGCAGCGCTTTCTGCTCATCGTTCATCAGACGGAACAGCGCACCCGCGTGGCTGTAGTAGTCGGTATCCTCACGATGATCGTAGCGGTCAGCCGCACCGCTCAAGGCCAAGGCAGGTTCCGCGTAGTGCGGTGCCTGTTTCGGTGATTCAACGTAGCTGTTCGGCTCGTAGTTCGGCGCCGCACCACCATTACTGCCAAACGCCATCGAACCATCGCGCTGGTAAGTGTTGACCGGACTGCGAGGTGCATTCACTGGCAGCTGCTGGTGATTGGTGCCCACACGATAGCGGTGAGCATCCGCGTAAGCGAACACACGCCCCTGCAGCATGCGATCAGGTGACAGGCCGACGCCTGGGACCATGTTGCTCGGACCGAACGCGGCCTGCTCGACTTCAGCGAAGTAGTTCAGCGGATTGCGGTTGAGCTCAAGCTCGCCCACTTCGATCAACGGAAACTCTTTCTGCGACCAGGTCTTGGTCACGTCAAACGGGTTCTCGTAGTGAGCCGAGGCCTGAGCCTCGGTCATGATCTGAATGTTGACACTCCATTTCGGGAAGTCACCGCGCTCAATGGCGCCGAACAGGTCACGTTGTGCGTAATCCGGATCGGTACCGGCCAGGCGCGCCGCTTCTGCCGGAGCGAGGTTCTTGATCCCTTGCTTGGTTTTATAATGCCACTTCACCCAATGACGCTCGCCATTGGCGTTGATCAAGCTGTAGGTGTGGCTGCCGAAACCGTGCATGTGACGGTAACCGTCAGGGATGCCGCGGTCCGAAAACAGGATAGTGACCTGGTGCAGCGCCTCAGGCGAATGCGACCAGAAATCCCACATCATCTGCGCGCTTTTCAGGTTGCTTTGCGGCAGACGCTTCTGGGTGTGGATAAAGTCAGGGAATTTCAGCGGATCACGGATGAAGAACACCGGCGTGTTGTTACCGACGATGTCCCAGTTGCCTTCCTCGGTATAGAACTTCAGGGCAAAACCGCGTGGATCACGCTCGGTGTCAGCCGAGCCGCGCTCGCCACCCACTGTGGAGAACCGCAGGAAGGTCGGGGTTTGTTTGCCAACAGACTCAAACAGCTTGGCGCTGGAGTATTGAGTGATATCGCGAGTCACAGTGAACGTGCCGTAAGCACCCGAGCCTTTGGCGTGTACGCGACGCTCCGGGATGTTTTCACGATTGAAGTGGGCAAGCTTCTCGATCAGGTGGAAATCGTCGAGCAGCAGAGGGCCACGAGGGCCGGCGGAGCGGGAATTCTGGTTGTCGGCGACAGGAGCGCCGCTGGCGGTCGTAAGTGTTTTGTTTTGGCTCATGCGATCTCTTCCTCTGTCAGTCTTGAACTGCCGGCTAAATCGGCTTGGTGGGAAGTATTGATCATCAACATGACAGTCACAAATTCATTAATTTGCAGACATCAATAGAAAATTACTAATGATCAACCCAAGCATATAGTGCCTATAGGGAAGGGTTTGAAGCTTGTACGCAGGGCGCATTTCTTGCGGGCACAAAAAACCGGGCACTAGGCCCGGTTCTTTGTTTCAGACTGACGTCTTACTCAGCGGATACAGCTTCACCGCCGACAGCACGATCAACCAACTCGACGTACGCCATAGGCGCGTTGTCGCCAGCGCGGAAACCGCACTTGAGGATGCGCAGGTAGCCACCCTCACGGGTAGCGTAACGCTTGCCCAGGTCGTTGAAGAGCTTACCAACGATAGCTTTCGAACGAGTACGGTCGAAAGCCAGACGGCGGTTAGCCAGGCTGTCTGTCTTGGCCAAAGTGATCAGCGGCTCAGCAACGCGGCGCAGTTCTTTGGCTTTTGGCAGTGTAGTTTTGATCAGCTCGTGCTCGAACAGCGACACCGCCATGTTTTGAAACATGGCCTTGCGGTGCGAGCTGGTGCGGCTCAGGTGACGACCACTTTTACGATGACGCATGGTTCATTCCTTACCAAACACAACGTTCGGTGATTACGACGATCAGGCAGTCGCCTTGTCGTCCTTCTTAAGACTTGCAGGCGGCCAGTTGTCGAGGCGCATGCCGAGGGACAGACCGCGGGAGGCCAGAACGTCCTTGATTTCAGTCAAGGATTTCTTGCCAAGGTTCGGAGTCTTCAACAGCTCTACTTCGGTACGCTGAATCAGGTCGCCGATGTAGTAGATGTTTTCCGCCTTAAGGCAGTTAGCCGAACGTACAGTCAGTTCCAGATCGTCAACCGGGCGAAGCAGGATCGGATCGATCTCGTCTTCCTGCTCGACAACCACTGGCTCACTGTCACCTTTGAGATCGACGAACGCAGCCAACTGCTGTTGCAGAATGGTTGCAGCACGGCGGATAGCCTCTTCAGGATCCAGGGTACCGTTGGTTTCCAGATCAATAACCAGCTTGTCCAGGTTAGTACGCTGTTCGACACGGGCGTTTTCCACCACGTATGCGATACGGCGAACCGGGCTGAACGAAGAGTCGAGCTGCAAGCGACCGATGCTGCGGCTTTCGTCTTCATCGCTCTGACGCGAGTCTGCCGGTTCATAACCACGACCACGAGCTACGGTGAGCTTCATGTTCAGGGCGCCGTTAGACGCCAGGTTAGCGATTACGTGATCGGGGTTAACGATCTCGACATCATGATCCAGCTGAATATCGGCAGCGGTAACCACCCCCGAACCCTTCTTCGACAAGGTCAGCGTAACTTCGTCTCGACCGTGCAGCTTGATAGCCAGACCTTTAAGGTTCAACAGGATTTCAATTACGTCTTCCTGTACACCTTCGATGGCGCTGTACTCGTGGAGCACACCGTCAATCTCGGCCTCGACTACTGCACAGCCGGGCATTGAGGACAACAGGATGCGGCGCAGCGCGTTGCCCAGGGTGTGGCCGAAACCACGCTCGAGAGGCTCGAGTGTGATCTTGGCGCGGGTTGGACTGACAACCTGCACATCAATATGGCGGGGTGTCAGGAACTCATTTACCGAAATCTGCATGGATGCACCTATTTTCTAGCCCTTACTTGGAGTAGAGCTCGACAATCAGGCTTTCGTTGATGTCGGCGGACAGATCACTGCGAGCAGGAACGTTCTTGAAAACGCCCGACTTCTTCTCAGTGTCTACTTCTACCCATTCTACGCGGCCACGTTGGGCACACAGATCGAGAGCTTGGACAATGCGAAGTTGGTTCTTTGCTTTCTCGCGAACTGCGACCACGTCACCAGCACGAACCTGGTAGGACGGAACGTTTACGGTCTGACCGTTAACGCTGATCGACTTGTGCGATACCAGCTGACGGGATTCGGCACGAGTAGAGCCAAAACCCATACGGTATACAACGTTGTCCAGACGGCATTCGAGCAGTTGCAACAGGTTTTCGCCAGTTGCGCCTTTCTTGCCAGCAGCTTCTTTGTAGTAGCCGCTGAATTGACGCTCGAGAACGCCGTAGATACGACGGACCTTCTGCTTTTCACGCAGTTGGGTGCCGTAATCGGACTGGCGACCGCGGCGTTGGCCGTGGATACCAGGTGCTGCTTCGATGTTGCACTTCGATTCGATCGCGCGCACGCCGCTCTTCAGAAAGAGATCGGTGCCTTCGCGACGAGCGAGTTTGCATTTTGGACCAATGTAACGAGCCATTCTTTACAATCTCCTGGATTACACGCGGCGCTTCTTCGGCGGACGGCACCCGTTGTGCGGGATTGGCGTCACGTCGGTGATGCTGGCGATCTTGTAGCCACAGCCGTTCAAAGCGCGGACTGCGGATTCACGACCTGGACCTGGACCTTTGACGTTAACGTCGAGGTTTTTCAGGCCGTATTCCAGCGCAGCTTGACCAGCACGTTCAGCAGCTACTTGAGCAGCGAACGGGGTGGACTTGCGGGAACCGCGGAAACCCGAACCACCGGAGGTAGCCCAGGAAAGAGCGTTACCTTGACGGTCGGTGATGGTCACGATGGTGTTGTTAAAAGAAGCATGGATGTGGGCGATGCCATCAACCACTGTCTTTTTAACTTTTTTACGAGGACGAGCAGCAGGTTTTGCCATGATTAATTTCCTGTCGATTCGCTGGGGCGATTACTTGCGGATCGGCTTACGCGGACCTTTACGGGTACGCGCGTTGGTCTTGGTACGCTGACCGCGTACTGGCAGACCACGACGATGACGCAGACCGCGATAGCAACCGAGGTCCATCAAACGCTTGATTTTCATGTTGATTTCGCGACGCAGGTCACCTTCAGTGGTGAACTTCGCCACTTCGCCACGCAGCTGTTCAATCTGCTCGTCGCTCAGATCTTTGATCTTTGCCGCTGGGTTTACCCCAGTCACTGCACAAATTTTCTGTGCAGTAGTGCGACCAACACCATAGATGTAGGTCAGCGAGATAACAGTATGCTTGTTATCTGGAATGTTAACGCCTGCAATACGGGCCATTCAGTGGGACTCCAATTGACAGCTACCTACGCCCCGGAAGCCAAGAAATAGGGCGCGAGATAATATCGCTGTAATAACAAATAATCAACCCGGCAGCGCACTAGCTGCCGGGCTTGAAGCACAATCACACTCAGCCTTGGCGCTGTTTGTGACGCGGTTCCGCGCTGCAAATTACTCGAACAACACCTTCGCGGCGAATAATCTTGCAGTTACGGCACAGCTTTTTCACCGATGCACGAACTTTCATCACCAACTCCTCGAACCTTATGGGTACTCAGCGCAACATGCCGCTGCCGTAACCCTTCAGGTTGGCTTTCTTCATCAGGGATTCGTACTGGTGCGAAACGAGGTGCGATTGTACTTGGGACATGAAGTCCATCACAACCACGACCACGATCAGCAACGAGGTCCCGCCAAGGTAGAACGGTACGTTTGCTGCAACCACCAGGAACTGGGGCAACAGGCAGACGGCCGTCATGTAAAGAGCACCGAACATGGTCAAGCGAGTCAGAACGCCATCAATGTAGCGCGCAGACTGCTCACCTGGACGGATGCCCGGAATAAAGGCACCGGACTTCTTCAGGTTTTCCGCTACGTCTTTCGGATTGAACATCAACGCCGTATAGAAGAAGCAGAAGAAAATAATCCCTGCACTAAACAGCAGAATATTCAACGGCTGACCAGGAGCGATCGACTGCGAGATGTCCTGCAACCAGCCCATACCTTCAGACTGACCGAACCAGGCACCCAACGAAGCCGGGAACAGCAAAATGCTGCTCGCGAAAATAGCCGGAATAACACCGGCCATGTTCACCTTCAGCGGCAAGTGGCTGGTCTGCGCAGCGAAGACCTTACGGCCCTGCTGACGCTTGGCGTAGTGAACAGCAATACGACGCTGGCCACGCTCAATGAACACCACGAAACCGATAATCGCTACTGCCAGCAAACCGATGGCAACCAGGGCGAAGATGTTGATATCACCCTGACGTGCAGACTCGAAAGACTGCCCGATCGCTCTCGGAAGACCGGCGACGATACCCGAAAAAATCAACATCGAGATACCGTTGCCAACACCACGCTCAGTAATCTGCTCACCCAGCCACATCATGAACATCGCACCAGCCACAAAAGTGGATACCGCGACGAAATGGAAGCCAAAGTCACCAGTGAACGCAACGCCCTGCCCCGCCAGACCAATGGACATGCCAATAGCCTGGACGAGAGCGAGGACGACAGTGCCGTAGCGGGTGTACTGGCTGATCTTGCGACGGCCAGCTTCACCTTCCTTCTTCAACTGTTCCAGCTGCGGGCTGACGGCGGTCATCAGTTGCATGATGATCGATGCCGAAATGTACGGCATGATCCCCAGTGCAAAGATGCTCATCCGTTCCAGCGCGCCGCCGGAAAACATGTTGAACAAGCTAAGAATGGTCCCCTCATTCTGTCGAAACAGGTCCGCGAGTCGGTCCGGGTTGATACCTGGAACCGGGATGTGTGCGCCTATTCGGTAGACGATAATCGCCAGGAACAGAAAACGCAGACGAGCCCAGAGTTCAGACATACCGCCTTTGCCGAGCGCAGAGAGAGCACCTTGCTTAGCCATTTATTCCTCGAACTTGCCGCCAGCTGCTTCGATAGCCGCACGCGCACCTTTGGTGGCGCCGATTCCCTTTCCGATGGTGACAGCGCGAGTAACTTCGCCGGACAGCATGATTTTCACACGCTGAACGTTGACGTTGATCACGTTGGCATCTTTCAGGGACTGCACGGTGACGATGTCGCCTTCCACTTTAGCCAACTCGGACAGACGCACTTCTGCGCGGTCCATGGCTTTCAGGGAAACGAAACCAAACTTCGGCAGGCGACGATGCAGCGGCTGTTGACCGCCTTCAAAGCCTGGAGCAATGGTGCCACCGGAGCGGGAGGTTTGACCTTTGTGGCCACGGCCACCAGTCTTACCCAAACCGCTACCGATACCACGGCCCGGACGATGCTTTTCGCGACGGGAACCCGGCGCTGGACTCAGATCATTGAGTTTCATCGATTAACCCTCGACACGCAGCATGTAGTAAGCCTTGTTGATCATCCCGCGATTCTCGGGAGTATCCTGGACTTCTACAGTGTGACCGATGCGACGCAGACCCAGACCCTTAACGCACAGTTTGTGGTTAGGGATGCGGCCGGTCATGCTTTTGATCAGCGTAACTTTAACGGTAGCCATGATCAGAAGATCTCCTTGACGCTTTTGCCACGCTTGGCGGCAATGGATTCAGGAGACTGCATTGCTTTCAAACCTTTGAAAGTGGCGTGAACCACGTTTACCGGGTTAGTCGAGCCGTAGCACTTGGCCAGAACGTTCTGAACGCCAGCAACTTCGAGGACAGCACGCATAGCGCCGCCAGCGATGATACCGGTACCTTCAGAAGCAGGCTGCATGTACACCTTCGAAGCGCCGTGAGCGGACTTCATTGCGTACTGCAGAGTGGTGCCGTTCAGATCAACTTGGATCATGTTGCGGCGAGCAGCTTCCATTGCCTTCTGGATCGCAGCAGGCACTTCACGCGACTTGCCACGGCCGAAGCCAACGCGCCCTTTACCATCACCAACCACGGTCAACGCGGTGAAAGTGAAGATACGGCCGCCTTTAACGGTTTTGGCTACGCGGTTAACTTGAACCAGCTTCTCGATGTAGCCTTCGTCGCGCTTTTGGTCGTTATTTGACATAACTTAGAACTCCAGCCCAGCTTCACGAGCAGCATCAGCCAGCGCCTTGACGCGGCCGTGGTACTTGAAGCCAGAGCGGTCGAAAGCCACCTGCGAGACGCCAGCGGCTTTAGCACGCGTAGCGACCAGCTGGCCAACCTTAGTGGCCGCGTCGATGTTGCCGGTGGCACCATCACGCAGTTCTTTATCCAAAGTCGAGGCACTTGCCAGGACTTTGTTGCCGTCGGCCGAAATGACCTGGGCGTAGATGTGCTGCGACGAGCGGAACACGCAGAGACGCACGACTTCGAGTTCGTGCATTTTCAGGCGTGCTTTGCGAGCGCGACGCAGTCGAGTAACTTTTTTGTCGGTCATTTGCTATGCCCTACTTCTTCTTGGCTTCTTTACGACGGACGACTTCGTCCGCGTAGCGCACACCTTTGCCTTTGTACGGCTCTGGTGGACGGAAGTCGCGGATCTCGGCGGCCACTTGACCTACCAGCTGCTTGTCGATGCCCTTGATCAGGATATCGGTCTGGCTAGGAGTCTCAGCGGTGATGCCTTCCGGCAGTTCATAATCCACTGGGTGCGAGAAGCCAAGAGCCAGGTTCAGCACTGTGCCTTTTGCTTGCGCTTTGTAACCAACACCGACCAGCTGGAGCTTACGCTCGAAGCCTTGGCTTACGCCTTGGACCATGTTGTTTACCAACGCACGAGTGGTACCAGCCATTGCGCGAGTTTGTTGATCGCCATTGCGAGCAGCGAAACGCAGCTCACCAGCCTCTTCAACGATCTCAACGGACGAATGGATGTTCAGTTCGAGAGTGCCCTTGGCACCCTTCACCGAAAGCTGTTGGCCTGCGAATTTGACTTCGACACCGGCTGGCAGCTTAACGGGGTTCTTAGCGACGCGTGACATGCTTATCCCCCCTTAGAACACAGTGCAAAGAACTTCGCCGCCGACACCGGCAGCGCGCGCAGCACGATCCGTCATCACACCTTTGTTGGTGGAGACGATAGACACACCGAGACCGCCACGAACTTTTGGCAGATCATCGACGGACTTGTACTGACGCAGGCCTGGACGGCTAACGCGCTTCACTTCCTCGATGACCGGACGGCCTTCGAAGTACTTCAGCTCGATGGACAGCAGTGGCTTGATTTCGCTGCTGATCTGATAACCCGCAATGTAACCTTCGTCCTTCAGGACTTTGGCAACAGCTACCTTCAAAGTAGAAGATGGCATGCTTACGACGGACTTTTCAGCCATCTGGGCATTACGGATTCGAGTTAGCATGTCCGCTAACGGGTCCTGCATACTCATGGGCTAGACGCTCCTAATACACAAAAAATTAGCCTTGCGGCTACTACGTGTCGCCGAGTACATCCGCGCAAAAAAACACGGGCTCAGGCGAGCCGGGTATTCTAGACACACCCCACAAATGAATCAAGCCCCAATAGGGGCTTGATTCAAGTTCAAGGTCACCGATGGTCAGGATCTTGCGACCCCGAACACCGAGACTTCGACAGTGCTTACCAGCTGGCTTTAACCAGACCAGGTACGTCACCACGCATTGCAGCTTCACGCAGTTTGTTACGGCCAAGGCCGAACTTGCGGTAAACGCCGTGTGGACGACCGGTCAGGCGGCAGCGGTTACGCATGCGCGAAGCGCTTGCGTCACGTGGCTGCTTCTGCAGGGCTACTGTAGCTTCCCAACGCGCTTCTGGACTTGCGCTCAGATCAACGATGATAGCTTTCAGTGCTGCACGCTTTTTGGCGTACTTGGCAACCGTGAGCTGACGCTTCAGCTCGCGGTTTTTCATGCTCATCTTGGCCATTTTCCTACTCCAATCAGTTGCGGAACGGGAATTTGAAAGCACGCAACAGGGCGCGACCTTCATCATCGTTCTTGGCAGTGGTGGTCAGGGTAATGTCCAGACCGCGGAGAGCATCGATCTTGTCGTAGTCGATTTCCGGGAAGATGATCTGCTCTTTAACGCCCATGCTGTAGTTACCACGACCATCGAAGGACTTGGCATTCAGGCCGCGGAAGTCGCGAACCCGAGGCAGGGAGATCGACAGCAGACGATCCAGGAACTCGTACATACGCTCACGGCGCAGGGTCACTTTGACGCCGATCGGCCAACCTTCACGGACTTTAAAGCCAGCGATGGATTTCCGAGCGTAGGTCACAACGACTTTCTGGCCGGTGATCTTTTCCAGGTCAGCAACAGCGTGCTCGATGACTTTTTTGTCGCCGATCGCTTCGCCCAGACCCATGTTCAGGGTGATTTTGGTAACGCGCGGAACTTCCATCACGTTCGAAAGCTTAAGTTCTTCCTTAAGTTTCGGTGCGATTTCCTTCCGGTAAATCTCTTTTAGTCGTGCCATGGTCTTCTACCTAGCAGTGTTCAAGCATCAACCGCTTTTTGGGTCGACTTGAAGACACGAATTTTCTTACCGTCTTCTACTTTGAAACCAACGCGGTCAGCCTTGTTGGTTTCGCCGTTGAAGATGGCGACGTTGGAAGCGTGCAGTGGCGCTTCTTTCTCGACGATACCGCCCTGTACGCCCGACATCGGGTTAGGCTTGGTATGACGCTTGACCAGGTTCAGACCACCAACGACCAGACGGTCATCAGCAAGAACCTTCAGCACCTTACCGCGCTTACCTTTGTCTTTGCCGGCGATCACGATGATCTCGTCGTCACGACGAATCTTTTGCATGTCGGATCTCCTTACAGCACTTCTGGGGCGAGCGAGACGATCTTCATGAACTTCTCAGTACGAAGTTCACGGGTCACTGGCCCAAAGATACGGGTGCCGATCGGCTCTTGCTTGTTGTTCAGAAGAACAGCAGCGTTGCCATCAAAGCGGATAATGGAGCCATCTGCACGGCGAACGCCGTGACGAGTGCGGACTACAACAGCAGTCATCACTTGGCCTTTTTTCACCTTACCGCGAGGAATTGCTTCCTTCACGGTAACTTTGATGATGTCACCGATACCAGCGTAACGACGATGGGAGCCACCCAGCACCTTGATGCACATAACGCGGCGAGCGCCGCTGTTATCGGCCACATCGAGCATGGATTGAGTCTGAATCATATAATTTCTCCGACCCCTAGTCCTTAGACTTCCACAGCGCGTTCGAGAACATCAACCAGCGCCCAAGACTTGGTCTTGGCCAAAGGACGAGTTTCACGAATAGTGACTTTGTCGCCGATGTGGCACTGATTGGTTTCGTCGTGCGCGTGCAGCTTAGTCGAACGCTTAACGTATTTACCGTAGATCGGGTGCTTAACGCGACGCTCGATCAGAACGGTGATGGTTTTGTCCATCTTGTCGCTGACAACACGGCCAGTCAGCGTACGGACAGTTTTTTCGGCTTCAGCCATGATTACTTACCTGCCTGCTGGTTGAGCACAGTCTTCACGCGAGCGATGTCACGCTTAACTTGCGAGAGCAGATGAGACTGCCCCAACTGGCCAGTTGCTTTCTGCATACGCAGATTGAACTGGTCGCGCAGCAGGCCGAGCAGTTGCTCGTTCAGCTGCTGTGCGGATTTTTCACGAAGTTCATTCGCTTTCATCACATCACCGTCCGTTTAACAAAGGAGGTGGCGAGCGGCAGCTTTGCAGCAGCCAGGGCGAAAGCCTCACGCGCCAGCTCTTCAGAAACACCCTCGATTTCATACAGGACTTTGCCTGGCTGAATCTGGGCAACCCAGTATTCCACGTTACCCTTACCTTTACCCATCCGAACTTCGAGTGGCTTTTTGGAAATAGGCTTGTCCGGGAATACACGGATCCAGATCTTGCCGCCACGTTTAACGTGACGGGTCAGTGCACGACGCGCTGACTCGATCTGACGAGCGGTGAGACGACCACGAGCAACAGACTTCAGCGCGAACTCGCCGAAGCTGACTTTGCTACCGCGCAATGCCAGGCCACGGTTGTGACCAGTCATTTGCTTGCGGAACTTCGTACGCTTTGGTTGCAACATTTGGCGTACCCCTTACTTAGCAGCTTTTTTACGAGGCGCTGGTGCTTGTGGTTTCAGTTCTTCTTGGCGACCACCAATTACTTCGCCTTTGAAGATCCAAACCTTTACACCGATCACACCATAAGTGGTGTGAGCTTCGTAGTTGGCATAGTCGATGTCGGCACGCAGGGTGTGCAGAGGCACACGACCTTCGCGATACCATTCAGTACGTGCGATTTCAGCACCGCCGAGACGACCGCTCACTTGGATTTTGATGCCTTTGGCACCAATGCGCATGGCGTTCTGAACAGCGCGCTTCATAGCGCGACGGAACATTACGCGACGCTCCAGCTGCTGAGCTACGCTCTGCGCAACCAGCATACCGTCGAGCTCCGGCTTGCGGATCTCTTCGATATTGATGTGCACAGGCACACCCATTTGCTTGGTCAGGTCCTGACGCAGTTTCTCAACATCTTCACCTTTCTTCCCGATAACGATACCTGGACGAGCGGTGTGGATGGTGATACGTGCAGTTTGGGCCGGACGATGGATATCGATACGGCTTACGGACGCGCTTTTTAGTTTGTCTTGGAGATACTCACGCACCTTCAGATCAGCGAACAAGTAGTCCGCATAAGTCCGACCGTCTGCGTACCAGACGGAGGTGTGCTCCTTGACGATTCCCAGGCGAATGCCAATGGGATGTACTTTCTGACCCATCTCTTCGACTCCGTTACTTGTCAGCAACCTTGACAGTGATATGGCAAGACCGCTTGACGATGCGATCAGCACGGCCTTTGGCACGTGGCATGATGCGCTTCAGCGAACGCCCTTCGTTGACGAAAACGGTGCTGACCTTAAGGTCATCAACGTCTGCGCCTTCGTTATGCTCGGCGTTGGCTACGGCCGACTCCAGCACTTTCTTCATGATCTCGGCGGCTTTCTTACTGCTGAAAGCCAACAGGTTGAGCGCTTCGCCCACCTTCTTCCCGCGGATCTGGTCGGCGACCAAGCGGGCTTTCTGGGCGGAGATTCGAGCGCCCGACAACTTAGCGGCTACTTCCATTTCCTAACCCCTTAACGCTTGGCTTTCTTGTCTGCCACGTGCCCACGATATGTGCGGGTACCGGCGAACTCGCCCAGTTTGTGGCCGACCATGTCTTCGTTAACGAGAACTGGGACGTGTTGACGACCGTTGTGTACTGCGATGGTCAGACCGACCATTTGTGGCAGGATCATCGAGCGACGCGACCAGGTTTTAACTGGTTTGCGATCGTTCTTTTCCGCCGCCACTTCGATCTTCTTCAGTAGGTGAAGATCGATAAAAGGACCTTTTTTCAGAGAACGTGGCACTGTCGTATCCCTCTATTTACTTGCGACGACGGACGATCATTTTGTCGGTACGCTTATTACCACGAGTCTTCGCGCCCTTAGTCGGGAAGCCCCATGGCGATACCGGATGACGACCACCAGAGGTACGACCTTCACCACCACCATGTGGGTGGTCAACCGGGTTCATGGCAACACCACGAACGGTTGGGCGAACGCCACGCCAGCGTTTGGCACCAGCTTTACCCAGCGAACGCAGGCTGTGCTCGGAGTTCGAGACTTCGCCCAGGGTCGCGCGGCATTCAGCCAGCACTTTACGCATCTCACCAGAACGCAGACGCAGGGTCACGTAGACACCTTCACGAGCGATCAGCTGAGCCGAAGCACCAGCGGAACGAGCGATTTGCGCGCCTTTACCTGGCTTCAATTCGATGCCGTGTACGGTGCTACCAACTGGAATGTTACGCAGTTGCAGAGCGTTGCCCGGCTTGATCGGTGCCAGAGCACCTGCGATCAGCTGGTCGCCAGCACTCACGCCTTTAGGCGCGATGATGTAGCGACGCTCGCCATCTGCGTACAGCAGCAGAGCGATGTGAGCAGTACGGTTTGGATCGTATTCGATACGCTCAACAGTGGCAGCGATGCCATCTTTGTCGTTGCGACGGAAATCGACCAGACGATAATGCTGCTTATGGCCACCACCGATGTGACGAGTGGTAATACGACCATTGTTGTTACGACCACCAGACTTCGATTTTTTCTCGAGCAGCGGTGCGTGAGGAGCGCCTTTATGCAGCTCCTGGTTGACCACCTTGACCACAAAACGGCGGCCAGGGGAAGTCGGTTTGCATTTAACGATTGCCATGATGCACCCCTTCCTTACTCAGCACTGCTGCTGAAATCGAGATCTTGGCCTGGCTGAAGGGAGATAACTGCCTTCTTCCAGTCATTACGCTTGCCCAGACCGCGAGCAGTGCGCTTGCTCTTACCCAGAACATTCAGGGTAGTAACACGCTCTACTTTCACGCTGAACAGGCTTTCGACGGCCTTCTTGATTTCCAGCTTGGTTGCGTCAGTGGCAACCTTGAAAACGAACTGGCCTTTCTTGTCTGCCAGAACCGTAGCCTTCTCGGAAACGTGCGGGCCAAGCAGAACTTTAAATACGCGTTCCTGGTTCATCCCAGCAGCTCCTCGAATTTCTTCACGGCCGACACGGTGATCAACACCTTGTCGTATGCGATCAGACTAACTGGATCGGAACCTTGCACATCACGTACATCAACGTGCGGCAGGTTACGAGCAGCCAGGTACAGGTTCTGATCAACAGCGTCCGACACGATCAGAACGTCGGTCAGGCTCATGTTGTTCAGTTTGCCCAGCAGGTCTTTGGTTTTCGGCGTTTCAACAGCGAAATCCTGAACCACGACCAGACGATCAGTACGCACCAGCTCAGCAAGGATGGAACGCATTGCTGCGCGATACATCTTCTTGTTCAGCTTCTGGGAGTGATCCTGAGGACGAGCTGCGAAAGTGGTACCGCCGCCACGCCAGATTGGGCTACGGATAGTACCGGCACGAGCACGGCCAGTACCTTTCTGACGCCATGGGCGCTTACCGCCACCACGAACGTCGGAACGGGTCTTTTGCTGCTTGCTACCTTGACGGCCGCCGGCCATGTAGGCCACGACTGCTTGGTGAACCAGCGTCTCGTTGAATTCGCCGCCAAATGTCAGTTCGGAAACTTCGATCGCTTGAGCGTCATTTACATTTAATTGCATGTCAGCTTCCCCTTAACCGCGAGCCTTGGCTGCTGGACGTACAACCAAGTTGCCGCCAGTAGCGCCAGGAACAGCGCCCTTGACCAACAACAGATTGCGTTCAGCGTCCACGCGCACTACTTCGAGGGACTGCACGGTCACGCGCTCAGCGCCCATATGACCGGACATTTTTTTGCCCTTGAATACACGACCAGGAGTCTGGCACTGGCCGATAGAGCCTGGAACGCGGTGGGATACGGAGTTACCGTGGGTATTATCTTGCCCGCGGAAATTCCAACGCTTGATCGTACCCTGGAAGCCTTTACCTTTGGACTGACCGGTTACATCAACCAGTTGACCAGCAGCGAAGATTTCAGCGTTGATCAGATCGCCGGCCTGGTACTCGCCTTCTTCAAGGCGGAATTCCATTACGGTACGACCAGCGGCAACGTTCGCCTTAGCGAAGTGGCCAGCTTGCGCAGCTGTAACACGCGAAGCACGACGCTCGCCTACAGTGACTTGCACTGCACGATAGCCATCGGTCTCTTCAGTTTTGAACTGGGTGACGCGATTCGGTTCGATCTCAATGACCGTGACCGGAATGGAGACACCTTCTTCGGTGAAAATACGGGTCATACCGCATTTACGACCGACTACACCAATAGTCATGTTGTAAACCTCATGAGTGTACGGGGCTTTCACCCGCTATGGCCGCCCATTTCAGAGCGTTACACGACTAAGACCGAGTCTTAGCCGAGGCTGATCTGCACTTCCACACCGGCCGCAAGATCAAGCTTCATAAGAGCATCAACGGTTTTATCCGTTGGCTGGACGATGTCCAGAACGCGCTTATGAGTACGGATCTCGTACTGGTCACGCGCGTCTTTGTTGACGTGCGGGGAGACCAGAACGGTGAACCGCTCTTTACGGGTAGGCAGTGGAATTGGACCACGCACTTGAGCACCAGTACGTTTCGCGGTTTCCACGATTTCCTGGGTGGATTGGTCGATCAGGCGATGGTCAAAAGCCTTCAACCTGATACGGATTTGCTGATTTTGCATTGGATTTCAGACTCCGGCTGCTATTCCCACCGGGCGCAATACGCCCGTTAAAAGGAGGCGCAATTCTATAGACGCCCCCGATAGGTGTCAACCCAATAAAAAAGCCCCCGCTAAGCGGGGGCTTTTTCAAAGCATCGAAGCTATCTCAAAAGAGAAGCTTACTCGATGATTTTAGCTACAACGCCAGCACCAACGGTACGGCCGCCTTCGCGAATAGCGAAACGCAGACCGTCTTCCATTGCGATGGTTTTGATCAGGGTAACAGTCATTTGAATGTTATCGCCTGGCATTACCATTTCAACGCCTTCTGGCAGTTCGCAGTTACCAGTCACGTCAGTAGTACGGAAGTAGAACTGTGGACGGTAGCCTTTGAAGAACGGAGTGTGACGACCGCCTTCTTCCTTGCTCAGAACGTAAACTTCTGCGGTGAACTTGGTGTGCGGCTTAACGGTACCCGGCTTAACCAGAACCTGACCACGCTCCACGTCATCACGCTTGGTGCCGCGCAGCAGCACGCCGCAGTTCTCGCCAGCACGACCTTCGTCGAGCAGCTTGCGGAACATTTCAACACCGGTGCAGGTGGTGACGGTAGTGTCACGCAGACCAACGATTTCCAGTGGGTCCTGAACGCGAACGATACCGCGCTCGATACGACCAGTCACAACAGTACCGCGACCCGAGATCGAGAATACGTCTTCGATTGGCATCAGGAACGGCTTGTCAGTCAGACGAACTGGTTCTGGGATGTAGCTGTCCAGAGTTTCAACCAGTTTCTTGACGGCAGTGGTGCCCATCTCGTTATCGTCCAGACCATCCAGCGCCATACGAGCGGAGCCGATGATGATTGGAGTGTCGTCGCCTGGGAAGTCGTAAGTGCTCAGCAGATCGCGCACTTCCATCTCAACCAGTTCCAGCAGCTCAGCGTCGTCTACCAGGTCAGCCTTGTTCAGGAAAACCACGATGTACGGAACGCCTACCTGACGGGACAGCAGGATGTGCTCACGGGTTTGTGGCATCGGACCATCAGCGGCCGAGCAAACCAGGATAGCGCCGTCCATTTGAGCAGCGCCGGTGATCATGTTCTTCACATAGTCAGCGTGACCTGGGCAGTCAACGTGAGCGTAGTGACGGATCTTCGAGTTGTACTCAACGTGAGCGGTGTTGATGGTGATACCGCGAGCTTTCTCTTCTGGTGCGCTGTCGATCTTGTCGAAGTCAACACGAGCCGAACCGAAAACTTCGGAGCAGACGCGAGTCAGAGCAGCGGTCAGAGTGGTTTTACCGTGGTCAACGTGACCGATAGTGCCAACGTTGACGTGCGGTAGGGAACGATCAAATTTTTCTTTAGCCACGACAATTAACTCCTTGCCTAAAGGACTGAATCAGCCTTGTTTTTTGGTAACGGTTTCGACGATGTGCGACGGAGCCGTATTGTATTTTTTGAATTCCATAGAGTAGCTTGCGCGACCCTGAGACATGGAACGAACGTCGGTCGCATAACCGAACATCTCGCCCAACGGAACCTCGGCACGAATTACTTTACCGGAAACCGTATCTTCCATACCCAGAATCATGCCGCGACGACGGTTAAGGTCGCCCATCACGTCACCCATATAGTCTTCAGGCGTAACAACCTCTACCGCCATGATCGGCTCAAGCAACTCACCACCACCCTTCTGGGCCAGTTGCTTGGTCGCCATGGAAGCAGCCACCTTAAACGCCATCTCGTTCGAGTCGACGTCGTGGTAAGAACCATCAAACACGGTAGCCTTCAGGCCGATCAGCGGATAGCCGGCAACAACACCGTTCTTCATCTGCTCTTCGATACCCTTCTGGATAGCCGGGATGTATTCCTTAGGAACCACACCACCCACTACTTCGTTCAGGAATTGCAGACCTTCCTGACCTTCGTCAGCAGGTGCAAAACGGATCCAGCAATGACCAAACTGGCCACGACCGCCGGACTGACGAACGAACTTGCCTTCGATTTCGCAGCTCTTCGTGATGCGCTCACGGTACGAAACTTGAGGCTTACCGATGTTGGCTTCGACGTTGAACTCACGGCGCATCCGGTCAACCAGGATGTCCAGGTGCAGCTCGCCCATGCCGGAGATGATCGTTTGACCAGTCTCTTCATCAGTTTTGACGCGGAAAGACGGGTCTTCCTGAGCAAGCTTGCCCAGAGCGATACCCATTTTTTCCTGGTCATCCTTGGTCTTAGGCTCTACGGCAACCGAAATAACCGGCTCCGGGAAGTCCATGCGAACCAGGATGATTGGCTTGTCAGCGTTGCACAAAGTTTCACCAGTGGTGACGTCCTTCATGCCGATCAAGGCCGCGATGTCACCAGCGCGTACTTCCTTGATTTCTTCACGGGCGTTTGCGTGCATTTGCACCATACGACCCACGCGCTCTTTCTTGCCTTTTACCGAGTTGATCACGCCGTCGCCGGAGGCCAACACGCCCGAGTAAACCCGAACAAAGGTCAAGGTACCCACGAATGGGTCGGTAGCGATCTTGAACGCCAGAGCCGCGAAAGGCTCGTCGTCGCTTGCATGACGCTCCATTTCCTCTTCCTCGTTATCCGGGTTGGAACCCTTGATAGCAGGAATGTCGGTTGGAGCAGGCAGGAAGTCGATAACGGCGTCGAGAACCAGGGGAACACCCTTGTTCTTGAAGGAAGAACCGCAAACAGCCAGAACGATCTCACCAGCGATAGTACGCTGACGCAGAGCGGCCTTGATTTCCTCGATGGAGAGCTCTTCCCCTTCGAGATACTTGTTCATCAGCTCTTCGTTGGCTTCGGCCGCAGCCTCAACCATGTTGCTGCGCCACTCTTCAGCCAGCTCTTGCAGCTCAGCAGGAATGTCCTTGCGAACAGGGACCATACCCTTGTCAGAGTCATTCCAGTAGACAGCTTGCATGTTGATCAGATCGATCTGACCCTGGAAGTTGTCTTCGGAACCGATAGCCAACTGGATTGGCACCGGAGTGTGACCCAGACGCTGCTTGATCTGACCGATCACGCGCAGGAAGTTAGCGCCAGCACGGTCCATCTTGTTTACGTAAACAAGACGTGGAACGCCGTACTTGTTGGCCTGACGCCATACGGTTTCCGACTGAGGCTCAACACCCGAAGTACCGCAGAACACAACGACAGCGCCGTCGAGTACGCGCAGGGAGCGTTCAACTTCAATAGTGAAGTCTACGTGGCCCGGGGTATCGATAACGTTGAAACGGTGTTCGTGCGAGTACTGCTTCTCAGAACCTTTCCAGAAGGCGGTGATTGCAGCAGAAGTAATGGTAATACCACGCTCCTGCTCCTGCACCATCCAGTCTGTGGTCGCGGCGCCGTCATGCACCTCGCCCATTTTGTGACTTTTGCCAGTGTAAAAAAGGACGCGCTCGGTGGTGGTGGTTTTACCAGCATCCACGTGAGCAACGATACCGATGTTACGGTAGCGGCTAATCGGAGTAGTACGAGCCATAAAGCCCTCGCAAAATTAGTGAAGCTAAAATTAGAAGCGGTAGTGCGAGAAAGCCTTGTTGGCTTCAGCCATACGGTGCACGTCTTCACGCTTCTTAACAGCAGCACCTTTACCTTCAGCAGCGTCCAACAGTTCGCCAGCCAAACGCAGAGCCATAGACTTCTCGCCGCGCTTACGGGCGAAGTCTACCAACCAGCGCATTGCCAGCGCGTTACGACGGGACGGACGAACTTCGACCGGAACCTGGTAAGTAGCACCGCCTACACGGCGCGACTTTACTTCGACCAGCGGAGCGATGGCGTCGAGAGCTTTCTCGAAGATTTCCAGGGGGTCGCTGTTCTTGCGTTCTTTAACCTTTTCCAGCGCGCCATAAACGATACGCTCGGCAACGGCTTTTTTGCCGCTTTCCATCACGTGGTTCATGAACTTGGCCAGGATTTGGCTTCCGTATTTTGGATCGTCAAGCACTTCGCGCTTGGCTGCTACGCGTCTTCTTGGCATGGATAAGCCCTCAAACGGTCTTCAGGTTCGCTCGGAATCGGTGCCCTTTCGGGACGCCTCCGACCTTACTCTTATCGACTCAGAAAAATAGAAATCGGTTTTTTGCTGCAAGCGACTATTACTTCGGACGCTTGGTACCGTACTTCGAACGACCTTGGTTACGACCTTTAACGCCGGAAGTATCCAAAGAGCCGCGAACGGTGTGGTAACGAACACCTGGCAAGTCTTTTACACGACCGCCGCGGATCAGTACCACGCTGTGCTCTTGCAGGTTGTGGCCTTCACCGCCGATGTACGAGGAAACCTCGAAACCGTTGGTCAGACGCACACGGCATACTTTACGCAGTGCCGAGTTAGGTTTTTTCGGCGTAGTGGTATACACACGGGTGCATACGCCACGACGTTGCGGGCAGTTCTGCAGCGCAGGCACGTCGGATTTCTCGACGATACGCTTACGCGGCTGACGTACCAGCTGGTTGATAGTTGCCATCTACTAGCTCCACTGTTGTCTTGCGACGCTATTGTCTTGCAAGAAAAGCAAAATGGCAGGAACGAATCCCCGCCAAATTTAGGGGTACAAGAGTCTAAAGAGGATCTTGCCCCCAGTCAAGGCAAGGCCCCGACCTCTCCCCCCATCCAACCTCGACAAATTGTCTCGACTGGATGAACGGAGCGATCAGGGCCTGCACTCATTTACTACCGCAGAACTCAGTTACCGCTCGAGTTCAGCGCTTCGGTCAGTGCAGCTTCCACTTCACTGGCGCTCACGCGCAACGGTTTGTCAGCATCACGGCGGCGCTTGCGCTCGCTGTGATAAGCCAGACCGGTACCGGCCGGGATCAGACGACCCACGACCACGTTTTCTTTCAGGCCGCGCAGGTAATCGCGCTTGCCGGTTACCGCCGCCTCGGTCAGTACGCGAGTGGTTTCCTGGAAGGAAGCCGCCGAGATGAACGATTCGGTGGACAACGACGCCTTGGTGATACCCAGCAGAACGCGAGTGAACTTGGAGACAAATTTGTCTTCATTGCTCAGACGCTCGTTCTCTACCAGCACGTGAGTCAATTCCATCTGGTCGCCCTTGATGAAACTGGAATCGCCGGATTCAGCGATCTCAACTTTACGCAGCATCTGACGCAGGATGGTCTCGATGTGCTTGTCGTTGATCTTCACGCCTTGCAGACGGTAAACGTCCTGGATCTCGTTCACAATGTACTTGGCCAGCGCACTCACACCCAGCAGACGCAGGATGTCGTGTGGATCGCTCGGACCGTCGGAGATAACTTCGCCGCGGTTTACCTGTTCGCCTTCGAAGACGTTCAAGTGACGCCACTTCGGAATCAGCTCTTCGTACGGATCGCTACCGTCGTTCGGGGTGATAACCAGACGGCGCTTGCCTTTGGTCTCTTTACCGAACGCGATGGTGCCGCTGACTTCAGCCAGAATCGAGGCTTCTTTCGGACGACGGGCTTCGAACAAGTCGGCAACACGCGGCAGACCACCGGTGATGTCACGGGTCTTCGAAGTCTCTTGCGGAATACGAGCGATAACATCACCGATCGCGATTTTCGCACCGTCCGCTACACCGACCAGGGCGTTAGCAGGCAGGAAGTACTGAGCAATTACGTCGGTACCCGGCAGCAAGAGATCCTTGCCGTTGTCATCAACCATCTTCACAGCAGGACGGATATCTTTACCGGCAGCTGGACGGTCTTTGGCATCGAGTACTTCAATGTTGGTCATACCGGTCAATTCGTCAGTCTGACGCTTGATCGTGATGCCTTCTTCCATGCCCACGTAGGTCACGGTACCTTTCATTTCGGTAACGATTGGGTGAGTGTGCGGATCCCACTTGGCCACGATTGCGCCAGCGTCGACCTTGTCACCTTCTTTAACCGAAATCACAGCACCGTACGGCAGCTTGTAGCGCTCACGCTCACGACCGAAGTCATCAGCGATTGCCAGCTCACCGGAACGGGACACAGCAACCAGGCAACCGTCCACTCGCTCAACGTGCTTCAGGTTATGCAGACGGACGGTACCGCCATTCTTCACCTGAACGCTGTCGGCTGCGGAGGTCCGGCTTGCCGCACCACCGATGTGGAACGTACGCATGGTCAGCTGGGTACCCGGCTCACCGATGGACTGGGCAGCGATAACGCCGACCGCTTCACCGATGTTCACCTGGTGACCACGAGCCAAGTCACGGCCGTAGCACTTGGCGCAAATGCCGTAGCGGGTTTCGCAGCTGATCGGCGAACGCACGATCACTTCGTCGATGCTGTTCAGCTCGATGAACTCGACCCACTTCTCGTCTACCAGAGTGCCGGCAGGAACGATAACTTCCTCGGTACCTGGCTTGAATACGTCACGGGCAATGACACGACCCAATACGCGCTCACCCAACGGCTCAACAACGTCACCGCCTTCAATGTGCGGAGTCATTACCAGGCCATGTTCGGTACCGCAATCGATCTCGGTCACAACCAGATCCTGCGCCACGTCTACCAGACGACGAGTCAGGTAACCGGAGTTCGCAGTTTTCAACGCGGTATCCGCCAGACCTTTACGAGCACCGTGAGTAGAGATGAAGTACTGAAGTACGCTCAAACCTTCACGGAAGTTCGCAGTAATCGGCGTTTCGATGATGGAACCGTCCGGCTTGGCCATCAGGCCACGCATACCGGCGAGCTGACGGATCTGCGCAGCAGAACCCCGTGCGCCCGAGTCGGCCATCATGTACATCGAGTTGAAGGATTCCTGGTCAACTTCGACGCCATGGCGGTCAATGACTTTCTCTTTCGAGAGGTTGGCCATCATCGCCTTGGATACTTCGTCGTTCGCCTTGGACCAAAGGTCGATCACTTTGTTGTACTTCTCGCCCTGGGTTACCAGGCCGGAGGCGTACTGACTTTCGATCTCTTTCACTTCGTCGGTGGCGGCACCGATGATGCGGGCTTTTTCATCCGGGATAACGAAGTCGTTAACACCGATGGAAACGCCGGAGATGGTCGAATAGGCAAAACCGGTGTACATCAACTGGTCAGCGAAGATCACGGTCTCTTTCAAACCAACCACGCGGTAGCACTGGTTGATCAGTTTGGAGATCGCTTTCTTCTTCATCGGCAGGTTGACGACGTCGAAGGACAGACCTTTTGGCACAACCTGGAACAACAGCGCACGGCCGACGGTAGTGTCGACGATACGAGTGTTGGTCACGCTGCCGCCATCACGATCGTTCACGGTTTCGTTGATCCGCACCTTGACCTTGGCGTGCAGTGCGGCTTCGCCGGCACGGAACACACGGTCAACTTCCTGCAGATCCGCAAACACACGACCTTCGCCTTTGGCGTTGATCGCTTCACGAGTCATGTAGTACAGACCCAATACAACGTCCTGCGAAGGAACGATGATTGGCTCACCGTTGGCTGGCGACAGAATGTTGTTGGTCGACATCATCAACGCGCGCGCTTCCAGCTGGGCTTCCAGCGTCAGCGGTACGTGCACGGCCATTTGGTCGCCGTCGAAGTCGGCGTTGTACGCAGCACAGACCAGAGGGTGCAGCTGGATAGCCTTACCTTCGATCAGTACCGGTTCAAACGCCTGGATACCCAGACGGTGAAGGGTCGGTGCACGGTTGAGGAGAACCGGGTGTTCGCGAATTACTTCAGCGAGAACGTCCCAAACCTCTGGCAGCTCGCGCTCGACCATCTTCTTGGCCGCTTTGATGGTGGTAGCAAGACCACGCATTTCCAGCTTGCCAAAAATGAACGGCTTGAACAGCTCGAGAGCCATCTTCTTCGGCAGACCGCACTGGTGCAGACGCAGAGTCGGACCTACGGTAATTACCGAACGACCGGAGTAGTCAACACGCTTACCGAGCAAGTTCTGACGGAAACGACCTTGTTTACCCTTGATCATGTCAGCCAGGGATTTCAGAGGACGCTTGTTGGAACCGGTGATAGCGCGGCCACGACGACCGTTGTCGAGCAGTGCGTCGACGGCTTCCTGCAACATACGCTTTTCGTTGCGCACGATGATGTCCGGAGCGGACAGATCAAGCAGGCGCTTCAAACGGTTGTTACGGTTGATCACTCGACGATATAGATCGTTGAGGTCGGAAGTCGCGAAACGACCGCCATCCAATGGGACCAGTGGACGCAGATCTGGCGGCAGAACCGGCAGAACGGTCAGCACCATCCACTCTGGCAGGTTGCCGGAACCCTGGAAGGCTTCCATCAACTTCAGACGCTTGGACAGCTTTTTGATTTTGGTTTCGGAGTTGGTTTGCGGAATCTCTTCACGCAGACGGCCAATCTCGTGTTCCAGGTCGATAGCGTGCAGCAGTTCACGGACAGCTTCGGCACCCATGCGGGCATCGAAATCGTCGCCGAACTCTTCCAGCGCTTCGAAGTACTGCTCGTCGTTGAGCAGCTGACCCTTTTCAAGGGTGGTCATGCCTGGATCGATAACGACATAGCTCTCGAAGTAGAGAACGCGTTCGATATCACGCAGGGTCATGTCCATCAGCAAGCCGATACGGGACGGCAGCGATTTCAGGAACCAGATGTGGGCTACTGGCGAGGCCAGTTCGATGTGCGCCATGCGCTCACGACGAACTTTTGCCAGCGCGACTTCAACGCCGCACTTCTCGCAGATCACACCACGGTGCTTCAAGCGCTTGTACTTACCGCACAGGCACTCGTAATCCTTTACCGGGCCAAAGATCTTGGCGCAGAACAGGCCGTCACGCTCAGGTTTGAACGTACGGTAGTTGATGGTTTCCGGCTTTTTAACTTCACCGAACGACCACGAACGGATCATCTCAGGCGATGCCAATCCAATACGGATGGCGTCGAACTCTTCGACTTGACCCTGGTTTTTCAGCAAATTCAGTAGGTCTTTCAAGGCCTTTCCTCCTGGCGGAGCAGAGAGCGGGCAATCCTGCCCCGCTCTCGATTCGCGTCACGTGTTATTCGGTTTCCAGATCGATATCGATGCCGAGGGAACGAATTTCCTTGATCAACACGTTGAAGGACTCGGGCATGCCCGGCTCCATACGGTGATCGCCGTCCACGATGTTTTTGTACATCTTGGTCCGGCCGTTCACATCGTCCGACTTCACTGTGAGCATTTCTTGCAGAGTGTAAGCAGCACCGTATGCTTCCAGTGCCCAGACCTCCATCTCCCCGAAACGCTGACCACCGAACTGCGCCTTACCACCCAGCGGCTGCTGGGTAACCAGGCTGTACGAACCGGTAGAACGAGCGTGCATCTTGTCGTCTACCAAGTGGTTCAGCTTCAGCATGTACATGTAGCCAACAGTAACCGGGCGCTCGAACTTGTTGCCGGTACGGCCGTCGGTCAGCTGCATCTGGCCGCTTTCTGGCAGGTCTGCCAGTTTCAGCATGGCCTTGATTTCACTTTCCTTGGCGCCGTCGAACACTGGAGTGGCCATTGGAACGCCGCCACGCAGGTTCTTCGCCAGATCCAGGATTTCCTGGTCGGAGAAGCTATCCAGATCTTCGTTACGACCGCCGATCTGGTTGTAGATCTCGTCCAGGAAGGTGCGAAGTTCAGCAACCTTACGTTGCTCTTCGACCATCCGGTTGATCTTCTCGCCCAGACCTTTGGCCGCGAGGCCCAGGTGGGTTTCAAGGATCTGACCAACGTTCATACGCGAAGGTACGCCCAACGGGTTGAGGACGACGTCGACCGGGGTGCCATTGGCATCGTGCGGCATGTCTTCAACCGGCATGATCACGGAGACCACACCCTTGTTACCGTGACGACCGGCCATCTTGTCGCCCGGCTGGATGCGACGACGGATTGCCAGGTAAACCTTGACGATTTTCAGCACGCCTGGAGCCAGGTCATCGCCCTGCTGCAGCTTGCGCTTCTTGTCTTCGAACTTGTCGTCCAGCAGACGGCGGCGATCAACGATGTAGGCCTGAGCCTTCTCGAGCTGCTCGTTCAGAGCATCTTCAGCCATGCGCAGTTTGAACCACTGGCCGTGCTCAAGACCGTCGAGAACTTCGTCGGTGATTTCCTGACCTTTCTTCAGACCGGCACCGCCTTCGGCTTTGTGGCCGACCAGAGCGGAACGCAGACGTTCGAAAGTAGCGCCTTCAACGATACGGAACTCTTCGTTCAGGTCCTTGCGGATCTCGTCGAGTTGAGTCTTCTCGATCGACAGTGCACGAGCATCACGCTCAACGCCGTCACGGGTGAAGACCTGTACGTCGATGACAGTACCCTTGGTGCCGGTAGGCACACGCAGGGAGGTGTCTTTAACGTCGCTGGCTTTTTCACCGAAGATCGCACGCAGCAGTTTTTCTTCCGGAGTCAGCTGGGTCTCGCCTTTCGGAGTGACCTTACCTACCAGGATGTCGCCTGCGCCTACTTCAGCACCTACGTAAACGATACCGGCTTCGTCCAGCTTGTTCAGTGCAGCTTCACCCACGTTCGGGATGTCTGCAGTGATTTCCTCTGGCCCAAGCTTGGTGTCACGCGCCACACAGGTCAGTTCCTGGATGTGGATCGTGGTGAAACGGTCTTCCTGAACAACACGCTCGGACAGGCAGATGGAGTCTTCGAAGTTGAAGCCGTTCCATGCCATGAACGCGATGCGCATGTTCTGACCCAGAGCCAGTTCACCCATATCGGTGGACGGACCGTCGGCCATGATGTCGCTGCGCTGAACCCGATCACCTTTGCTCACCAACGGACGCTGGTTGATGCAGGTGTTCTGGTTGGAGCGGGTGTACTTGGTCAGGTTGTAGATGTCGACACCAGCTTCGCCGGTTTCAACTTCATCATCAGCAACACGAACCACGATACGGCTGGCGTCGACGGAATCGATCACGCCACCACGACGAGCCACGACGCAAACGCCGGAGTCGCGAGCCACGTTACGCTCCATGCCGGTACCTACCAGCGGCTTGTCAGCACGCAGGGTTGGTACAGCTTGACGCTGCATGTTCGAACCCATCAACGCACGGTTGGCGTCGTCGTGCTCGAGGAACGGGATCAGCGACGCAGCAACCGAAACTACCTGCTTCGGCGACACGTCCATCAAGGTGACGTCTTCCGGCGCCTTGACGGTGAACTCGTTCAAGTGACGAACAGCTACCAGCTCGTCGATCAGGACTTTCTTGTCGTTCATCGTGGCCGAAGCCTGAGCGATCACGTGATCAGCTTCTTCGATGGCGGACAGGAAAACGATCTCGTCGGTGACCAGAGCGTCTTTCACCACGCGGTACGGGCTCTCGAGGAAGCCGTACTGGTTGGTGCGCGCATAGGCGGCCAGGGAGTTGATCAGACCGATGTTCGGACCTTCCGGCGTTTCAATCGGGCATACACGACCGTAGTGAGTCGGGTGTACGTCACGGACTTCGAAGCCTGCACGTTCGCGAGTCAAACCGCCTGGGCCGAGTGCAGAGACACGACGCTTGTGGGTGATCTCGGACAGCGGGTTGTTCTGGTCCATGAACTGGGACAGCTGGCTGGAACCGAAGAACTCTTTCACCGCCGCAGCCACTGGCTTGGCGTTGATCAGGTCTTGCGGCATCAGGCCTTCGCTTTCCGCCATCGACAGACGCTCTTTGACCGCACGTTCAACACGTACCAGGCCAACGCGGAACTGGTTCTCGGCCATTTCGCCTACGCAGCGAACACGACGGTTACCCAGGTGGTCGATGTCATCGACGATGCCTTTACCGTTACGGATGTCGACCAGAGTCTTCAGAACCGCGACGATGTCTTCTTTGCACAACACGCCCGAACCTTCGATCTCGGTACGACCGATACGACGGTTGAACTTCATCCGGCCGACCGCAGACAGGTCATAGCGCTCAGGACTGAAGAACAGGTTGTTGAACAGTGTCTCGGCAGCGTCCTTGGTTGGCGGCTCGCCTGGACGCATCATGCGATAGATCTCGACCAGCGCTTCCAATTGGTTGCTGGTGGAGTCGATCTTCAGGGTGTCGGAGACGAACGGACCGCAGTCGATATCGTTGGTGTACAGAGTTTCGATGCGAACAACGCCCGCCTTGGCAATTTTTGCCAGGATTTCGGTGTTCAGCTCGGTGTTGCACTCTGCCAGGATTTCGCCGGTAGCCGGATGCACGATGACCTTGGCAGTAGTGCGACCCAGGACGTAGTCCAGAGGCACTTGCAGCTCTTTGATCCCGGCTTTTTCCAGCTGGTTGATGTGGCGAGCGGTGATACGACGACCTTGCTCGACAATAACCTTGCCTTTGTCATCCTGAATATCGAGGACAGCAATTTCACCACGCAGGCGTTGAGGCACCAGTTCCAGGCTGAGGTTTTCACCCTGCACGTGGAAGACGTTGGTGGTGTAGAACGCGTCCAGCACTTCTTCAGTGGTATAGCCCAGCGCACGCAGCAGTACCGATGCAGGCAGCTTGCGACGACGGTCGATACGCACAAATACGCAATCTTTCGGGTCGAACTCGAAGTCCAGCCACGAACCGCGGTAAGGAATGATGCGCGCGGAGTACAGCAGCTTGCCGGAGCTGTGCGTCTTGCCACGGTCGTGGTCGAAGAACACGCCCGGGGAACGGTGCAGCTGGGAAACGATTACACGCTCGGTACCGTTGATTACGAAGGTACCGTTCTCAGTCATCAGGGGGATTTCACCCATGTAGACTTCTTGCTCTTTGATGTCCTTGATCGCTTTGTTCGACGATTCTTTGTCGAAAATGATCAGGCGCACTTTTACCCGCAAAGGTACGGCGTAAGTTACACCGCGCAATACGCATTCTTTGACATCAAATGCCGGTTCGCCCAGGCGATAACCGACGTACTCCAGCGCAGCATTGCCGGAGTAGCTGATGATCGGGAAAACGGATTTGAAGGCCGCATGCAGGCCCACGTCGCGGAACTGATCTTTAGTCGCTCCCGCTTGCAAGAATTCACGATACGAATCCAGCTGGATGGCCAGGAGGTACGGCACATCCATGACGTCCGGCAACTTGCTAAAGTCCTTGCGGATACGTTTTTTCTCAGTATATGAGTAAGCCATCAGCGTTCCCCAGCTTGGTCACCTGCTTGTTTGGCCCCTCCCGACGGGAGCAGCCAGAAAATCGTGCAAACCCCATGGTTTGCGCCACCACATCGGGTGGATACAGCTCGTTACCAGCACCGACCCAGTCGGCTGCCAATAACGGAAAAAGGCCGGTGGCAAGAGCCACCAGCCATCAGCCTTTCGCTTAACGCTCGGGCTGGAGGAGCAAAGTCGATGCTTATTTCAGCTCGACTTTAGCGCCTGCTTCTTCCAGAGCTGCTTTGGCTTTGTCAGCTGCGTCTTTGGCAACAGCTTCCAGAACCATGGCAGGAGCGCCGTCAACTACAGCCTTGGCTTCTTTCAGGCCCAGACCGGTCAGTTCACGTACAGCCTTGATCACGTTAACTTTCTTCTCGCCAGCTTCGGTCAGCATGACGTTGAATTCAGTTTGCTCTTCAACAACAGCGGCAGCAGCAGCTGGACCAGCAGCAGCAACAGCAGCGGTAACGCCGAAGGTTTCTTCCATTGCTTTGATCAGCTCAACAACTTCCAGAACGGTTTTCTGGCCGATTGCTTCGATGATTTGTTCGTTAGTCAGAGACATGACTTGAATCCTGTATTGGGGTGACAGCTTACGCAGCCATCAAATTAAACATATGATTTTGAAAGGTCTCGCTGTGCCTTAGGCAGCAGCTGCTTCTTTCTGGTCGCGAACGGCTGCCAGGGTACGAGCCAGCTTGCTGGTAGCGCCTTGGATCACGCTCATCAGTTTCGCAATAGCTTCGTCGCGGGTCGGCAGGGTAGCCAACACGTCGATCTGGTTAGCGGCAAGGAACTTGCCATCAAACGCAGCTGCCTTGATCTCGAACTTGTCCTGACCCTTGGCGAACTCTTTGAAAATCCGGGCAGCAGCGCCTGGATGTTCTTTGGAGAATGCAATCAGGGTAGGGCCGGTGAACACGTCGTTGAGGACACTGAATTCAGTGTCAGCAACAGCGCGCTTGAGCAGGGTGTTACGTACGACACGTACATAAACGCCAGCTTCACGAGCCTCTTTACGGAGTCCGGTCATCGCGCCTACTGTTACGCCACGGGCATCAGCCACGACAGCGGACAGAGCGACTTTGGCAGCCTCGTTGACTTCAGCGACGATGGCCTTCTTGTCTTCGAGTTTAATTGCCACGGGTTTAACTCCTGCTTGTTACCGTTTCATCCAGTCGAAACCGGATGTCGTTTTGGTGTCTGATTCGGTAAGGAACCGGGAGCACCATCTGCGTAGGCTTGAGGTTTAAGACTTGCGTCGCCTACGGTCTTGGATAGCCCCCGCCAGGCAGGGACCCCAATCTTTCAATTGGCGCAATTACTTGCGCCAACCTGCGTCTTACGCGTCGAGCGAACCCTGGTCGATGACCAGACCTGGGCCCATAGTAGTGCTCAGGGTAACGCGCTTGACGTAAATACCTTTCGAGGAAGCTGGCTTGATACGCTTCAGATCAGCGATCAGGGCTTCAACGTTTTCCTTCAGCTTGACGGCATCGAAGCCGACTTTGCCAACGGAAGTGTGGATGATGCCGTTTTTGTCGGTGCGATAACGAACCTGACCAGCCTTGGCGTTTTTAACCGCGGTAGCTACGTCTGGAGTTACAGTGCCGACTTTAGGGTTAGGCATCAGACCACGTGGACCGAGGATCTGACCCAACTGACCTACAACGCGCATTGCATCCGGGGATGCGATCACTACGTCATAGTTCAGGTCGCCGCCTTTCATTTCGGCAGCCAGGTCGTCCATACCTACACGGTCAGCGCCGGCAGCCAGAGCGGCCTCGGCAGCTGGACCCTGAGTGAACACAGCAACGCGAACGGTCTTGCCGGTACCGTGCGGCAGCACGGTAGCGCTACGAACGACCTGGTCGGATTTACGCGGGTCAACACCCAGATTCACAGCTACGTCGAACGACTCGCTGAACTTGACAGTCGACAGCTCGGACAGCAGAGCAGCAGCGTCTACAAAGTTGTAGGCCTTGCCTGCTTCGATTTTGCCGGCGATAGCCTTTTGACGCTTGGTCAGCTTAGCCATTACACACCCTCCACGTTAAGGCCCATGCTACGAGCAGAACCGGCGATAGTACGCACGGCTGCTTCCATATCAGCTGCAGTCAGATCCGCGTTTTTGGTTTTCGCGATTTCTTCCAGCTGAGCACGAGTCACAGTGCCAACCTTAACGGTGTTCGGACGAGCGGAACCGCTAGTCAGACCAGCAGCCTTCTTCAGCAAAACCGAAGCAGGAGTGGATTTAGTTTCGAACGTGAAGCTACGGTCGCTGTAGACAGTGATGATCACTGGAGTCGGCAGACCTGGCTCAAGACCCTGAGTACGGGCGTTGAAAGCCTTGCAGAATTCCATGATGTTCACGCCGTGCTGACCCAGAGCAGGACCAACAGGTGGGCTTGGGTTAGCCTGAGCGGCCTTCACTTGCAGCTTGATGTAAGCGGTAATCTTCTTGGCCATGAGGCACTCCAATTACGGGTTCAAACGCCTCGAAAGGCTCCCCGGTTACTTGCGCGTTTATCCCAGTGACGACAAAACCCCACAGCCTAGGGCTGCGGGGTTGGGATGCTTGCTCAGCTAGACCTTTTCGACCTGGCTGAACTCCAACTCTACCGGAGTAGAGCGACCGAAAATGAGCACCGCCACTTGGATCCGGCTCTTTTCGTAGTTAACCTCTTCAACCGTGCCGGTAAAATCGGCAAACGGCCCGTCGTTGACACGTACCGACTCACCCGGCTCGAACAACGTCTTCGGCTTCGGCTTGTCGCTACCATCAGCAACGCGACGCAGAATCGCTTCTGCTTCTTTATCTGTGATTGGTGCAGGCTTGTCGGCAGTACCACCGATGAAACCCATCACCCGAGGAGTATCCTTGACCAAGTGCCAAGTACCCTCGTTCATGTCCATCTGAACCAGCACATAACCTGGGAAGAATTTGCGCTCGCTTTTGCGCTTCTGGCCATTACGCATTTCAACCACTTCTTCAGTGGGAACCAGAATTTCGCCGAAGCCATCTTCCATGCCAGCCAGCTTTACGCGCTCGATCAACGAACGCATGACATGCTTCTCGTAACCGGAGTAAGCATGCACAACGTACCAACGCTTAGCCACGGGACACCCTTAGCCGACGATCAAGGAAACAAGCCAGCCGAGCAGGGAATCAAGCCCCCACAACAGCAACGCCATAACCAGAACAACAGCCACAACGATCAACGTGGTCTGCGTAGTTTCTTGGCGAGTTGGCCAAACGACTTTACGAATCTCGGTGCGCGCTTCCTTAACCAGTACAAAGAAAGACTTGCCCTTAACCGTCTGCAGGCCTACAAAGGCAGCTACAGTAGCAATGACCAGCAAAGCGAGCACGCGGTACAGGATCGGCGAAGCAGAGTAATACTGATTGCCAACAACGCCAACAATCACCAAAGCAACTACTACCAGCCACTTAAGTAGATCGAAGCGAGAGCCTTGAGCTTCAGCTTTAGGAGTCATCTATGAAGATCCTGTGAAAAGAAAGCCAGACACACCTGGTGAATCTGGCAGGTCAGGAGGGAATCGAACCCCCAACCTACGGTTTTGGAGACCGTCGCTCTGCCAATTGAGCTACTGACCTAAAACAAAATCAGGCCGACCATTATGCCGGCCCGAAAAAGACTTTACAACAACTTACTCATCGATCCTGGCCATGCACACCAGCACCTAAGACGCACAACACCCTCTCAGGCACAACGCACATCTACAAGCCATTAAAACAAAGGCAGATATTTTCATATCTGCCTTGTTATATGGAGCTCTTGAGCGGATTTGAACCGCTGACCTCACCCTTACCAAGGGTGTGCTCTACCAACTGAGCTACAAGAGCGCAACACTTTGCAGGACCTGCAAACCTGGAGCGGGTAGCGGGAATCGAACCCGCATCATCAGCTTGGAAGGCTGAGGTTCTACCACTAAACTATACCCGCGGAGCTTGCAGCTCTCGCTAAAAATGGTGGAGGGGGAAGGATTCGAACCTTCGAAGTCGTAGACGTCAGATTTACAGTCTGATCCCTTTGGCCGCTCGGGAACCCCTCCTAAGCGAGCCGGCATTCTATACTATGCCAGCCTTCTGTCAAGCATTTTCTCATTAAAAACCTGAGGTTAGCTGCGTTGACCTCGCTTCGCACCGTCAACCTTTAAAAGGTCTTCACTGCGAAGCGGGCGCCATTCTATGCAAACTATTCGACAGGTGCAACCCCCTCGCACGGCATTATTTTATGTTTTAACTCATTGAATTCTTTAGAAAGGCTTTGCAACTGCAAGTCATCCAGCAAACGCCGGCTTTCCGGCGCCACACGCACCCAGTAACCCGCATATTCAGGGAGATCCTTCGGCAAGGACTGAAACTTGATGTCCATGCCACTCAATCGATGTTCGATTGCCTGAGCGACTTCCTGCCGGGCAGAACCGCCCAGATAGAGACAACTGCTTTCCGTCTGCGTGGATTTTCCTTTGTCTCGGGTCGTATCAGTCGCCTCGCTCAACAAACGAATGTCCTGCTGAGAGCCCCGATACAAACTCAAGGGGGTCACATCCTTCGCGCGAAGCGGAGCCTCCTGTTGGTGCCAGACGTAATAGAACACATTGAGAACAAGCAGTAGCAGGAACAACCAACGCATAAAAACCTCAAGACAAGGGACACGCCATAGCCAACCCTACAAACACCAGATCTGGAACCACCCTGGCCTCAGGCACAATCTCGGAGACCAGATCAGCATCTCCTCCTGTGAGGAATACAGCGAAATCCTCCCCCCAATAGCTGCGCGCCAACTCTAGCTGAGCCTGAACAAAGCCCCTCAACATCAGCAAGCAACCTCGCTCGACCGCCTCGACGGTAGTACGCCCGGGAACAAGACTCTCCAAAGCGCGCTCGGCAGCAAGGTCGCCATAGCGGATTCTACGGGTATGAGTACGCAACTGGTTACGCATTAAGGGCATTCCCGGACAGATGAACCCTCCAAGATGCTCGCCATCCCTAGCGACAAAATCAGCAGTGACTGCGGTACCGAAGTCGAGCACCAGACAAGCACCTGAAGCCAGGTGAAATCCTCCGAGCATTGCTAGCCAGCGATCAAGCCCTAGCCGCTCGAACTCTTCATAGCCATTACGAACCCCGGACATTTCCCGAGCCGGTGTGGCGCACACCACGGAAACACCGAAAGCCTCTGACAACAAAGAGATCAAGGCTCCGGTTTCTTCAGCGGTTCTGACGCTCACTAACCGACAATGCTTGAGAGCGAGCCCCTTGAGCCCCCTCAAGCTCTCAAGCAGCGCGAGATCCGAATCAACGACACCCTCACCAACCACCCGCCCGACATCCGCGCCGAGCACACGCCACTTGATGAAACTGTTTCCACAATCGAGCTCAAGAATCATCACGCAACCTCAGGCTGAGCTCACCACCACTAAAGACTTTTTCCACGCCATCCACCTTCAAGCGCAAGGCACCCTGACCATCGATACCCAACACCTCTCCATCTATCTGAC
Source organism: Pseudomonas sp. 008 (assembly GCF_016861935.1). Lineage (NCBI taxonomy): Bacteria > Pseudomonadati > Pseudomonadota > Gammaproteobacteria > Pseudomonadales > Pseudomonadaceae > Pseudomonas > Pseudomonas sp. 008. The sequence goes on along the minus strand of NZ_BOMA01000009.1, from coordinate 981 downwards.
TAGCTCCAGCAATCAACGACACGGCGCGTCCCTGCCATAGATGATTTTGCTCCCACTCCGCCCGGATAGCCGGAAATCCGCCGACCTGGTGGCGACTCAAGTAGGCCCGGAGCATCACCCCCAACTTCGCAACCAGGTGATTGCGATCAACCGCCTTGCCCGACTCGAGCCGCATGGACGTCCACTGCTGGTCAACCTCATCAGTCATCTGCATGTTCACATTGATCCCGACACCGATCACTACGTGACACACATCTGCAGGATCGCCCACTAATTCGAGCAATATTCCAGCAATTTTTTTCTGACCAACCAGAACATCATTGGGCCACTTCAACCCCGCGCCTGAAATACCAAGCTCTCGCAAGGCCTGCAGTACGGCGAGCCCAACAACTAGACTCAAGCCTTCCAGCTGCCGCATCCCACCCTCAATGCGCAGCACCAGGCTGTAATAGATGTTTTCTGCGAACGGACTCACCCACTTGCGTCCACGCCGTCCGCGACCGGCCGTTTGCCGCTCAGCAAGCACCAGAAATGGCGCGACCTGGCCACGCTCAATAGCGCGCAAGGCTTCAGCATTGGTAGAGTCAATTGAGTCGAGGACCAGGATGGGCCACTCACAGGAAGGCTCACGCGCGCATATCTCGACAGGATCAAGCAGCGTCAATGGCGCAGCCAGCTGATAGCCGCGACCGCGCACTTTATGAATGGACAAGCCGAGCTCAGCCTCCAAATGCTGAAGCTGCTTCCATACAGCACTACGACTGACGCCCAAGGCGACGCCCAGGGCCTGGCCCGAATGGAATCGACCATCCTTAAGAAGCTTTAACAACGTCAGCATGCAAGTCTCGCCTCACAATGAGGCCCGCATGATAGCCATGCACCGAGCAGTTGCATAGAAACCCTAAACGTCAGTTTTCCTGCGGGCAAAACAAAACCCCTACCTGCGTAAGCAGATAGGGGTTTCGGAATTCAATCTTGACG